>CAYTTS010000106.1:0-1589 GCA_964440875.1 uncultured Erysipelothrix sp. | reverse complement strand
AGGGAAAGATTATGATTAAGTGGATATTACAAGATGTTAAAAGAATTTTAAAGAGTAAGAAATCATTCTTACTTTTAACTATGGTCTTTTTGACAATTATTAACTTTATCGCCAGTGATACAAGACATCAACTTCCTGAACTTCCAGATCGAGTTTACACACCGCTTTTTGATTCTCAGGCCGATCCATATAAAAACGATTCCTTAGTAAACATATATACACTTACTCATCAATTTAACGATACTTGTTACATCGACTATAGCCAATTTCCTGAGTTTCAATATGATAATGATGAAAATGATTGTGCTAATTTTAAGGTATACAAGAGTTTTTTAGAGAACTTATTAATGGAAGATGATTTAGAAGAATTTTACAAATTGAAACTCTATGTCTTAAACGCAAGTATTAAAGACTTTATTAACTACTTAGATGAAGGTAATCCTGAACTTGTCGCATTGATAGAAGAAAAAAGTATTAAAGTTGATGAAGTAAAACATATAATTGACTTCGTTGATAATGAGTTAGCGAGTAATTATGATGACTTAGTACTCAAAGATACTAATAGAGGCTTAAGTGATTATAATAAGCGCGTAATTGATTTATATGAAACATATGTAAACTACCTAAATAATTATCCACTAGATGTTAAATATACCTTAACATCATCATTCTTTATTGCTAACTACTTAAATGATTATTTCTTCTTTTTAATAGTAGTTATGATACTGTTAATCTTTGATAGTTTCTATCGTGATTATAAATCTGGTGTCTTTAAAAATATTTTAACAGTACCGACAAATAGATTTAGATATGTTATTACTAAAACTTCATCAGCAATTATCGCAATAACGATTTTTGTATTTGCCCCAATTATATTAACAGCAATAATTCTATATATTTATAATGGCTATGATGCTATTAACTATCCAGTCTATGTTTCAAGAAATACCCTATTTACTTTTACACCAACTAAAGAGTACGTTAGATTTATTTCTGCTGATTCAATATATAGTCCAATTACACATAGTAGATATAAAGACTTTTGTGAGCTAGCTCCAGTTATGAGTTTTCCAGTTGATACAACCGATGCTTCCTTTAATCAAGTATACAACTGTATTGACTATTTCTCAGCGAGATCAGTCCTGATGATTTCACTAACGACTTATATTACTTTAAGTATTTCCTACTTCTTTATCGTTATAATATTTGTTGCCTCACTAAGTACACTATTAAGTTTAACTTTTGACTCAGCAGCTTTAAACATTACTGTCCTCTTTATAACACTTGCGTCAACAAATCTTATTAACCAATTTTTCATTGGAAGTAAAGTATTAAAATTTATCCCATTTACTTTCTTATCCCCAACCGCACTCTTAATGGGGACAATACCTTACACGTATTTAAATGGAGTTATCGTCTTAATTGTTTCTATTATCTTACTAACATTTATTAACTATCAAATATTAAAACGTAAAGACTTCGCTTACTAATGATTAAACTTGTAAGTAAAAGATAATATGCTATAATTTATCACGGTCGAATCATAGAGTACTATGTCCAGGGCTATATAAATGGAGGTGATGATAATG
>CAYTTS010000105.1:0-1590 GCA_964440875.1 uncultured Erysipelothrix sp. | reverse complement strand
TTGAAGTTTGTATTTAAACCAATTGATCCAAGTGACATTATCATCGCAAACTTACTAATTGAGGATAAGAGTGAACTTAAATCATCGGATATCAGACCAATACTCTTTAAGCTTACCATCAGTAAGAAGAAGATAATAAACCATGGGAATATTTTCTTTAGACTAACGCGACTTGATTTAGCACTCTTATGATCACTCTTACTTTCAACCTTAGTATTAATATATGAGAATATTAATACTGCCGGTACTATTGATAAAGTTCTTGTTAACTTTACGATAATAGAATAATTTCCAGCAATCTCTGAGAATGCATATCCCGCCGCAACAACACTTGATGTATCATTAACTGCGGTTCCAGTCCATAAACCAAAACCAAGATCACTCATTCCTAAGTAGCGACCCATTATTGGAAATGCTACTACCATTAAGATATCAAATAAGAATGTAGCTGATATCGCATAAGCAATATCACTAGTCTTAGCTTTAATTGATGGCGCAATCGCGGCAATCGCAGAACCACCACAAATACCTGTTCCTGCCGATATAAGACTAGACAAGCGCCAATCCATACCAAAGAGCTTACCAACAAGATAACCCCCACCAAAAGCTGTAAGTAAGGTAAATGTCATAACAATTAAAGAAACCTTACCAACACTCATAACCTGCGTGAAGTTTAATGATGCACCCATAAATATAATCGCTAACTTCAAGATAACACTCGAAGTAAACTTTAAACCCTTAAATAAGCCATCATACTTTCTAATTAAAGGATTAATAAACATCCCAATTAATAAAGCAATAACCCCCGCACTCAATAAATTCATTGGAATTAAATTACTAATAAACTTAGCAACAATCGCTAGTCCAATAGCAAGTAAAATACCAGGAATTAAATCCATATACTTTTTCATATAACCTCCAGCACAACTCCTTGTATTATAGCATAGCTGATTGTTAAAAAAAGCATTTTTCACACTATAACTGTTAAAAAGTAAGTAATCATATCATTGTTTCCAAAGACATTATTACTTACCAAATCAAGTGTTTATTTCTATTGATAAATATTCATAATCAATAATCTATATCATTTAATTAAATCCGCATACTCAAAAGAAATTACTTTAAGTAGATCATCGCTAGCAATCTCAACTTGTGTACCAACTTTACCACCACTTATGGCAATAAACTCAAAATTCTTAGCACTATTATCAATAAAGCTTCGATACTCCTTCTTCATACCTATCGGTGAACAGCCACCGTGCATATAACCTGTATACTTCAATAAATCCTTCTGAGGAAGCATAGTAAGATTCTTCTCATTAGAAACAAGAGCCGCCTTCTTTAAATCAAGTGACTCATCCAAAGGAATAACAAATACATATAAATCATTACTCTTAGAAATCGTAACTAAGGTCTTAAAAACATTACCCTGAGCTCTTAACCTTTTACGACCAGCACTATCATCAACATCAATATTAAAGTGTCCTTCATATTCAACACCATAACTATCCAACACCCTCATCACATTCGTCTTCTTATTCTTCTTCATATTTCACACTCACTTATGTTTCCTATAATTATAATACTATA
>CAYTTS010000104.1:0-1639 GCA_964440875.1 uncultured Erysipelothrix sp. | reverse complement strand
CTTGATTATAGATGATTTATCGCTTTTTGTATTCCCACACACATTTTACACGATCCAAAATACAAGGAAATAGACCTTTTTAATCGCTTAGGGTATAATGTGATTATAATGATACTAGGAGGTAGTTATGGAAGATTACATGGGAGAAGTAATTGAGATGATTGATTTAACTCAAAACAAACCATTAAACCAAATAATATATGAAGGATTAAGATCAGCAATAATAAAAGGTGTTATACCAATGGGAGAACGTATCAACGAAAAAAACTACGCAGATGCATTAAATGTTAGTAGAACACCGATTAGAGAAGCTTTACATCGTATTCAAGATGAAGGTATCGTAAGACATGTTCCGAATTTTGGTATTATGGTTACTCAGTTTTCTCAAAAAGATGTTGATGAAATATATCAAATTCGACATGCTTTAGAGATACTAGCTACAGTAAATGCCACTGTACTATTAACTGATGAGAAAGAAGCCGAAATGGAAAAGTTACTTAGCGAAACTGAACAGGCTCAAGCAGAGGGTCGTGTTCGCGATGTTATAGAGATGTCAAAAAAATTCAATACAATGATTTATGAGTTTGCTGAAATGCCACGTTTAAACTCAATTCAAAATAGATTAAGGGATTATTTAATCAGATTTAGAGATATATCACTGATGAATGATGATAGAAGACAATTAGCTATTGATGAGCACCGCCAAATATTTGAATTTATGAAATCAGGAAATATTGAGGAAATGCAAGATTTAATAACTGATCACTTATATAGATCTAAAGAATTTATATCTTTGGAAATGAATAAAGAAAAAAATGAATAAAAATGATTATTTAATTGATCTTGCAATCAAGTCATTAATTATTGAAGTTAGTTTATATCCCAAACCAGGTTTAGTTGATCCTTTGGATAATGGATCACATACAGATATGGATTACTTCACATTTATTGATAGTTGTTTTGCGCTTAGACAAGGTTTTAATAATTACTTTGAGACAGGACTTAAACATAAGGGGAGTGCACGAGAATTATTTGATAAGATTAGGTTAGTTGGAATGCGAAACGAGGATTCAATGTTTACTGCTACCAACAATATCAATACTCATAAAGGTGCCAACTTTCTTTATGGAGTTGTTATAGCTGCTATAGCATATAAAGGTTTTCCAAGTTTAAAAGACTTGCAAGCTACAATTAAGGAAATGACTAAAGGTTTAGTATTTGAAGAGTTAGAATCTTTAGAAGAGTATAAAACACATGGTGAGAAAGTATTTAAGCAATACGGTTTTGGTGGTATTAGAGAAGAAGTTGAGCAAGGAATACCGCATGCGTTTTCACTAGCAATACCTTTGATTGATCTTGATAATATTGAATCTAGTAGTAAATTAGCTTTAGTAAAGTTAATTGAAAGTAATAATGATTCTAATATAATCAAGCGTGGTGGTATTGAAGGTTTGATAAGTGCTAAAAATCTTGCAAAGAAAGATTATATAGATTTAGATGAACATTTAAATTTTATGAACGAAGAGTTTATTAAGTTAAATATTAGTCCGGGTGGAAGTGCAGATTTATTAGCCCTTAGTATTTTTTTAAAAATGTATGAGCAAAATAAAAAGGTTTTCTAAGAAAACCTTTTTTTAAT
>CAYTTS010000103.1:0-1669 GCA_964440875.1 uncultured Erysipelothrix sp. | reverse complement strand
ACATATATAATATTGACATACCTATTTAGTATAGATATGTCTTTTTTAATTCTATAATATAATTATCAGTTGATTTTTGATTAGCTGCAACTAAACAAATCTTATGAGACTTTTGATCTCGAAAAATAGAACTGATAATGGTTATCGTGGTTATTAAGAGCGTCCTTGGTCGTGAGCTTAGAGCTCGTCACACTGAATGCTCATTTTCTTAAATTACTTGTTTTTATTCAATTGAGTCATTGAACTCGTATCTATGTGATTAAGTAAAGATTAACCACAAAAATAGAAAGAGGTGAAGTTTATGAGTGGAGAGAATAAAAGAGCTTGCATTGCTATAGATGTATCGAAAGGTAATTCTCACTATCAGGGTTTTTATAGTGCTGGAGTTCCTGCTACTGAGGCTACTGCCTTTCAACATACAAAATCAGGATTTAAAGAAGTCTCTAATTTGTTCAATTTCCTTAAAGAACAGAATAATCAAAAACCATATGTAATCTTCGAACATACTGGAACATATTCCAAACCAATTGAAGTATATTGTAAGTCTAATAATTATAGTTATATAGCTATACCACCACTATTATCAGCTAAGATGAGAAAAAGTGAAATTAGACCAACTAAAACCGATAAAATTGATTGTGCTACAATAGCGAATGTATACTATTTAAAACGTCTAAGAGTAACTAACAGTAGTTCTAAAGTGTATAGTGATCTTAAAACATTATGCTCTTATTACAACTTTAAAATGCAGTTAATGGTCCAAATGAAAGTGAAGTATAGAGAACACCTAGATATGGTATATCCTAGAATCGATACGCTTTTCGGAGTATATACGAATACATTTCTTGATTTAATTACAAGATATCCTAATCCATATAAACTTAGGAATAAAAGTAAAAAACAATTAACTGAATTTTTTCTTAAAATGGATTATTGTGGATTACCTAAAGCTCAAAGACTTGCGATTCTTGTTAAAGAATACTTCAAAGATGTTGAAATACCCGTTAGGGAAGATGATGTACTAATTACTATTTTTTCTAATCATTTAAAAGAGTTGAGAATTATAATGAATGAGGTAGATAATCTTTTGGATAGAATAATTACTTTAGGTATGAAAACTAAGGAGTATCCATATTTGATGAGTATTCCAGGGATACAAAAAAATACTGCGGCAAGAATCGCTGCAGAAATTCAAGGAATTGAAAGATTCGAAAGTTCGTCAAAATTATGTGCATATGCTGGTATTGACCCTACAGTCCACTCTTCTGGTAACTATCTTGGCGAACACTTAAGTATAACTAAAAAGGGAAATCATAGGCTGAGAAGTCTACTATATCTTGTTGTTGCAGGAACAAGTAAAAGTAAAGCAGAGAATAATCCTGTACGTGATTTTGTTCAGAAAAAGAAAAGCGATGGTTTAGCTCCAAAGGCCGCAATCATCGCAGGGTGTACGAAACTCACAAGAATCATATTCGCCGTATGTTCTAAAGAAGAGTTCTTCGTATAATTATATTTTAACATAAAATATTAATTAATCGTTAATTGATATTTTCACTATGCAAAAATATTAGGTAAAAATCAAACGACATTTCTTATTGACTTCTTATTCAATCTCTGTGAAGGATGCAATGTTCACTTATATTAGGAAGTTTATTTAATGTATCCAAAA
>CAYTTS010000102.1:0-1675 GCA_964440875.1 uncultured Erysipelothrix sp. | reverse complement strand
ATCTTCTTCTTTTGGTTTCTCTTCTGCTTTTGGATCTGGTTTTTCATCGGGTACTAAACCTGGCTCTTCTGCATCAATTTCATCCACTTGAGCAAACTCTAGTATATAATCTACACCTTCATCATTTTCATCATATAGGGTAATTGCTACAAAATCTTTTACACTACTTAGTCTTAACTTTTCATTAGCATTAAAGTATGACGCTAAATACTTATGTAAGTCATTAAGATCATCAGTAAGTGTAAACTTATCTAAGTTTCCAATTGAAATTGACTTAACACCTTCTAACTTACTTATAAATAATGTAATAAAGTCAATCTTATCGCTAGTTGTCGCTTCCACAGTATCTTTAATCGTAAGTATTCCACTAGTCTTATCAAAAACAAAGTTTATATTATCACCAAAAATATTATCAACTTGATTATCTAGATCTTTAGAAAATTCAGTTTCCGATTTTTCATTAAATTCCCACTCTGGATCATTTTCCATATGACCTAAGAATACTATATCTACATAGCCTCTTACACCTGATTCATTGTAGACAAATAACTCAGTAAACAACACGACTTCTTGATCCATATATCCACCTTGAAAGCGATAGTTTAAAGCAGCTTCTTGTGCAGCCTTATATAATACTTTTCTATCAGTTGCTCTTGTGTATCTTACTCCTTCATGTGTAAATGAGAACTCTACTCCCTCATTCATATTAGTAATAATAAAGTATATGAAGTCAGCAACTTCAGTACGATTTTCCCAATCTAAAATATCTTCATATCTCATTAAAACTAAGTTATCTTCTCTAAACATTCTTGCCATATGTGGATATTTTCTTACTGTATCATTAACATCTTTTATTAATGATTCACTATATTTTGCTTCTTCACTATTTTCTTGATAATTTAAATAAAAATACTTTTGAGTTTTATTTCCTTTATCCACATCTCTAGACATTGTTAATACTTCTTCATTAACAATAACACTATCACTTGAGTCAAACCAAACAAGGGGAGTATCATAATTTTCTGCGTAATATTCTAGTCTAATAGAATCAGCGAAGTTTAAAATGCCTTTCTCACTTACACCTTCTCCTTTAGATACTTCAATAGCTCCAAATTCATGATTATCAAAACTAATTTCATCTTCAAGTGTTAGATCTGATCCATTAACTAAAAGTGCAGCATCTCCTCCAGTAAAGTTAAGATTTCTTAGGGTTGATTTGCTCTTGTAGAAATGAAGTATAAAGTTTCTATCCCATCCTTCTACATCTCCCTCAAACCTAAAACCGGCAATCGTACCAAAAGGACCTACTAGACCTTCAATTTCAAGATCATAATTGATATTTATCTTCTCAGTAATAACTATACTTTCATTTAAAATAATCTTAGGATCTTGTCTGTCAATAGCAGCAATAAAATCTTCTGTTGAGTTTACCTCAGTATAAGTCTCTTCTGCACTTAGTGTATTACTAAAAGCTAGTGTTGAAAATACTAGCGATAGTGCCATAACGATTTTAAGTCTTTTAGCATATATCCTCCTTTTATATAATACTAATCTACAATCAAGATAACAATTTAATAAATTAAATGCGCACGCAATAGTATGCATTAAGTCCTGACATATAAAAAAGCTGATTTCTCAGCTTATTGTTGTTTCATTTCATTCATTTTAATCGATA
>CAYTTS010000101.1:0-1751 GCA_964440875.1 uncultured Erysipelothrix sp. | reverse complement strand
ATTTAGTTACCCTGATGTGGGTAAATGAGGTGTTTGATCCAAGTGATACAGATACACATTTTGACTTAGTGGAGGAAAAGAAATGAAAAAAGTAATTACATACGGAACATTTGATTTATTACATAAGGGACATATTAATATATTAAGAAGAGCAAAGGATTTAGGCGATTACTTAGTAGTTGCGATCTCATCTGATGAGTTTAATGCTATTAAAGATAAGAAAGCTTATCATTCATATGAAGATAGAAAATTTATCTTAGAAGCTATTAAGTACGTTGATGAAGTTATTCGCGAAGATACTTGGGAACAAAAAGTTTCTGATGTTCAAGAACATGATATTGATGTATTTGTAATGGGTGATGATTGGGAAGGTAAATTTGATGATTTAAAAGAGTACTGTGAAGTTGTCTACTTACCAAGAACTAAAGATATTTCAACTACTCAAATTAAAGATGAATTAAAGTTAGGACAATAAGATGAAAAAATTAAAAGTAATGGTTGTCGTAGGTACACGTCCTGAGATTATACGTTTATCTGCGGTTATAAGAAAATTAGAAGCAAGTTCTGCAATTGATCTTGTATTAGTTCATACAGGACAAAACTATGACTATGAATTAAATGAAGTCTTCTTTAAAGATTTAAATTTAAAGAAACCTGATTACTTCTTAAATTCAGCACACAGTGGTCCAGTTAAGACTATTGGCCAAATTATGATTAATATAGAGCCGGTTATTGAGGAAGTTATGCCTGATGCATTTTTAGTATTAGGTGATACAAACTCTTGTCTATGTGCAATTGCTGCAAAACGTTTTAAAGTTCCAGTATTCCATATGGAAGCTGGTAATAGATGTTTTGACCAAAGAGTTCCAGAAGAAGTTAACCGTCGAATCGTAGATCATATATCAGATATTAACTTAACATACTCAAGTATTGCTCGTGAGTATTTAATTAGTGAAGGTTTACCTGCTGATCAAATAATTAAAACAGGTAGTCCTATGTATGAAGTTTTATTACATAATGAAAAAGCAATTGAAGAGTCAGATGTTTTAAGTCGTTTAGATTTAGTGGAAGATAATTATTTTGTCGTTTCAGCACATAGAGAAGAAAATATAAATAATGATGTTAATTTTATAAAACTTTTTGAGAGTTTAAATGCTGTTGCAAAAAAATATCAACTTCCAATTATTATTAGTACTCATCCAAGAACGCGTAATAAATTAGAAGAAATGAATATTACCTTAGATCCATTAATTCAAACACTGAAACCACTTGGTTTTAATGATTACATTGCCCTTCAGAAGAATGCTAAGGCGACTTTAAGTGATAGTGGGACAATCAGTGAGGAATCATCAATTCTTAAGTTTAGAGCGCTTAATTTACGTGAGGCTCACGAAAGACCTGAGGCAATGGAAGAGGCATCAGTTATGATGGTTGGTTTAAATGAAGAGAGAATCTTGCAGGGTTTAGAAGTATTAGAGACTCAGAGTGAAGATACATTAAGACTTGCTGATGATTACAATATAACTAATGTTTCAGACAAAGTTTTAAGAATTATCCTATCATATACAGACTATATTAATCGTGTAGTTTGGAAAAAATATTAAACAGTCTACGGACTGTTTTTTAATAACTTGTCCATATGATGCAGTATTATAATATGATATTTGAGATTATTTTAATAAGTGAAAAAATATCAGGTTCATTGAAAAAGTAACTTCCACTTATTAGTTCGAAATTTGAAGTGCGAAAAT
>CAYTTS010000100.1:0-1793 GCA_964440875.1 uncultured Erysipelothrix sp. | reverse complement strand
AAACAAGTAATATTAACTATTATTGTCAACTTTATGGCTATTTGCACAAAATAAAAAGTACACTGATAAATAGTGTACTTAAATTAGATTATATTTCATTAACTTTACGGATTATAATAAATTATTGCTAATAATGTAGATGACATTAAGATTATTAATAAATAGTTAAATGACATATTAGCTATACCTGTGCTTGGGACTTTCGAATTACTATCATTACTTATCTCTTCATCGACTTCACTCTTATCTAAATCTTCCTTATCCTCTATAATGACATTTTCATCTTTTTCACTATCTTCATCATCAGGAAGTACAGGTATCTCATTTTCAATAACTTTATTGTATATTAATGAGATTTCCATACTACCATCTTCTAAAATACCTGATAAAGCTTCATTGTCTAATACATGATCGAATTTATAACCTTCAATGTCAATTACTTCGATAATATAATCATCATTTACACTATCAAATATTTCATGACTAGCCATTATTTCACTTAAATCATTATCTAGATATTTAACAGTTAAAGTTGAATTTTCTTCACTTGTTTTAGACCATACTGCTTTAATGTGATACTGACCTTTATCCATATTTTCAGCTATAACGTGCTCATCAAACTGCCACATTTTGCCATCTTAACTTTCCAACCAACAAATGTATACCCATCCGCAGTCGGTACAACTAACTTACTAAAGTGTGTTCCAACATAGGCATTAAAATAAATAAGTTTCGTAGTATCATAATTATTAACTTTTAAATCTTCATAATCTTTTTCACTAAAATCAAGTACTACATATGCCGTTCTATCAAAATGAACATCATCTCCATTGAAGATATTATTTCTGTTTTTTAAATTATTGCTTGAAGTATCTTTACTGAAACTAGTATTAATTATATTTTTTGTATAAGCAGTATCTATTACTTCACTACTATCTTTATCATAATGCCAGTAGTTTTTAATTTGCGCATCATTATCTTCAAATTTCGTATTATTTGTTTTTAATAAATTAGGATATTTACTTAAAGCATTTAAAGTAATAGCACCACCATCACCGCCGCGGTAATAACTAGGACCATTATCTTTACCTGATACACTATTTCCAGTAAACTCTGAATTATTTATAGTAAGTGCACCTTCCACTTCAGAATCTTTTCTATAGTAATAACTAATTGCTCCCGCTGAGTAGTCAGCTGAGTTATTTTTGAAACATGAATTATCAATCATAGTTTGAACATAAGAATCTTGCGTACCTATTGATATTGCACCACCTGTTCCACCGTAATTATTTTCAAAGAGACTATCTTTAATATTTAAATATGAAACTTCATCATCAATCATCATATAAATGGCTCCACCATTACTAGGAAGACCTGTACTTATACCTGTTGACTCATCATATGTGATTCTAACAGTTTCATTGTTTGTAAAATCAGTATTATCAACAGTAATATTTGTAGAATCTCCAGAGTTTGTATAAATACCAACTCCACCTCGTTCTGAAAAGTTATTATCAAAAATACTATCACTAACACTTAAATCAATATTTTTATAAGATCTCACAGTAATATTTCCAGATGTCCCCTTATTTGATTCATTTGATTTAAATTCTGCCTTATTAACATTTACATTAACATTAGAATTAGCAAATATATAGAAACCTGGTGAACCTTGTTTAACAACTGAGTTACTAACTGATACTTCATTTAAGAAAACATTAATTTCTTTTCCGAAAATAGCAACATTATCTCCTTTAAAAGCACCATTATACAAATTATCAATATTAACATTA
>CAYTTS010000099.1:0-1795 GCA_964440875.1 uncultured Erysipelothrix sp. | reverse complement strand
TAATGACGATCATTAAGTTTTAATGGTACATCAACGACAACCCTATTTGTATCAATCACACTCTGCTTAAATGGTGGATAAACTGGTGACATAATAATGACACCATCACCCTCATTACTAAATGCCAGTAAGCTGTGATACATACTAACTACTACACCACTAGCATCTAAAAACCAATCTCTTTTAATTTCAAAATCATGACGACGCTTATACCAAGAGAAGATACTCTCATAGTAAAAGTCATCTGGACGAGTATAGCCAAATACCATTTCTTTTGTATACTCATTAAATTTCTCAATTAATTGATCTGGATACTTAAAATCAGTATCGGCAACACTAAATGGCGGAGTATCAACAATATTAGGATTATCCTTATTCATACGTTGCCATTTTCTTGAATAGGTACTACGATCTACAAAGTCTTTAAAATTATATTTCATCTTACGCCTTTCTAAAGTAGTAAGCATTATTAACCTTAACTTTAATAACATCATCATTTGCGATTAAAGCCTCTTCAACTGAGTCATCAAAGTAAAGATTTAACTTATCATAGATTTCTCTTGTTGATAAGAAATGTTTACTAGTTAATACATTATCTATATTATATACTTTTTTCTCATTAGGCTCTAAACTAAATTTACTTAATAAATCTTTAAAGGCATTAATATTATTAACACCACGAAGAATCATTGATTTTCCATCTAAACCATAAACAACAACTGATGGAAAACCACTAATACCATTATTAATTGTATAAGCGATGTTATCCTCTAATTCAGCTAAAATTTCACTTGAGTAAAAATCACTCATAAACATTTCTTCATCAATATCTAACTCAGAAACTAAGTCAAGTAATACTGCTTCCTTAGAAATATCTCTATCTTCAATATAAACAGCCTCTCTTAATCTTCTTAAGAAAGTATCAGCTTTTTTACTATCTTGTTTTTTAACACTTAAGAATGCTAGTGATGGTGGGTATGATGAATCAACTGGATTCTCTCTCATTAACTTTCCACTCATCGGCATATTAAAGCTTTCACCCATTCTCTCAATATTAAGAGCCATCGCTTCTGCCTCTTCACCAAAGAAACGATTCTTAGGCATCATTCCACCCATTATTGACCTAAAGTCTATCTTACCTTCATAAAGCTCCTTAAGCTCTTCTAAAGTTGGATCAAAGACAAAACACGCACTACATAATGGATCAGTAAAGTACTCCACTAAAACTCTATCCTTAACAACAGGCGCCTTATAAACATAATTACTTAGATCAATATCTAAGTTAACCTCACATACTCCACTATCAATATTACAAACCATTGAACTCATAATTAATTTTCCTCTCTTCTAATAACACCAACACTTACTCCTAAACTATCTAAACTCTTATAGGCAGACTCCATTAAACTTGATGTCTTATCCATAGATTTTATAACAGCCATATCAGTAGTACCATAAATACGCTCAAGACTTTGACTAGTATCACTATGTGAGCCAATTATTTCAAAGCGAGCGGCAAACTTAAGAATATTACTTGAAGAAGATAATATATCAGTAAGACCTGGATAAAGAAGCCAAGTACGACAAACATAATACTCATAGAAAACTGAGAAATGATTATTAAAGAAAGATTCTGCATAAGCAAAACTCTCTTCTACTAAAGAATCATCTAAACTACCACCAGTTGGAATATGGACATAAATAACCGGAAGACCTTCATAAAAGATTTCCTTAATATCAGAGTTCAACTCTAAGTAATCATGACCACTACGCTCAATCTCAGCATAAGTTAAAT
>CAYTTS010000098.1:0-2267 GCA_964440875.1 uncultured Erysipelothrix sp. | reverse complement strand
CAAAAAATGAACCATATCAAACTGGTTCATTTTTTATTACTGTGATATCTCTTGTAGTTCAAGAGCTACTCTTAAGTTAAAACTTGTTTGTGCATCTTTTAAATTTATATCTAAAATTTCTTCACACTTTTTAATACGATAGCTAACAGTATTTCTATGTAAGAATAATTTATCAGCTGTTGTTGTAATCTCTGATTGATTATCTAAATAAGCCTTAAGTGTTTCAGTTAGGGTAATATAGAATGGATCTTCTGAAAAAGCCAACTCTTTTAAATGTTCTTTAATAAAGTAATTAATAGCTTCACTGTTTTCATCATTGAAGAGCGTCATAAATCCGCTTGCCTTAAAGTGTTTAACCGAATCACTAGTTTCAAGTTCTAGGGCTTTTAAAGCCTCGAAATAAGAACTGTTTGTATCATAAGGGTGATCAATTGGCTTACCAACACCAAATGTAACATCAATATTGAACTTATCTTTGATATCTCTAGCACTCTCTTCTAAAATACTATCTAGATCATCGACTTTATGTTGTAGAAGTATACTTGAGCTATTAGTTTTATTTCTGAAGAAAGCAAGTCCATATGTAAGTTTTGGTACCGTCTTCTCTAGAAGATAGTGGTAAATTAGTAAACCTAGCTCATCTTCATTTTTTACTGGAAAAGGGGTCTTTACCATTTCACATAAAATTACTTGATAATAGTTTGTACTAATTAATCCATGGTTTAATCCTTGGTCAAAGAATTCAGGATCTTTCTTGTCTTCTGGATGTTTTCCAAATAATAGCTTATTAAAGAATGAGTTTTGAATTCTAATCATAGAACTCTCAATCATATTATTCTTATATAAAATATAAGATAAAACCATAATTCCTTGGTCAATTGCAAAATGGTCAATTGGATATACTAAGGTATTTGGATTAAATATAATTAAATAATGTGGAAATGCTGCATTAATTCTAATAGGGTAGGCATTTACATAAATCGTATTCTGCTTATCATCCAAAATGCTTAGTGATTGTACTCTTGATGTTCTGTTATCAATTTTATCAGCTAACTGTTCAACGTAGTATTGGACAGGATTTAAGTGCCGATTAAAAAATGAGGAATGTGCAACTTGATGCATAAATGGGTTCATCAAGATTGTAGGAGTCTTAATAGTTGATCCTAGCTCATCTAGTATTCTTTGTGGACTTGCACCCTCAATAAATAGATTTGAATAATGTTTCTGAATATCTAAAGCATATAAAACATTCTTAGTTTGTTTTCCTAAGATGTAATCTAATAAGTTATGTGATAATACTCCAAGTGTTGTTCCTGCTGGAATTTCTATTATTGGAAAATCATTATCATTTGCGTACTGAATTACTTCTTCATCGATTTTCTTTAAGAATCTTGAAGTTTTAATACATAATCCCGCAACATCTGCGGCAATAAGGGTTTCAATGAAAGGGATTAAATCTTTTTGCTTATCTTTGAAGACCATTGCTGTTGTAAGTATCAATGACTTTCTCGTTGTGAAGCTTGCAACGTCAGGTGTTTCGGTTATATCTATAGTCGAAACTTCGCGTTGAAGTGTATTTTCGTTAGTCAAAGGTCTTAAATCTGTGAAAAGTGGCCTTGAAATAAGCTCGTTTACCTTTACCATATGAATATCTCCTCCTTTTTGTGCATAAAGTATAACACAAAAATGATATTTATGCATTATGTCTGTTGTGAAAAGTCTGAATTTTTTAGATAATACTAATGTATCACACAGTGATATCGCTTACACGAGGAGGCAATTATGCTAGAAAGATTTTTCAAAGATGAATTTGTATCTGAAGAAGATACACAAAAATACATCGAAAACGGATATAACGCAGATACAGTTCCAAAAACTGAATCACAGCGTAATATGAGTAAATTCAACTACTTTACACTATGGATGGGTTCTGTCCATAATATACCGAATTATGCGGCTATAGGTGGGTTTTTATTCTTAGGGTTATCACCTATAAATGTTATGATAGCGATTATGTTAAGTGCTGTTGTATTATCAGTATTTATGGTATTAAATGGACGTGCTGGATCTAAGTATGGTATTCCATTTTCAATACACTTAAGAGCAACATATGGAGATATTGGAGCTAAGCTTCCAGGATTTTTAAGAGGTGGAGTTGCGGCGATTGCATGGTTTGGTTTACAAAACTTTACGGGATCACTTGCATTATTAGTAATAATAGGTAATATTTGGCCAGCATTTCTAAGTATTGGTCAAGGTATTTCAAT
>CAYTTS010000097.1:0-2270 GCA_964440875.1 uncultured Erysipelothrix sp. | reverse complement strand
TGTCTTTTTCTTTCGTGTGATTTTAAGAATTTCTTTCTTAAACGAATCTTATCTGGAGTAACTTCAATTAATTCATCATCTCCGATAAATTCAACAGCCATCTCTAAAGTAACTTCACGCTTAGGAGTTAATCTCATAGCCTCATCATTACCCGAGCTTCTTACAGCTGTCGCTTTTTTGTTTTTAGTTGGGTTAACTTCCATATCCATATCTCTTACTGTTTCACCAATAATCATACCTTCATATACTGAATCCTGTGGATCAATAAAGAATGTACCGTGATCTTGTAAGTTAAAGATTGAATAAGTCATAGCTTCACCACTTGTGTTTGAAATCATAACACCGTGTTTTCTACTTTCGATTGCTCCAAAGTATGGTTCATAACCACTATATTTTCTAATTAGTGTACCTTCACCACGAGTATCTGTGATAAACTCTCCACCATATCCTACTAATCCACGAGTTGGAACTTTCCATTTCATTGTAGTATAACCATTACGTTCTTCCATATCTTCAAGTTGACCTTTTCTTAAGTTAAGTTTAGTCATAATGCTTCCTTGGAATTCACTTGGTGTTTCAACTACTACTTCTTCAACTGGCTCACTCTTAACACCATCAATATCTTTAAAGATAACTTCTGGTTTACTTAAAGCAAGTTCAAATCCTTCTCTACGCATATTTTCAACTAAGATTGTTAAGTGAAGCTCTCCTCTACCTGATACTTTAAATTTATCAGTTGTATCTAAAGGCTCAACTTTTAATCCGACGTTTACTTCTAACTCTTTATCTAAACGATCTTTAATGTTTCTTGAAGTAACATATTTACCACTCTTACCAGCAAGTGGTGAAGAGTTAACTAAGAAGTTCATTGATAGCGTTGGCTCATCAATGTGAATATGTTCTAATGAATCAATATGTCCTGGATCATTTAATGTATCTCCGATTGTTAAATCATCGATTCCAGAGATTAATACGATATCACCTGATACTGCCTCATCAACAGATCTTCTATCAGTTCCATCATATGTATATAAGTTTGAAATTTTTCCTTTAACAATTTTACCATCAGCACGTTGAATTTCAACTTGTTGATTTTTCTTAACTGTACCTTTGAATACACGACCAATTCCTAGTCTTCCTGTAAAGTTATCATAAGCTAATGTTGAAATTTGAAGTTGTAAATGTTCTTGTGATAAATCTGGATAAACTTCAGTATGGTTAATAATTGTTTCAAATAATGGTTGAATATTAACTCTTTCATCATCTAACTCTTTTACAACTACTCCTTCACGAGCAATACCGTATAAAATTGGGAAATCTAATTGATCATCAGTTGCGTCTAAGTCCATGAATAATTCATAAGCTAAGTCAACAACTTCTTCTGCTCTTTGATCTTTCTTATCAATCTTGTTAATTAGTAAGATTGGTTTTAATCCCATTTCTAATGATTTTTGTAATACGAAACGAGTTTGAGGCATTGGACCCTCAGCAGCATCAACTAATAATATAACTGTATCTACAGTTTTAATAATTCTTTCAACTTCACTTGAGAAGTCAGCATGCCCTGGAGTATCTACTATATTGATTTTATAGTCTTTATATTTTACTGATAAGTTTTTAGAATAAATAGTTATTCCGCGTTCTTTTTCAATATCATCACTATCCATTACACGGTCTTCAAGTGTTTGGTGAGCTTCAATTAGCCCACTTTGATTAATAAACGCATCAACTAACGTCGACTTACCTGCATCAACGTGAGCGATTACCGCAATATTAATTATTTTTTGCATTTTAATCACCTTTTTTTTCTAGCTGTGATATTATAACACACCATTTATTAAATACATACATTTAAACTATAAAAAATCACTATTCTTACCTATTATATTAGCTAAAGCCTTTACATTTTTATTTTAGAGCCACAAGATCATCTAAAAGCCATTAGCTAAAGCTTATAAGTCGAATACAATAGAGTAAATAATTATAAAATATCCAAGTTAATTCTCATTTTTACATTATTTTCAGACTAAAAATTAACATAATCTGACAATAGAATAATTATTGGCTATTTCACCCTATTATTTTTAGACTTATTTTTTATAATTCAATGATTGTTGTATAATATATTTAAGATTAATTAATAAGAAAGGTGCGTAAAATGAAGCTTATATCGTGGAATGTTAACGGCTTTAGAGCTATCTTAAAAAAGAATTTTAATGAGTTCTTTTTAAGTAGTGATGCCGATATATTTTGTATTCAAGAAACAAAAA
>CAYTTS010000096.1:0-2368 GCA_964440875.1 uncultured Erysipelothrix sp. | reverse complement strand
TACTCCCACTCAATAGTTGCTGGTGGTTTATTACTAATATCATAGACTACTCTATTTACACCTTTTACTTCAGTAGTAATACGTGCTGATATTTTTTCTAGTACTTCATATGGGAATCTATATGATGTAGCTGTTACTGCGTCTATAGTGTTGACAGCTCTTATTCCTACAGTGTAGTCATATGATCTTTGTCCATCAGTTACTCCTACTGATTTTATGTTTGTTAGTACTGTGAAGTATTGCCAAATTTCTTGTTCAAGTCCAGCGTTTTTTACTTCTTCTCTTAAGATATAATCTGTCTCTTGAACAATCTTAATCTTATCTCTTGTGATATCACCAATAATTCTTACTGCGATTCCTGGCCCTGGGAATGGTTGTCTTAATACAACTGATTCAGGAAGTCCTAATAGGAATCCTAATTCTCTTACTTCGTTTTTGAATAAAACAGCCATTGGCTCTAATAAGTCAAATCCAAGTTTTGCTGGTAATCCACCTACGTTGTGGTGTGATTTAGTAAATTGGCCATCTCTTTTCATTGATTCAACAACATCTGGATAAATAGTTCCTTGTGCTAAGTATTTGAATACTTCACCTTCTTCGATATTATTTACAAATGTTTCAATAAATTCATGTCCAATAATTTTACGTTTTTCTTCTGGATCTTCTACACCTTCTAATAAGCCTAAAAATTCATTTGAAGCATCAATCATTTTTAGATTCATTTTTTGTCTTCCAATAAACTCTTCTTCAATTTCTTTTGATTCATTTTTTCTCATTAATCCATGATCAACGTACATACATTTTAATTGATCTCCGATAACTTCACGAAGTAGTGTTGCAACTACTGATGAATCTACTCCACCTGAAAGTGCAAGAAGGACATTGTCATCTCCTACTTCTTCTTTAATGATTGGCTTAATGTATTCTAAGTAGTTTTCCATTGTCCAATCTTGCGAAATATTATTATCATTAATAAACTTAACTACAGTATCATTGTTAATATTTGAAACAGATTCAATAATAGTTGGTTTACCCCAATTAATTACTTCTTCTTGTTTATCCACATTAGCAAAAACTCCTGTGATGTTTTCATCATTTATTTGATCATAAAATATCTCTGCATATACGTTATTATTTCTAAATAATCTAATGATATCAATACTATCATCATTATCAAATCCTGATACTAATACTTTACTTAACATAGTTAGGTGCCTCTTTGATATTTTCTACATCATGTGGATGAGATTCTCTAAGACCAGCATTTGAGATCTTAACAAATCTTGCATCTGTTTTTAATTCATAAATTGTCTCACAACCAACATAACCCATACCTGATCTTAAACCGCCCATCATTTGGTGAATAACTTCTTTCATTTCACCTTTATATGGAACAGTTGCTTCAATTCCTTCAGGAACTAATTTTTTAAGTTCCTTTTCTCCACCTTGGAAGTATCTATCACTTGATCCGCGCTTCATAGCACTTAGTGACCCCATACCGACATATGTCTTAGCTTTCTTACCATTAACTTCAATAACTTGACCTGGTGTTTCTTCTGTTCCTGCTAATAATCCACCTAGCATAACAACATCTCCTCCAGCAGCAAGAGCTTTTACGATATCACCTGATTGTGAAATACCACCATCAGCAATAATACCAATATTATAAGTCTTAGCAACTTGATACACATCATTTACAGCCGTTAATTGTGGAACACCTACACCCGCTACTACGCGAGTAGTACAAATTGACCCTGGTCCAACTCCAACTTTAATAACGCTTGCTCCAGCGTAAATTAGATCGATTGCAGCTTGAGCAGTAACTACGTTACCACCAACGATATCAACTTCTGGATATGTCTCACTTATTAACTTAATATAGTTTAGAACTCCTTGTGAGTGTCCATGAGCACTATCAACAGTTATAATGTCGACACCTTCAGCCATTAAAGCAGCCACACGCTCCATAGTGTTGTCAGCAACACTAACAGCAGCACCAACAAGTAAGCGACCATCTGCATCCACAGCAGCAGTCTCCTTATATTCATCAGCAATAACTGCTTCTTTAACTAACTTAACCATATTAGCTTGTTCTTCAATACCCATATTTTTATGAATAAAGCCTAAACCACCTAATAAAGCTAACTTTGTCGCCATTCTATCTTCAGTAACAGTATCCATCGCAGCACTAGTGACTGGAATATTTAAATGTATTTTATCAGTTAATCTTGTACCTAATTTTACTTCTGCAGGAACTACAGTAGAGTACGCTGGAACTAACAATACATCATCAAATGTATAACCTTCTTGTAATATCTTACCATTCATGTTCGACATTGTTTTACCCTCTTTCTTATTTTTTCATTTG
>CAYTTS010000095.1:0-2388 GCA_964440875.1 uncultured Erysipelothrix sp. | reverse complement strand
CAGTAACTCAAGAAGTACAAACATTCACTGCACCTATTCCAAAGGTGTTTAATAAGCAATAAACTATAAAAATCCTTAAGTTAATCATAAACTTAAGGTTTTTTTTGTTCTACTTACTGTCAACAATACTATTGAAAATAAAAAAGGAATCCGAAGATTCCTTACTCTATGTATATTCATTTTTATATAGTTACAAATCCAATCTAACAAAGTGAAATATGAAGTGTTTTGGTGCATATGAAGGGACTTGAATGTTTTAACTTTATACTATGTCAATATAGTTTGATAGATGATCTTTCAGTGCTTCATCCTCGACATAAAGAAGCGTTCCTTTTATTCCTCGTGATAAAAGTACTCCGTAGATGTTTGAGATGTATTCAATTAAGTCTTCTTCGCTTGTTGATCTTTTACCTAACTTATCCTGGTAAATATCTTTATGCACTTTTATTTTATTAACTTTTTCATCGTAGTATACCTCTTTACCAATAATAACTCCTGCGTAGTTGAGGTCGAATCCTTGAATAGTATGTATACTTCCTACTTCATTAACTGCATTTTCAGAAGTTGCCCAGGCCCCAGATCCTGTGTTCCATATCATACGTTCTTCTTGGATGACGATGTCATATAACTCTTTTTCAACTGCTTCTTCATAAGTAGTTCCTTTTGAAATCCATTCGTATCCAAATCCAGATAACATTCTACTTAATCCGACTTCATTATCTTTTTCTTTAATATAATCTCTTAAGTCAGAAATATTGTTATAGATTTTAAATTCATAATTATCAACGTTTAGTTTGCTTTCAGGCGGATTATTACTGAAGATATCTTTTACATATGTTACATATGAATCTCCTCCTTGAACTCTCAATTGAGATTTTAGTTGGTATTCATAGAAGTTTTTTCTGTTTATAAGATCGAGATATTCAGATTTATCTGCATCTGATGGCCTAACTGATTGAAGTTGATCGAAGAATAATATTTGATGATTTGAAAAATTAAGAACCCATTGTAGTTGTGAAGTGAACTTATCGAATCCATAACGTTCATTGAATCGATAATGTGCTCCAAGTCCCATAATATGTTTACCTTTATTTAATCTGTGTGCTTCATCAACAATAAGTAAATCGTAATTCTTTTTATCAACATCGCTTGGTCCAATAACCATATTAGCGTATAGGCCTTTTATGTTTTTAACAACATTCTTCAAAGTCTTTCGTAATGATGATTGAGGTATTACTAGTGCGAATGTGAAATTTTCTAATTTCTCTTGTAAACTTTTATACTTAGGTATAAACTCTTCGTTTTCTTCACTTAAAATGTCTAGGACAGTGTTGTCTGCGAATAATTTCATAATATACATAGCGACAACAGTTTTTCCAGTTCCAGCTTCTCCATTTATTAACATTGTGGTAGGTTCATCTTTTCTTATTGCCTCAACTAAATCAAGGACGAGTTGAAAAATTAAGTCGTACTGTTCTGTTGTCAGGCTCTTATAAGGGCTATACTTAAATAAATCAGAGTTTTCTAAAACATGAAGATCATGTTGAACTAATTCTTCTTTTTTTAACTTGCTCCATAACTCTTTAAAGAGGTTCTCATAAACTTCTTTTTCGTAATAATCATGGTTTCTTAGTCCACTATTAGCATTTTGAAGTACGTACTTTTCATCAGCTGACATATATTCAATGAGTTTCGATTCGATATCAACTATTGCTGATTTATTAAACCTTTCATCTGATATTATACTAATTTCAGTTAAAGCAAACCTTTCTTCGTTAGCAAGATGGTTTTTAAGTCTTGATCTAACTTGGCCTGTTTCACCTATATAAGCTTCTTTATTATTATTTATTATATAGACTACTGGCCAATTTTTTCCGTACCATTCACGGTTTAGTCTATCTACTGAATCACTATCAAACTTTGTAGCTTTAATCTCCATTTTTAAACTCCGTATACTTTTTGCTGTTACCTTTAGAGTTAGAGACACTGTATCTTGAGTTATTATAATCAATCTTCTTATTCATAATTTCTTCAACGTCAACATCCAGTTTTTGAGCTAAAATGTATGAGTAAATAAGTATATCAGCTAACTCATCTATTACATCATTCTTATCAAATTTGTTGTTCCACTGAAAACATTCAAGTAACTCGCCTGACTCAATAGCTATTGATTTGCTAAGATTTTCAGGCGTATGAAACTGATCCCAATCCCTATCTTTATTAAACTTTTTTATTTTGTTGTTAATGTCCATAATATCCCTCTTATTCTAAGTCTTAACAACATTATATCATAAGAAAAATTATTAAAATCTATTGTATGTACTCTTAATGAATATAGTATTATAATTATAGGAAACATAAGTGAGTGTGAAATATGAAGAAGAATAA
>CAYTTS010000094.1:0-2526 GCA_964440875.1 uncultured Erysipelothrix sp. | reverse complement strand
TTATTCTTCTTCATATTTCACACTCACTTATGTTTCCTATAATTATAATACTATAATCCTTTTAAGTACATGAGGTAAATAAATTAGAAGTTAATCATTAACTAAATAGTACAACGATTTATATATCATGATCATCAATCATATAAATATTTTCAGAATCAAGATAGATAGAACTGTTATTATAAATATAAACAACATCCTTTAACTTTTCAGTGAATACATTTGTTCCAGGATTACTTAGAGACGAAAAGTTTTTAATATACTCTTCCTTCATTTTAATTGATTTTTCTTTTAAATTTTCTCCACTTTCGATAAGTTTTTCATCAACTTGTGATTTACTTAAATAAGGTATTTTCTCGACAAGTTTGCCAGTCCCCTTACCTATAACCCCTAGACCATGAATAAACGCTGAATCTATTGACTTATTACTAATTTCTTCTAAATATAGAGATGCTTGTGTAAATAGATCACGATATTTAGTTGATTGTAGAGTTAACTCATCAATAGTTTTATTAACGTTCACATCTAAATAGTTTTTACTCAACATAATTTCTACCATTGATGCCAGTGAATAAGAATGTAATGACAAACGATAATACATATACTTCTTCTGAAAATCTTCAAAAATAGTATTAACATTTGACTGTCTCACTATTCTATTATTTTTATCTAAAAGGTTTGATACTTGTTTTGAGAAAGAATTCATGTGTTTACGAGAAGTTCTTTGAATATCTAAAACCATTTTATGATTACTAGAAAGGAATAGATTATTATCCCAGTTATATTTAAACTTAGATACAATATCAAGTAACGTCTCTATATCAGCTTCGATCTCGGCTTCTTTTTCAATTTCAAGGAATTTTAGAATATCTCTTTGTACCTCAGCAATATCCCCCAATTGTTTTTCAATTGACATTAATGCCATAGCCATCATTATCATAGCCGGATTAATTGGCAAGGTTGTTGTTACATTTTGAACACTACTTCCTACTTCTTCCCATTTAGCCATTTGTGGTGTCATACCTTCTTTACGGATTGAACCATATATAGTACCTGACTTTGTTTTCTGTAAATGTCCGCCTGGAATCATATTTGTAACTCTATATAAGTCTTTTGGTCCCTCTATATTGTTTGTCACAGACCTAAAGGCTGGAAGTATAGAGGAGAATGCGGAACCCAAAACAGTGAGTTCCGCAATTGGTAAAACTAACTTGTTATCTTTTTCTATTAATTTTTTTGTATCTAACAACATTTCTTCAGTAACCTTCATTAGGTCTGTAGACGAAATTTCTTCTATTGCATTTTCTTCTTTTTTTAAGCTACTTCCATCATTCATTGTACATTCTCACTTTCTAGATTTAGTTATTGTATTAAAGTATCACTTTAAAAAGATTTTAAAATAATATAAACATGTTAATTACTCATATTATATCACTTAATTTTCAATTAAAGTCATCATGTTAAAAGATTAACACATTAAAAGACACTAGGATAAATAGTGTCTTTAATTCATCAGCGTATTTTTATATTAATCTAGATAATGATCTTATCACCAGATCTGCATCTTGATTTTCTAACTCATTAATAATGTGTAAATAAGTTTCTTGTGTAGTTGTCATACTTGAGTGCCCTAGCCTTCTCGCTACACTGGCAATTGATACACCTGCAAATAACAATACTGAGGCATGAGTATGTCTTAAACCATGTATTGAGATAGTCGGTATACCTAAATTCTTGCAATGCCTAAACAGTATATTGTTTATTGTAGAGTTGTACACTTTCCCTTTTATGAATATAGGGCTATCTGGATCTTTCCCTTTTATTAATTGTGAAAACTGTGAGACGGTTTGCCAATCAATTTGAATTTTCCTAATTGATGATAGGTTTTTGGTTGGCATAAAACCACCGTGAGATTTATAATCCCATGTTTTATCTACATTTACTGTTTGCTGGAAAAAATCAAAATCATTTGGTGTTATAGCTAATGCCTCTGAAAACCTCATACCTGTTTTAGCAATAAGTAGAATCAGCCAATCCCAATTTAATTCACGATCAAGATCTAATGTCTTAATTAATAGTTGTAAATCAAATTGATCCAAATATTTGGGCTTCTTCTTTTTCGGTGTTTTTCCCTTAATGATTGCTTTTCTAGTTGGGTCCTTATCAATCAATCCATCGTCTAGAGCATCAAGAATAGCACCTTTTAATTGATGATGAAAATCCATTGTAGTTTGCTTCTCATGTGTTAATGCATACTCATTCAGTAATTGTTGATAGGTGTTTCTAGTTAAATCAGATAATTTAAGATTTGGAACTAACTTTTCCAACCATTTTATCGTCATTTTGTACTTAGACATAGTTACATCTCTAACAGCACCATCCTTATAAGTGTAAACCCACTTATAGTAGTAATCATAAAATCTATTATCAGCATTTATCTTCTCCATATAAATTTTCTCCTCTCTTTTCTTCTCTTACGCTGATGAAGAGTAATAGTTTCATCAAAAACCCTTATAACATTACCAA
>CAYTTS010000093.1:0-2569 GCA_964440875.1 uncultured Erysipelothrix sp. | reverse complement strand
TTTTCTATCCCTAATTTTGTAAGACACTAGCTTTTTTGTATATATGATAATGAAAACAAGTGATATCTTTACTGTAAGTTTAGATTCAAATTTTCATTTATTATATTTAAATACTTTAGTAAACGGTTACTTTTCTCATTTTTAATCATTAATCTAGTTGTTAAAATGCTAAAAATCTAGTACTATATATAGGAGCGAAGAAGCTCACTAGAAAAGGAGAAATATAATGGAAACAATTATGTTGCTCTATCTAGCTATAGTAGGTATTGTTGGTATGTTAATCGGGCTTGTGGTGATGAACTTAATTAATAAGTCAAAACAAGAAAAAGCTCGTAACAGCGCATTAGATATTGTCGAAGAAGCTCGTGAAAGAGCTGATGATTTACTTAAAGAGGCAAAAATAGAAGGAAGAAAAGATGTTGCGGAGTACCGTAAACAAGTTGAAGATGTTTTAGATACAAGAAAGAAAGATTTAGACAATCAAGAGAAGATTGTACTAGATCGTGAAAGAAATCTAAATAATCGTGAACAATCTCTTTCCGATAAAGAAAAAAATAATGAACGTAAGAGTAAAGAAATTACCGATAAAATCAAAAAACTAGATAGTTTAGAAGCTGACTTACAATCTAAGATTGAAAGTCAAATTTTAGAGTTAGAAAGAATTGCGAATTTAAATAGCGAACAGGCTAAAGTTGAAATATTAGAGAGTGTTAAAGAGAGTATGGATAATGAGATAATCACATTCATGCGTGAACAAGAAGATGATGCAAGATCAAAAGCGGCGGAAGTTGCTAAGAATATTATTGGTCTAGCTATCCAAGGAAGTGCTCAAGAAGAAGCACAAGATCGTACTGTTTCAGTAGTATCACTACCTAATGAAGAAATGAAAGGTCGAATTATAGGACGTGAAGGTCGTAATATTCGAGCAATTGAAAAAGCAACTGGTGTCGATTTAATTATCGATGATACGCCAGAAGTAATAACAGTATCTTGTTTTGATCCAATTAGACGTGAAGTTGCGAAGATGGCAATTGAACATTTAGTTAAAGATGGTAGAATTCAACCAAGTAGAATTGAAGAAGTAGTTTACAAAATGCAAAAAGAACTTGAGGAAAATATCCTTAAAGTTGGAGAAGATGCAGTATTTAAACTAGGAGTCGGACGTATGGACCGTGAATTAATCAAATTAGTAGGTAGATTACGCTATAGATATTCATATGGACAAAACGTATTAGACCACAGTTTAGAAGTTGCACATATTGCAGGAGTAATGGCTGCTGAGTTAGGATTAAATCAAAGTATGGCAAAACGTGCCGGATTATTACATGACATTGGAAAAGCATTAGACTTTGAAATGGAAGGTACACACGTTGAACTAGGATATAAAGCTGCTAAGAAATTTAAAGAGGATGACATAGTCTTAAATGCTATTCAATCTCACCACGGTGATGTTGAAGCAACACACTTAATTTCTAATTTAGTAGAAGCTGCAGATACACTAAGTGCTGCAAGACCCGGATCACGTCATGAATCATTTGAAAATTATATTAGAAGACTTGAAGATTTAGAAGCAATTGGTGACTCATTTGAAGGAGTTAAGAAATCATATGCAATTCAAGCAGGTAGAGAAATTAGAGTTATTGCGATACCTGAAAAACTAGATGACAACGGTTGTTATAAAACAGCTAGAGAAATCAAGGAAAGAATTGAAAATGAACTTACATACCCTGGTCAGGTTAAAGTTACCGTTATTAGAGAAACTAGAGCGAGTGCTACAGCTAAGTAATGAAAATATTATTTGTAGGTGATGTAGTAGGACGCCCAGGAAGAAGAGCCTTAGAGCATAATCTTGCTGGAATAATTAAAGATTATAATATAGACTTTACAATCGTAAATGGGGAAAACTCAGCCCATGGTAAAGGTATCACGACTAAGATATTTAATGAAATATTATCTTATGGAGCAGATGCAATAACAATGGGTAACCATACTTATGCAAAAGCTGATATTTATGAAATTATCGCTGATGAAAAGCTAATAGTTCCAATGAATATGGAAATGCCAAAAGATGCTAAAGGCTATAGAGAATTTAATGTTAAAGATAAAAAGATTGTTGTTGCAAATGTATGTACAGAAGCATTTATGCATAATGTAACGATTAAAACAATAGATGCTTTTAATGAATTAAAAGAATTAGATGCTGATATTAAGATTGTTGATCTCCATGGAGAGGCTACAGCAGAAAAGATTACCTATATGCATTTATTTAAAAATGACTTTGCGGCAATCTTAGGAACACATACACATATACAGACAGCTGATGAAGATATCTTCAATGGTTGTGCATATATTAGTGATGTAGGTATGTGTGGGGCTTACGAAAGTATAATAGGACGCGATATTGAAGAAGTCGTTAATAGAATGATTCATGATGAGGTAACTCATTATACAGTATCAAAGAATCCTGCTGTATTTTGTGCAGTAGTTATTGAAATAGACGATAATACTAATGAAGCTGTTAATATTGAAAGAATTCAGATTAGACCATAAATATGAAGTTAGAGTTTAC
>CAYTTS010000092.1:0-2582 GCA_964440875.1 uncultured Erysipelothrix sp. | reverse complement strand
ATATACACTAAGAAGATAATACTTTATAATTAAGATGAAGGAGGATCTTTATGAAAATAAATCACTATACAAATGACTACTTTGAGGAAATAATTTTATTAATGACAGATACGATAAAAACTATTAACTCAAACGATTATAGCAGCGATGAAATCGAAGCATGGATCAGCAATATCGATCAAAGAAAACTTAAGACTTCATTAAGAAATAATACTACTCTAGTAGCAACAATAAACAGTAAACTTGTCGGCTTTGTTGATATGGATGAAAGTGGCTTATTAGATCACCTATTTGTTCATAAAGATTATCAAAACCAAAAAATCGGTAGAACGCTTGTTTCAAGTATAGAAAAAGAACTCCATAAGAAATACAATCTTACAAAGTTCTCAACTTATGCTTCAATAACAGCATTAGACTTCTTTTTAAAACTTGATTATAAAGTTATTAAAGAAAATACCGTCTTACTTGGATCATCAAGTTTAAATAATTATCTACTTGAGAAAACTATTTAGTTTTTATATACCAACTTGGAATAACACTATTAAAGTTATCGTGCCATTCTAATATTAATTTAGCCTGAGCTAAAGCTTCTAGTCTTTGTTCATCACTATAATTTAGGGCCCATGACATAAATGATATTTGATTATTACTAATATAATATAATAAGAGACTCCAGAATTCATCTGGAATGTCATTTTCAAAATACGCATCTATCATCGCACTTGCAAATAAGGGTGATTCTTTTACCGTCCAAACGATTCGATTAAACTCTTCCCAAGGATCACCAACATCATAACGATCAAAATCAATTACATATAAATCTTCATTTAAGAGAATGAAGTTATTTATATGGTAGTCACCGTGTTGGAAAGTAACTGGTCGATCCTTTAATAAGCCTTGATTTTCACGAATATAATTGATAAATAATTCATCATTATCAAAACTTAAATTTTTATTACGGTAAGTATGAAGATAATCACCTGATTTTCTTCTATAATAAGACTCCCAGTTTCGATCACTTTCAATAGCTATACTATGAATCTCTTTTAAAAACTTACCGGCAACCTTTCCAAAACTAATTTGATACTCTTCAGGCATTTTACTTAAGACCTTACTAAATGTCATACCTTCTAAGTAATCGTATAAGGTACTTATTAAGTCTTCTTCATATTTTATATGTAATAATCTTGGAATGTTTATATTCAATTTATCTAATTCTAGATAATATTTTTTTAATTGTAGGTGATAGTTTAAATTATTAACCTTGCTTTCTCTAATGAATATTTTGTCATTAAATTTATTTTGAGCAAAGAACTTTCTATCATGTGAATAACCTTCTTTAATTTCTTCCTTCATAATAAAATCATATTCATCTAACATTTCAACATCAATATTATAGAACTGTTCTTGGAAATTAGTCATCTCAATAATTTCTTCTTTGCTGAAGCTCAAATGTAGTGGAGCACCAACCAACTTATCTTCTGAATCATCAAAGCGATGAATTACTGCAATTATCTTAACATCATACTCATCAACAATTTCATCAACACCTAATAAATAGACATCGAATTCTTCGTTATCACCACCAATTACACCTGGTATAAAACCATAGTTGATTGGGTATAATATTTCATTATGTTTTGGATGTGGTGTTCCAATTGGGCGATCAATCTTAATTTTAACAATCTTACCTAAATAGTCTTGGTTTAATTGTTTACGATCGCTCATGCTCATAAACTCTTCAACGTTTTTCATAATTTCTCCTTTTCTATTTTAAAACTTAAACATGATACAAAGCTTCTTTATTAAAACTATAAGTGTATTAAACAAATTCATATCTGTTTAATCATTATAATATAAACTCTACTTTAGTGTTTAAAAAAGTATCTCATAATAATGAAATACCCTATAGACTATTTAAAATTTATTGTGTAATTAATACTCACTTAAGCGCTCAAGCCACTTTAAGATTAAACCTTCTTTAAAAAACCTTAATAGTGCTCCATCACTAAAGCGTTCCGCCCTAATAGCTCCTGTAATAAGTGCCAGTATACACTCAGCATTTACCATTGATACGTCAGCATTAACCATTGAGACTTTATTCCATTCAATATTATTTTCTTCCAATATTTTATGGTAATGAAACAAATCAATATCTTCATTAATATTTTGAAACTCATAGAAGTCTTCTAGAAAGTTATCGACTACTTCTGAATACTTAACATACGGCATTCGAAACGGCTTTTCTTTTGAGCCATCATTTACCTCATCAAATACCCACTCACCTATTTCATCACCCTCAATAAGGGGGATATACTTTAATAAGAGATCAAGATTCCTCATTATTAATCCTCCCAAAGTAGTCCTTCTATTAACTACAATATAACATATCCTGAGATATAAGCATATTTCAACTTTAAATTAAGACAAGAACCTAAGCTGAATATTATAAACAGACTTTAATAATTTAAATTTCTTATTTGATGATTCTTACTACCATAAACTTTTACTTGATCTTATTTATAATCTATTAAATAAAACTATTCTTTGGTTTTTGTTATCAAAGCAACTGACTCAACATG
>CAYTTS010000091.1:0-2681 GCA_964440875.1 uncultured Erysipelothrix sp. | reverse complement strand
TAGAAAGAAAGGAGTGTATGATCTGTGAATCAAGGTTCATTAGTATCATACAAGAAGTAAGTATGAAATATAAAATAGGCTTTATCTGTGTCCATAATTCATGTCGCTCACAAATGGCAGAAGCGGTTGCCAAAGAGTTACATAGTGATTTCTTTGAAGCATACTCAGCAGGAACAGAAGTAGCACCACAAATTAATCAGACGGCAGTTAAATTAATTAAAGAGCGCTACAATGTTGATATGAATGAAACACAAAGTTCAAAGTTAATTGATGAGCTACCAGAATTAGATATCGTAATAACGATGGGCTGTAATGTAGACTGTCCATGGCTTCCATCTAAACACCGTGAAGACTGGGGCTTAGATGATCCATCTCATAAAGAGTATAGTGAGTATGAAAAGACACTAGCCGCAATTGTGGAAAAGATGGCTGATCTAAGAAAGCGTATTGAAGATAAGGTAATCAAATTATAAGGAAGACTTAGGAGTAAATCCTAAGTTTTTTTCTCTATTGAATTAAAACGCTTACAATTATATAATTATAGATAGAAAGAAGGGATTCTATGGATAATTTTACTTATTATGCACCAACCTATTTTGCGTTTGGTAAAGATGTTGAAAATGATGTTGGTAAGTATGTTAAACAGTTTGGCGGAAGTAATGTATTAGTTCACTATGGGGGAGAGAGCGCACTTAGGTCAGGTTTAATTGATCGCGTTGAAAAATCTCTTCTAGCACATGAACTTAAGTTTACGCTTTTAGGTGGAGTAAAGCCTAATCCACGTAGTGGTTTAGTTTATGAAGGTATTGATATTTGTAAACGTGAGGGTATTGATTTTGTCTTAGCTATTGGTGGCGGTAGTACTATTGACTCTGCTAAGGCAATTGCGGCAGGTGTTCTCTATGATGGTGACTTCTGGGATTATTATCAAGGTAAGCATGTTGAAAAGGCGCTTCCAGTTGGGACAATCTTAACGATTGCTGCGGCAGGTAGTGAAGGATCAACAGGATCAGTTATTACTCATGAAGATGGTATGTATAAGCGTGCGGCTAACTCAGATGCACTTAGACCTAAGTTCTCATTATTAAATCCTGAGTTAACATTTACACTACCACCATATCAAACGGCAAGTGGGGTAACTGATATTATGGCTCACTTAATGGAAAGATATATGACTAATACAAGAGATGTTGAAGTTACTGATCGTATTATTGAAGGTTTATTATTGGCGGTTATTAATGAAGCTCCTAAGGTAATGATTAATCCTGAAAACTATGGTGCTCGTGCTAATATTATGTGGGCAGGAACAGTTGCGCATAATAACTCGGCTGGTGTTGGAAGAAGTGAAGACTGGGTAAGTCATGATATTGAACATGAATTAAGTGCTAAGTATGATGTTGCCCATGGGGCAGGACTTGCGGTTGTTATGCCACAAGTTATGCGTTATAACTTACACCATGATATTGATCGTTTTGTTCAACTTGCAACTAGAGTATTTGGAGTTGAATTAAATGAGGATAATTTAGAAGAAACAGCTCTACTAGGTATTAGTAGATTCCAAGAGTTTCTAGTAAGTCTTGGAATGCCTAAGAACTTTGAAGAGATTGGCGCATTAGAAGAAGACATTGATGAGCTAACTCATATGGCGTGTTACGGTGATGGTCGTGAAGGTTATCTTGAAGGTTTCACTAAGTTAGATGCTAAGGATGTTAAACGAATTTATGAAATGTGTTTATAAAGAGTAAGCAAAAGCTAGTTAACAAATCGTTAACTAGCTTTTTTAGTCTATTCCTTTATAAATGTAATTGGGGTAAATAATTCAGGTCGGTGATTATCATTACTTCCAACCTTATCCCATGACCAACCAACGGCAACTTCTTCACCATTAATTCTTAAGTTTTCATATCTTCCTAAAAAGATTTTCCATACATCACCTGATGTTGGTGGTAGGTTTCTATCAACTGCCAGATACTTCAGGCTTGCCCAAGGTATCTTAATCTCATAGTTAACAGTATTTGATAAGACCTCATCAGTATTAAGTTCTCCATCAATCTTAACAGCTGTTTCTAAGCCTTCTACCTTCCAGTTTAGAAATGCCCATCTATTACCTCTAGGGTGTGATCCATTCCAGAAGTCTAATCCAGTTCTATCATGGTTTCCACCAAAGACACGTGCATCATTTTCAATAACATCAAACTCAGGTTGATTTCTATATAATGAATTACTCTTATAAGCGTCTCTCCAAATATAGAAAGCCTCATAGATTGTATTGTAGGCATTAACTTGTAGTTCATAGTAAGTATCGCCACCATCTATAAAGACTTCGACATCATTATCAAACCAAAGTAGATCACCATCATTCTTCATACTAGCCTTTGGATATGGAGATACACCATAAAATGCAATGTATAAATAATTATCAGAATAAAGTAAAGCACTTCTTGTATCATAAATAGCTGGCGTACCACCAATCACATCAACAAAGCGATCAGACCAATGTGCATCTTTCCACACATCTTTACTAACATCACCATCTATAGCAAAATCATCAACAATAAACTTAGCAATATTACTCACTTAACACCCTCCTAATACTTCATTATGAGTATAACATATACAAGGTATGAAAAAAGCACTCAGTGAGTGCTTAATTATTATTCTTGGTTTTTTAATACTTCAAT
>CAYTTS010000090.1:0-2732 GCA_964440875.1 uncultured Erysipelothrix sp. | reverse complement strand
TGTGTAGATAAATGATTGTCACCGCAAGGTACAGAACATGGCTTATAGAATGTCATTACATTTTAAGTGAAAGTGAGAGGTAGTATGAAAGAAATAGGTAATATAATACGTGAAGAACGTATTAATCAAAATAGATCCATTGAAGATATTTCTAATATTACTAAGATGAATATAAATATTGTTGAAAATATTGAAGCTGGAAATTTAGATTATTTCAAAAATGATTTATTTTATTTAAGATATTATGTGAAATCATATCTTTCAGCATTGGATTTAGAAATTGAAAATATAGATGCAATATTAAATGATGCAACACTGGAGTATACTCAGGCTATCGATTTAATAGAAGCAGAAAAATTAAAAAATATTAATGAACAAATAAAAACAAAACAAATTTCAATAAGTAATATGAATCAAGGTAAGTTAAGTGGAATTAATCAAGGTAAAAATAGAGTGAAAAGAATTGATTGGACGCTAGTATCTTTAATAAGTGTAGTGGCTTTGATCAGTTTATTTTTAGTTTACTCACTAGTAAACAGTTATATCAATGGACCGGTAGTAGATGATACGCCGCCACCAATCGTTGATAAACCAGACGATAAAGAAAATCCAGTTGATAAGGAAGAAGAACCTGATGAAAAACCAATTGAAATTGCTAAAGTTGAAGTTAAAAACTTAGAAGTAAATAATCTAGAACTTACTAATTGGAATAATGAGACAAGAATTATTGCTAAATTCAATGTACCGACATGGACACAAATTACAGTTAATAATCAAATAGTTTCAATACCTGATACTGAAGAGAGTAGTAGAACTTATCAAGCTAATGAAGAATTAGCTATTGGCGATAAATATAAATTAAATGGAGCTGAAGTTGAGTTTAAAGAAGGCGATGTAATTTCAATTAGATTTGGAATTATGAATGGTAACGAATTTTTAATTAATGAAGATAAACTAGAATTAGATGATAGTATTGCGACTGCCTTAGGTGGAACAAATCTAACCTTTACTCTAGGTAAGAAGGCGGACTAATGAACACACCAAATAAATTAACGATTTTTAGAATATTGTTAGTACCAATCATAGTACTAGTATATATATTTCCATATGCACAATTTGATATTGTAGTTACTAACTACACAGTTAATGGAGTCTTTATTTCATTAAAAAATATTATCGTACTAGCACTCTTTGCACTTGCGGCATTTACTGACTTTTTAGATGGCTATTTAGCACGTAAATATAATCAAATAACTACTTTTGGAAAATTCTTAGATCCTATCGCAGATAAGTTACTAGTTAATACACTATTCATCTTATTAGCACATCAAGGAATTGTCCCAGTAGTGGCAGTCTTATTAATGATATGGAGAGATACTGTAGTTGATGGCGTACGTATGATGGCATCATCAAAGGGAGAGGTAATATCTGCCGGACTTTTAGGTAAAATTAAAACTGTAGCTCAAATGTTAACAATTATATTTGTACTATTAAATAATATGCCATTTGAATTTTATGGATTACCAGTTACAGATGTCTTAGTATGGTTTTCAACACTAGTTAGTTTAGCTAGTGGATACTCATACTTTATTGCGGCAAAAGATATAATCTTTGAAACAATGTAGTATTAGGAAAATCAAAAATATAAACTAATGTTATAGTAATAAATATGTAGAAACAACTAATTACAGAAAGGTGATTTAATGGCTAAAGAAGATAAAATGTTAAATGAGACTTTAAAACAAATTGAAAAACAATTTGGAAAAGGCTCAGTAATGAAACTTGGAGATCGTGCCAACGTTGATGTAGATGTTATTAGTAGTGGATCATTACTAATTGACCAAGCATTAGGAGTAGGCGGATATCCTAAAGGAAGAATTATAGAGATTTATGGACCTGAATCATCAGGGAAAACAACACTAGCATTACATGCAATTGCAGAAGTTCAAAAGAAAGAAGGCGGAAGAGCTGCCTTTATTGACGCTGAACATGCGGTTGATCCACAATATGCAAAAGCACTAGGTGTAGATATTGATGAACTAATTTTATCGCAACCAGACTCAGGTGAACAAGCACTAGAGATTGCCGATATGTTAGTTAGATCACAGGCTGTAGACTTAGTTGTTATTGACTCAGTAGCGGCATTAGTTCCACAAGCAGAATTAGATGGTGAAATGTCAGATGCAACAGTAGGAGCTCAAGCTCGTATGATGTCGAAAGCTATGAGAAAGTTAGCTGGAGTTATGAACAGAAGTGAGACAACAGTTATCTTCATTAACCAGTTAAGAGAAAAAATCGGTGTTATGTTTGGAAACCCAGAGACAACATCAGGAGGTAGAGCACTTAAGTTCTACGCATCAGTGAGAGTTGATATTAGAAGAAGTGAAGCTTTAAAAGAAGGATCAGAGATATTTGGTAATAAGACAAATGTTAGAATCGTTAAAAATAAAGTTGCGCCACCATTTAGGACAGCGCAAGTAGAAATTCACTATGGACAAGGAATCTCAAGAATTGGAGAAGTAATTGACTTAGGAGTTGAATACGACATTATTGATAAAGCTGGATCATGGTACTCATATAAAGATGAAAGAATTGGACAAGGTAGAGAAGCAGTTAGAGTATTCTTAAATGCTAACCCAGACCTATATAAAGACATACATGATCAAATCAGAGAACTTTTAAATAAAAAACCTGATGAAGTAATTGAACCTGCATAAAATATAAATATTAAA
>CAYTTS010000089.1:0-3074 GCA_964440875.1 uncultured Erysipelothrix sp. | reverse complement strand
AAGTGTGTTAACACAGGGAGGTTTTAGATATGAGTAAATCAAGCATTACACTTAGTCTCTCAAAAAGAGATAAGACATTTGTAGTTATCGGTGCATGTATATTTATGTTTTTCATGGCTGGTAATGGGACTGCATTAGCAATATCCCAAAAATATTTATTAGAGAACTTGAATGGATTACATTTCTTCTCATTCGCAACTATTCTTATTACATTAGGTACATCAATTATGACACCTATTGGGGGAAGTCTTGGAATTATAGTTGGTAGGAAGAAATTATTGATAGTTTCTGGAGTGTTAGCATTTGTAACAACAATTGCTGTTGTCTACAGTACTAATATTTACGTTTACTTATTCTTTATAATCGCTAATGGATTAGCAAAAGGTGCATTCACTGCAACATGCTATATCTTAATGTCACTTGTTAATGAACAAAAAGATATTCCTAAAGCTATGGGACTTTTAGCAAGTAGTGTATCAGCTGGTACATTATTCGCAAGTTTATTCTCTGGTATCTTCAATGATATGGGACAAACTGGCTTAGGTATTATAATCATTAGTGCTACAGTCATAATCGGAATCATCTTTATTTTCATCGGACTTCCAAGTACTGATGCTAATACAGATGTTAATATCGATACAGTTGGAATTATGTTATTAGTTGTAGCATTATCAGCATTCGTATTATCATTTAACTTTGGAACAACTCTTGGATGGACAAACCCATTAATATTATTAGGTTTTGCAGTATTAATCGTATTTACTTTCTTATTATATAAATATGAAAGTAAGATCGAACAAGCTGGTGGTAGCCCAATTATAAAAATGAGTTTATTCAAAAATGGTGAATTTGTCGCTTTATTAGTAATCGGTGTCACATTATACTTCTATCAAGTTGTTATGACTAACTACGGTACACTTGCAGCTATTGACGTACTTGGAGTAAGTGCAACAGTTGCTGGAACATTAACTATTCCACGTACGATCATTACATTAATATTACCGACAATGGCTGGTATCTGGGTTACTAAAAAACATTCAAACTCTTGGTTAGCAATGAGTCTTGCAAGTGCAATCTTAATCGCTGCATTTGGTATGTTAATTCCAATCTCACCAACTATGTCAATCACAATGTTCTTTATCGCATTCTCACTAACTGGAGTTACTGAAAGTTTACGTGCGGTATCAACATTACCAGCAGCCCAAAAGACTTTAAGTCCAGAACAGCTTGCAGATGGTACATCACTTGTAAGTTTCATCAATACATTAGCACCAGTTTTATCAGCTACAATTTCAGGAGCGTTATTCAATGCAGCAGCTGACACAGTATCTGGTATGAGAAATATATTTATCGCAACTATCGCAGTATCAGTCTTAGGTTTAGTATTAGTATTATTCTTTGTTAGACCTAGACAAGAAAAAAGATTCCAAGACGAATCTAAATAAATATTATAATGGAGGATTTTTATGAAATTATTAGACAAAGTAGTAATTGTTACTGGAGGAGCTGCTGGTATTGGAGCAGGTGTCTCAAAAGCAGTAGGAAAAGAAGGAGCTAAAGTTGTTATCGTTGACTTAGATGAAACAGCAGGCTTAAAAACTCTTAAAGAGATTCAAGAGTATACACCAGAGTCAATCTTTATTCAAGCAAACTTAATGGACAGAGATAACTTAAAAACTATCATTGATAAAACAGTTGAAGCTTACGGTAAAATTGATGTATTAGTAAATAATGCACATGCATCTGTAAATAAACTATTCAATGATATTACAACAGATGATCTAGCATTATCAATGGGAACAGGCTTCTATGCTACATTCGATTTAATGAAACATGCATTCCCATACTTAAAAGAATCTGAAGGAACAGTAATTAACTTTGCATCAGGTGCAGGTATCATGGGCCACCCACTTCAAGCGGCTTATGCAGCAGCTAAAGAAGCAATTAGAGGTTTAACTCGTACTGTTGCAAACGAATGGGGACAGTACAATATTAACGTAAATATCGTAAGCCCACTTGCAATGAGTGAAGGTGTACAAGCTTGGAAAGAAGCACAACCTGAATACTACCAAAAAGTAGTTGATCAAGTACCTCTAAGAAGATTTGGAGATCCTGAAGCAGATATTGGAAGAACAGTTGTATTCTTATCATCAGAAGACGCAAACTATATCACTGGACAAACTATTATGGTTGACGGTGGTTCAACAATGGTTAGATAGTTTCAAGCTAACATATAGTATTAATATACAAAAGGTCGCTATAAACTGTACCCTATAGATTGGACATCTAAAATAAAAGTCCAACTATAGGGTTTTTATGTGCTCCAAAGTATAATATATGAAAGAGGCGATAATTATGGGTAAGAATAGATTATCAAAAGAAGAAATATTGAAGTTATCTAAGAACAAATATGTACTTAAGGTAAATGAGTATCAAGTGATCTTTACTGATGAGTTTAAGAAAATTTGTGTTAAACAAAGTAACAATGGTATTAAAACTAAGCAGATATTTGAAGAAGCTGGAATTGATTACTATGTAATTGGTTCTTCAAGAGCCAAAAATAATATAGAAAGATTCAAAAAACAGTCTATTAGAGTTGAGGGATTTACGAGGGTTAAGGGTTCAGGAAGACCTAAAAATATTGAGTTCAACAGTATAGAAGATGAGCTTCAGTATTACAAAGACCGCTCTGAGTACTTGAAACAAGAAAATGAATTCTTAAAAAAGTTGAAAGCGTTGGAGCGAAAATACAAATAGTTCCAGCGCATGAAAAATATAGAATAATTGAAGTAATGTGCTGCAAAAGAAGGAATAAGATTAATGTAAAAACAATGTGCACTATAGCTAAAGTAAGTCGGTCTGGGTATTACAACTACTTAAAATTTAAAGACGTTGTATCTAATAAAGACTTAAAAGATGAAGTAGATTTTGCTATGGTTAAAGCTGCTTATGATTATAAGGGATGGAAGAAAGGTGCTCGACAAATTAAAATGCGTATACATAGGGATTATGGGGTTGTTGTATTTGTCATTAATTAGTAAGTATTATAAAACTGATGTACAATATAACTAATA
>CAYTTS010000088.1:1163-3180 GCA_964440875.1 uncultured Erysipelothrix sp. | reverse complement strand
TTTACTTTACATCAATTCTAATTCTTTTATCTTCACTTATAAGATAGTAGACCTCAAACTTCCCTCTAACTACTTTTGCAATAATTTTGTAATCGTTATCAAAAGAAGATTTAATATAATAATCATCTTTTTTTACATAAGAAAAATCTACTATACTTTCCTCTGATAAAGCTTCATCTAAGAGATGTTTATCCTTATTGTACAGACTAAACTTATCACCATCTTGATATTCTAAGTCTTTAATACTAAACTTCAATAAAACTCTCCTCTTAATGAAGAACAAACGTATAAATAAAACTGATATTAACACTAATATTATTAAAGCGATATATCCTAAACGTTTACTATGATAATTTTTTATTGTTTCAATAACTTCTTTATCTTCAGGCTTATACTCGACTCTTTCGCCACTAACTAATAGACGATGTGAATTAATCATATACGGAGTACAAGTAAGTAAGGTAACAATATCTTTTTCAGCTCTAATTTTAATACTATCAATATCTTCTGGAAGTACAACCTTTATCTCAAATACCTCATATGCCATAATCTCATCATTTACTTCTATATAAAATATATCTTCATAATCCACTTTAGTTAAGTCTGTAAACAACTTTTTGTTTGGAAGACCCGCATGACTCGTAATGACTGAGTGCTTAGTTTGATCTCCAATCGGATATGATGTCCCTTGAAGTAGGGTTGCCCCCTTCTCAAGTAAGGCATTATTTGTTTCATCAAAGACTGGTAAACTTACATTAATCTTAGGAATATAGATTGCCCCTAATAGATGTTCTTGATAATACTCATTTCCATAGTTCTGATCAATGCTGTTTACATCACTAAATGGATCATCAACAATACCCAGAGAAGCAAAATTATTATTTGCCAATATCTCTTCATTCCTAAGAATCATCTCTTCAGAAAGCTTATTTCGTTCTAAAGCAGACTTCTTATTAAACTCACTAGTATAATCTTTAATAATAATTTGATCATAATAATTATTAATAATATTTGATAAAAAGGGATAGCTAAAGATTAAGGCACCTAAAGTAAAAGAAGCAAGCATTACAAGTTTAAGTATAAAATCCTTAAGTCGATGACTTTTCATAAAACTATCCCCTTCCAAAACAAACTATAATAACAATTAAACTTTTGACTTAGCTTTTGATTTTCTAAGCATCAGGTATGATCCGCCCATTAAAACTGTTCCTAAAAATAAGAATCCATATATACCTTTACCACCTGTTGATGGTAGAATCCCTTTCTTGAAGTTTTTAACAACTGTTGCCTTTGTATCAGCACTTACATTGAAGATTAAATCATCCCCTAAAACATAACCCTCAGGTGCTTCAACTTCCTCTAGCGTATACTCTCCTCTTTTTAGACCTTTAAAGGAAAAGTTACTTAAAGGATCACTACCCGAAACTAGCTTAGTAGCTTCACCTTTATTATCAGTCCATTCAATAAACTCTAAATTATCGTTGAACTTAGCATAACCGTCTGTACCCTTAATAATAAACTGTGCATTATCAAGAACAGCACCAGTACGCCCATCAGTCTTTAAAAACTGATGTCCTGATGTAGAAAATCTAGCCAGTTTATCTTCTTCATTTACTTTGTATTCTACTTCAACTCTATGTTTTTCATTATGACCTATTTGTGTATAACCACGATTAGCATATAATTCATCAACTTCAAATCCATTCGCAAGCTTCATTGAATATTTGATTGATATTCCTTTACCAATTAAATTTTTAAAGTTTTGACTTTCAGTATTAAATTTAATTGTAAACTCACCATTTTTATTCACATCAACTGTATAATCATCTTCAACAGTTAATCCTTCAATTTTAATATTATCTAGAAGTTCTAAGCCTTTATGTTCATCTATATATTTAAATCCTAAACCAGCATTATTTGGAATGTGAAGCTTGACTTCAAAATCTAACTTTTGATTAGCGTCAATTGTAAAATCTTTATGACCATCCTCATCACCACCAATAAAAGTTAGTCCAGT
>CAYTTS010000088.1:0-1063 GCA_964440875.1 uncultured Erysipelothrix sp. | reverse complement strand
ACCACCAAAATCATCCATTATATTTCCAGTATTAACTTTATCTACTGGTTTATTATTAAATAATCTTTTATGAACAGTAATATTCACTTTATTGTCATTTTGACTTTCTTGCGCATTTAAGCTAAGGCTAAGCCCACTTAATAACATTGTCACACTTACCATTAAGGCAAATGCTACTTTTAAAAATTTTCTACTCTTTTTCATTGTTTTTCCCCCTATTTAATTTTATTAATAATATTAAACTTAAGCCTGATACTAATAATAGTGTATAGCCTAAGGTATTAAAACTTATGCCCGTTGGGACTTTTTCTTCCTCACTATCTTTCTCATCATCTTCTAAATCTTCTTGGTCTTCTTCATTTAAACGATAGCCATAACTCTTTGGATATAGATTTATAGTTGATAGATTCTCACTCGGATTATCCAAATCAATAATTGGAAGTACTATCAACATCGGAAGTGCTTTATTTAATAACAAATATTTATCTTTGAATAATGGTGTATCATTTTCAATAAATAAAATTGCTGTATCTTCTTTAATCTCTATTGAGGTTTCTGCTACTCCATCTATTCCTTTGACATTATTAGTTTTGATTGTCTCTAAGTACTCACCATTAGACTGTGCAAATGAAATAAGATCATCTCGTGCTAAGTTAACTATTTCCTCACTAATTAAGTCGATATCTTTACTACTGTTTTTTATGTAATCACTAAAATCGTAGACATCAAACTTCACATTATTATATCTAACAGTTTCCTCATTATGGATACTGTTCAAACCATCATTAAGCTCATGTTCCGGATTTGCATCTGGATTTGTATAGACAGACTTATGAATTACAATCTTCACCTGTTTACTTTTTGCATTTACACTAGTAAGTGAATTTATCAAAGTAGTACTTATAATCAGTAATACTATTATTTGTTTACTTCTTCGCCTTGAGTCATTACGATTAATATATTTGTAGATACCTAATGAAGTAAGTAGTAAGAGTGCCGGAATTATAAAATACATAAACATTTTGTTACTCCCTGTACTTGGCAGTATACCTTTCTTAATATT
>CAYTTS010000087.1:0-3181 GCA_964440875.1 uncultured Erysipelothrix sp. | reverse complement strand
GTTACCTTTGGGACTGACGCAATCGCGGCTCAAAAGATTGGTCTTCAAATAGAGTCAATTACTTATGTCACTATTGGTGGCTTACAAGGTGCGCTTGTTGCATTTATTGGCCAAAACTATGGGGCTAAGCGTTTAGATAGAATTAAGGATGGTTATAATTCAGCGCTTCTATTAGCGATTTTATTTAGTCTTATGACGACACTTTTATTTTTAATCTTTCCGAGTCAATTAGTTAGTATCTTTATTAATGATCCAGAGGTTATTAAGATTGGTGTTGGTTATATGAGGGCTATTGGTATCTCACAGATCTTTATGTGTATTGAGTATATTAGTGTTGGTGTTTTTAATGGTATTGGTAAAACATATATTCCTCCTCTAGTATCAATATTACTTACGAGTAGTAGAATTCCTTTAGCTTTATTTTTAAGTAAGTATTATGGAGTGAATGGTATTTGGTTAAGTATTAGTTTAACGAGTATAGTTAAAGGTTTAGTACTGTTGACTTGGATGAAGATTATATTACGTAAAGGAGTTTTTAATAATGATTAATAATTTATTTAAAGCTAAGATTGGTTTAGAGCGTGAGGCTGTCAGAATTGGTAGTATGGCTGAGATCTCATTACTAGATCATCCAGAAGTCTTTAGTGAAGATAATCCTTTTATAACTAAAGATTTTGGTGAGGCACAAATTGAGATGATAACAAGACCTAAGGATTCAATTGATCAGGCAATCTTTGAGCTTGAAGATATTCAAGCTGTTGTTTTTGATAACTTAGCTGAGTCTGACTTACTGTGGAAAGCTAGTAATCCGCCAATAATTAATAAAGACTTGGGGATAAGTGTTGCCAGGTTTAAGTCTGATCCTAAAAAGGAAGAATACCGTAAGTACTTATCCGCTAAATACGGAGAAGAGAAGTCAATAATATCAGGTACTCATTTTAACTTTTCTTTTGCTGATGAATTACTATTAGATCTATATAATAAAACAGACTTAAGTACTTCCTTTACTGAGTATAAGAATATGGCTTATTTAAAAGTTGCCAAGTACATACTACTTAATCGTTGGTTCTTTATTTATCTAACGAGCGCCAGTCCGGTATTCCATAATTCATACTATGAACACTGTGTTGTTAATAGTGATCAACTTAATACTGGGGATTGTTTAATGGATGGTTTAAGTTCGCTAAGAAATAGTGATTGTGGATATCGTAATAAAGAAGAGATTATCTTAGATTTTAATTCTTATGCTAGCTATAAAGAGAGTGTTCATAAAGTAATTGATAATGGAATTATTAAAGGACCATCAGAGTTATATACACCAGTAAGATTAAAGGAAGATGTTGATAGTAATATTGAATATATTGAACTAAGATTTATTGATGTTAATCCCTTTGAAGTAAGTGGTGTCTCAGATATTGACTTAAAATACTTACACCTACATATTATCTATGCCTTATTAAATGATGATATTAGCTTTAATGAGGATGATCAAAAGCTTGCCAATAAGAAACACCAAGCGGCAAGTCGTTCTGATATTTTATTAGCTAATAAAGATATAGCAGTTCACTTAAAACTTAAAGACTTCTTTAAAGATATTAGTACACCATATGACTTAGCTGAAATATATGAGTCAATTGAAGAGCGTCTAAATAATAAAGATAAGACTTATGCGAATAGATTAAAAGCTGAGTATGCTAAGTCTAGTTATATTGATTATCACTTAGAGATGGCTATTAGAGATAAACGATATAGTGAAAAACATAAGTTTGAACTATCATCTTATCCAAGCTTAGAGTTATCCACAAAGATCTTAATTAAAGAAACGATAAAAGAAGGTTATTTATTTGAAGTAATTGATGTTGATTCAAACTTTATATCAATACAAGATCCACGTACTAATAAGATTGAATATGTACAACAGGCAACTAAGACTAACTTAGATACTTACGCTAATATACTAGCGATGGAAAATAAGGTCGTCACAAAAAAGTTATTAAGTGAAAGTAAACTTAATACTCCAAATGGCTACACAGTTAAATGTCCTAGTGATATTGATAGTATTGATATTACTAACTTTGAAAAGTCAGGAGTAGTTATTAAACCAAATACAACGAACTTTGGAGAAGGAATTACAATCTATCCAGAGGGGGCAAGTAAAAAGCAAATACTTGAGGCAATTAACTATTCATTAAGTTTTGATACGACAGTCTTAATAGAACCATTTATTAAAGGTCTTGAGTATCGCTTCTTAGTCATTGATCAAAAGGTAGTTGGTATCTTACACCGAGCGGCGGCAAATGTTATTGGTGATGGAATATCTACAATTAGAGAATTAGTTGAAATTAAAAATAGTAATCCACTTAGAGGAAGTAATTATGTTACTCCCTTAGAGAAGATTAACCTAGGTAAACAAGAAGCTGAATATTTAGCCTTAAGTAATTTAAACTTTGATTCAATTGTAAGTAAGGATGAGATTGTCTACTTACGTGAGAACTCTAATATAAGTACTGGTGGCGATAGTATTGACTATACAGATCTTGTTGATAAGTCATACGTTGAGATTGCCGAGAAGGCTGTTAAAGTTTTAGGTGTTAATATTTCAGGTGTTGATATTATTATTGAAGATGTAACTAAGCATGCCGATGATAATAACTATAGTATTTTAGAGTTAAACTTTAATCCGGCAATTCATATTCACACATATCCTTTAATTGGGGAAAATAGAGAGCCGGCGGCAAAGATCTTAAAGGCATTATTTAAGTAGATAGTATCTAGACAGTAAGTAGTACTAGTGTTAATCTAAAGATATAAAGTTTAATAAGGAGGAAATATGAGTAATAAAGACTTAGTATTATATTTTAAAGCGATGGCAGATGAGACAAGATTTGCTATATTAGAAATGTTAGCTGATGAGGAGTTATGTGCTTGTCATATTCTAGAAGAATTTGATATTACTCAGCCAACACTTTCTTATCATATGAAGATATTAGTGGATTCAGGCTTAGTAGATAGTTCTAAGGATGGAGCTTGGACTAGATATAAACTAAATCCAAATAGTTTTAAATTAATAAAAGATAAAATAGTTAAGTTAGACGTTAGTGATAAAACAATTGCTAAACGTTGTATATAAGGAGACCAACTATGAGTTTGTCAAGTAATTGTTGAAAAAAATTATGATTGA
>CAYTTS010000086.1:0-3182 GCA_964440875.1 uncultured Erysipelothrix sp. | reverse complement strand
TATTCTGTGGTATAATTAATACATAATTACTTAAGGAATGGAGGATTATAATGGCAGTTACAGTTAATCAAGAGACTTGTGCTGGAGTACAAGCATGTATCGGAGTTTGCCCTACATCAGCTTTATCAATGAACGCAGATAATAAAGCAGTTTGTGATGCTGACCTTTGCATCGATTGTGGAGTATGTATCGAAGTTTGCCCAATGCAAGCTATCAGCTTTTAATTCTAATAAAACAAGCTTAAATTAGGGAGCTTGTTTTATTTTACCCTAAAGGAGATTTTATGCTAAATAATAATGAAATATTATCATTAGTAAAGACTAATGAAGATTATATGATTGAAGTAAGAAGACATTTACACTCACATCCAGAACTATCAGAGTTAGAATATGAAACGTCTAAGTTTTTAAAAAGTGAGCTATTGAAATTTAATCTTGAGATTGTTGATGGTGAGAATACTGGTTTTTATGCCATCTTGGATAGTAAAAAAGCTGGATCAACTATTGGTTTACGTGCTGATATTGATGCCTTGCCTATTCAAGAAAATAAATCTAACCTAAAAGGCTTACGTGAAGTTATTTCCGAGAGAGATGGAGTAATGCATGCTTGTGGTCATGATGGACATATGGCAACACTATTAACTTGTGCGAAAATATTAAGTGAAAATATAGATGGTTTAAATGGCAAGTTTATCTTTATATTTGAAGAAGCCGAAGAAAATGGGATGGGAATATCAAAGATGATAAAAAGTCTTAAGAATATTGACTTTGATTTTATATATGGTGTCCACTTAGCGGCTTTCTTAGATACTGCTAAATTTGGAATTGATGCAAATGCGATAATGGCAGGAGCTCATCGTATTGACTTTGATGTTATTGGAAGAGGTGGTCATGGTTCTCGACCTGACTTAGCAATTAATCCGATCTTTGCTACAAGTGCAATCTTAAACAATTTAGCAATTGCTTGGAGTAATCAAGTTGATGTTACTAAGACTGTTACCTTAGGTATAACAGAAGTTAAAGCTGGAAGTACTTGGAATGTTATCCCTGATAGTGCCCATGTTTCTGGCAGTTTAAGATTTTTTGACCAAGGTGAGGGTGATAGGGCATTAGATATATTAAAGGAAGTTGTAACACTTAGTGCGAAAACGCATAATTGCACTATCAATTTTACGGATAATAATCACCATTTAGCGAGTCCTGTTATTAATGATCCAGTTTATACTGAAAAGATTAGAACTTTAGTTAGTGATTTATATCCACATTCAATCGTGGATAATATTACTTGGTTTGCTTCTGAATCTTTTAATCGTTATAGCGAGCTTGCTCCTACAGTGTTTTCATTTGTAGGTTGTCGAAATACTGATCTTGGATCAGGTGCTGATCATCATAATGAGTACTTTGATATTGATGAAGAAGCGCTCACTTACTCACTAGGTTCAATGTTGAAAATAGCCTTTAATTTATAACAAGTTAGCAATAACTTGTTTTTTTATATAGGTTATTAACCACCTGGTCAATAAAGTGTATAATAACTATTGGATTAGAGAGTGGTTGATAAAATATGAAGAATAAGATATTAGAAAGTGCTCTTATTGAATTTAGTGAGAAGCCATATAATGAAGCTTCCATTAATTCTATTTATAAAAGAGCAGATATTTCAAAAGGTATTATATATCACTATTTTAAGAATAAAGATGACTTAGTTTTAACTTGTATTAAGATGTTTTTTGATTATTTAGTCAATCATCTAAGTTCTAATTTTATTGTTGATAAGGAAAACATTAAAACAAGTTTAAATGATTATTTTATCGTTAGAAATGAGTTCTTTACGACTTATCCTTTATATTTAAATCTTTACTATAACATTACTAATAATCCAATTGATCATTTATATGAAAATATTAAAGCATTGAGAGCTGATTTTGATAAGTTTAATGAGGATTACTTATTATCTTTATTATCTGATTTAGATTTAAGTGATGATATTAAATTAGACGATGCGATTCTTAACTTTAAGATGTTACAAGAATTTATTGATATAAGATATCAAGTCTTAAGCAGTAATGGGGATCGAGAAAAGCATATTGAAAGATGGTTAAATATTTTCTTATACGGAATAGTTAAAAGGAGAGAAGAGTAAATGAGTGAGAGTAATTCAGGTAGTTATGTATTAGCTAAAATGAAGCCTTCAAAGGCAATTGTAAAGCTTGCTGTTCCAGCGACTTTAGCACTTTTAGCAAAAGCAGTATACAACATTGTAGATACTGCTTATATTGGGATGTTAGATAGTGAGACTGCACTTGCGGCAGTTGGGGTAACATTACCATTATTATTGATATTTGTAAGTATTGAGAATATCTTCGCAGCAGGTGCGGCTGTACTTGCGGGAAGACAGTTAGGTTCTGATGATAAAGAAGGTGCTAACAGAACTGTTTCAACAGTAGTATTTGTATCCATTATAATTGGGATTATATTATGTATTGCCGGTATCGTCTTTATGGAACGTTATTAAAGATGTTTGGAGCGAGTGCAGCTGTTATGCCACAAGCAAAAGAATATTCATTCTGGATGTTTATTGCAGCCTTAGCTAACTTACCTGCTCAAAGTATGAACAGTACAGCAAGAGCAGAATCATCAGTTAAGATTACAACAATTGCAGTAGTTACTGGAGCAGTCTTAAATATTATTTTAGATCCAATCTTTATGTTTGAGTGGGGCTTTAACTTAGGTGTTGCTGGTGCATCAATTGCAACAACGATATCACAGTTTGTAACTGCAATTATCTTATTCTGGTTCTACTTAAGTAAACGATCAATAATTGAGTTAAATGTTAAATATGTTAAACCTACAGTTGAATTCTTCAAAACAGTTATGGTTATTGGTATTCCAACTGCAGTAGTACAAATTTGTTTAGCATTATCAACATCATTAACTAATATGAGTGCTGCAAGATTACCAGATAGTGATCTAATCATTGCTGCTTATGGGGTTGTTCAAAGATTAGTTTTAGTTGGACACTACGTAATATTAGGCTTTATGCAAGGATATCAACCAGTTGCATCATATGCTTACGGTGCTAAAAATGAAGAGAGATTTATTGAGAGTGAAAAGTTTGCCCTTAAAACAACTATCTATCTAACGATTGGTGTAGCTATATTATATATCGTATTAGCGAAACCA
>CAYTTS010000085.1:0-3405 GCA_964440875.1 uncultured Erysipelothrix sp. | reverse complement strand
CATTATCATCACCTCCATTTATATAGCCCTGGACATAGTACTCTATGATTCGACCATTCTAAATTATAACATATAGTAACTTACTTACAAGTTTAACTATCAATAAGCAAAGTCTTTTCTTTTTAAGATATGATAATTCATGAATGTGAGCATTATAATACAAGTAATTAAGATGATTAGACCGTTAAGATATGTGTAAGGTATTGTCCCCATTAAAAGGGCGGTTGGTGATAAGAATGTAAAAGGTATAAATTTTAAGATTTTACTTCCAATGAAGAATTGATTAATTAGATTTGTCGATCCAAGGGTAATTAAAAGTATACTAATATTTAATGCCGCAGAATCAAAGATCAAGCTTATTAGTGTACTTAGTGATGCGATAAAAATAATTACGATAAAGAAGTAAGTAATACTTAATGTAATATAAGTTTTTAGTGAGATCATAAAGACTGATCTTGCTGAAAAGTAGTCAATGCAGTTATATACTTCATTAAAGGAGGCATCTACTGCATCAACTGGAAATCTCATTACTGGAGCTAGCTCACAAAAGTCTTTATATTTACTATGTGTTAATGGGCTATAAATCGAATCTTTTGAAATAAATGGTATGTATTCTTTTGTTGGTTTAAAGGTAAATAAAGTATTTCTAGAGATATAGACTGGATAGTCGATGGCATCATAACCATTGTAAAAATAAAGTATTATGGCAGTTATTATAATAGGTGTGAAGACAAAAATTGATATGGCAATAACTGATGAAGTAGTTTTAGTAATAATATATCTAAATCTGTTGGTTGGAACTGTTAAAATATTTTTAAAGACTCCTGAGTTATAGTCACGATAGAAACTATCAAAGACTAAAAGTATCATGACAATTATTAAAAAGAAGAAATAGTCATTTAAATAGTTTGCGACAAAAAATGATGAGGTCATTGTGTATTTAACATCTAAGGGATAATTATTTAGATAGTTAATATATGTTTCGTTTAAATCAATTACTCGTCTATTATAATCAGTAAGCCCACGATTAGTATCTTTTAAGATGAGTTCATCATATTCTCCGGCTATTTCAGTATCAACGAAATCAATGATGTGTTTAACCTCATCAACATTGATACTTTTTTCTTCGATAAGTGCGATTAGTCCGGGATTTCCTTCATCTAAATATTGGATAAAGTCTTTAATACTTGCGTTTAAGACATATAGTTTTAATTTATAGAACTCCTCTAGATCATCTTCACTTAGTAGTTTATCTAAAAATGAACTGTATACTTTGTAGTCACTACAGTCAGTATCATCGAAATCACTATATTCAAATAAACAATCATTATCAAATTGAGAGGCTATTTTATAAATGTTGATAAGAGCGTCATTTCTATAAGGGTCTGTATTCAAGTAGGTAATTTCAAAGTTAAGATTTGCTGGAACTTCGGGTAACTCATGTCTTGTGTTAGTTGCAATAAAGTTAATTATTGTTAAAAATACCATTGTTAAAAGTAAGAATGACTTCTTACTTTTTAAAATTCTTTTAACATCTTGTAATATCCACTTAATCATAATTATTTCCTACTTTCTTTTATTTATTTCCAAAGGTATTAGTGAAGTCGCTTGTATCGATACTCTTAAATAGTAAATAGTTGAAGGATGTAATATAGAAGAGTGTCATTATTAGTGAAAAACTTAAGTTAAAATTATTTTCACTAGTTAAGGTTGGATGATAATTAAAGGCTGATATTGGTATTAAGATTTTAATAATACTTATATTCAACAAATTTAAAGCATAACTCATAAAGAGGACAAAGACTCCAACTGATAAACTGGTTGAACTTGATTTACTCTTAATTGATATAATGTTTAAAAAGCTTATCCAAAGGATGATTAAACTTGATCCGATGAATATATAAATAATATTTTTTAAATATTCAGGTATGATTAAATAATTAACCTTTGTGTTAAAACTTATTAATGAGTTTAAATTAATTAAGCTTGGGTGTAAGATATTCCCTTGTTTATTACTTAAAACGTTATAAGCATTTGTATGGTAGAAAATTAAATAGATTGATGTAATGATTTGTCCAATTAAAAGTAGTCCAAAAAGATATAGTATGGAGAATAATAATTTGGATAAAACAATCTTACTACGTTTAATTGGCATCGTATAGATTGTTTTATAGGTTTCGTTTTCAAAGTCTTTTGAGAATAAATCATAAAATAATAGTAGTGTTAAAGCTAAAATAGTGAATAGAGAAAGTCCTTCGAAGACTCTACTTGGATAATTGGCTAGTGTTATTGTGTATTCATAATATTCATCTACCCAGTTATTATTTACTAGTATACTTAATCTTTCTAATTCGCTTTGAATGTATTCGTAGGAGTAATCATGATTATCTGATAGTAAAAGGGCGGCATCATCACCTATTAGTTGATAGATTTCGTCATATAGTTTCATAATCTCATATCTAAATGATGACAGTTGAACATTCATATTACCGTTTATTTGGGTTACTAAACCACCGCTATAGTTTTGAAGTAGTCCCTGTATCCTAGTTAATTCATCTAATTTACTATGGTCGAATGATGCTAGATTAAAGTAGTTTTGAATCAAGTTTGAGTTGAAAGTACTATTAATTGATTGGATTTTGACATATTGATTAGATGCTTTTTTTAGTTCTGTTTTCTCAATTTTTGAATATTGATTATAAACAAGTGGAAAACTTAGTATTATCGCAATACTAATTAATAGTTTAAATGGATTTTTTAAATAATAAAGAAACTCATTAAATATTAGTTTTTTCATAAGTCCTCCTAATAGATCTTAAGTATAAATATTTAAAATTTCTTTATCCACAATGTTTTTTCTTTTTATAACTATATCATTTTATCAATTAAAAAAGAAGCCACTTGGGCTTCTAGTAATCGAAATCTTTTCTCTTAATAATGTAACTATTTAAGACATTTAATGCGATTGTCCAAACTGTTAAGGTAATTAGTCCATTTAAGAATGTATATGGTACAGTCCCCATTAAGAGGGCTGCTGGTGATAAGAAGGTTAATGGAATAAACTTCAGAATCACTGATCCAATTAATAAGTTATTTAAAACGATACTGAAGACGATTGTTAATCCAAGTATTAATAAGTTAATAATTTGGTTATTTAATAATAAACTAAGTAATGTATTTAAACTTGCCATAAAGATTAATACTAATATGAAGTAAGCTATTAATATAATTAAATACTTACTTAAACTTAATATATCAATGCCGGCAAATGAGAAACCACTAATACAATCAGCTGTTGCTCCAAAAGAGGCAGCGGAAATATCAACTGTAAACTTAGATACTGGGGCAACACTACAAATGTTTTTATAAGTACTGAAGAATGCTGGCGGTTTATGATCATTAATA
>CAYTTS010000084.1:2038-3410 GCA_964440875.1 uncultured Erysipelothrix sp. | reverse complement strand
TCAAATCTTTTCTCCATTGCTTCTTGTGTATAGTAGGCAACGTGTGGTGCTAAGATTGTGTTTGGTGCATCAAGTAGTTTGTAGTCGCTTGGGATTGGTGGTTCCATATCGAAGACATCAATTCCTGCTCCTGCGATTTTTTTGTTTATTAGTGCTTCTGCAAGATAGTCATTATCAATGATTGGTCCTCTTGCTGTATTGATTAGTATTGCGTTTTCTTTCATTAGATCAATAAGGTCTTTATTAATGATTCCTCTTGTTTGATCATTTAATGGTAGGTTAATTGAAATAATATCGCATGTTGAGAAGATTTCTTCTAAGCTTACTTGTGTAATGTCTGCTTGTGTTATTTCACTTCTATTATATGCGTATACATCAGCATTAAATGCGTTAGCTACTTTAGCAACACCTAAGCCAATTGCTCCTGCTCCAACGATTCCGAATTTTTTATTTTCGATTTCAATTCCTAATAGATTATTGTGTGTTCCACCATTTCTAACACTCTTATCTCCATCTTTAATGTTTCTATATAGATCTAAGACTAATCCAAATACTAATTCAACTACGCCTACTGTTGCGTATCCTGAGGCATTTGAGACAACGATATCATTATTTTTACAGTATTCAATATCTATTAAGTCAAATCCTGTGAAGGCAACACAGATCATTTCTAAGTCTTTACATTCTTTTAGTATTGGCTCATCAATCTTAATATTACTTACTACTAAGATGTTGGCATCTTTTGCGCGCTCAAGTAATACTTTAGGATCTTCATTTCGATCATTGTAGTAAATCAGATTGTACTGACTTTCAAATTGCTTCATTTCACTTCTAATTAAGTCTTCGCTAACGCCTAGTGGCTCAATAATTACTATATTCTTCATTTAATCACTTCCTTACAATATCTTATCATAAAACAAAGGTTTAAAAAAAGGATAAGTTGTACTTATCCAATCATTATATTACCGTCTGGGTAGACGATTGTATCTGGTTTATTCTTTTGGGCAAATGACATTGTAACTGTTAATAGTCCAACTCTTCCCATAAACATCATTAACGATAAGATTATTTTTCCAATAAAACTTAAGTTTGGTGTTAATCCCATTGTTAATCCTACTGTTCCAAAACATGAGAATACTTCAACAATTATATACTCTAAACCAAATCCTTCCGGTATTACTTCTGTAAAGCTGAGGATTAAGGTAGCTAGTGCACATAAGAGTATACTTATTAATAGTAGTGTTACTGATTTTCTTATCGCAACATTTGGAATACTTCGTTTATTAATCGTTGCTCTTTCTCCTTTAACTTGTGACTTTAAGTATAAGAATAGTGTTGATATCGTTGTAACTTTAATTCCACCTGCTGTTGA
>CAYTTS010000084.1:0-1938 GCA_964440875.1 uncultured Erysipelothrix sp. | reverse complement strand
TGTATGTAGTAATAACTTTTTATTTTTACGATAAGTTAAAAGGTCTCTCCAAACGATAAAACCTAATCCTCCAAAGATAATTAATAAGGAAATAGTTAGCATAACTACTGGATTACTTGTATATGAAACTAAGCTGTCTCCAAATAAATCGAATCCAGCATTACAGAATGCTGATATCGCATGGAAGATAGAATAGTATACTCCTTTAAGTAGTCCAAATTGAGGAATTAATTGTGTTGATAAAACTAAGGCACCTAGTGCTTGTGTTACTAAGGCAAATTTAAGTATGTACTTAACAATTACTGTCGCATCATTATCTTCACTAAGATTTAGTGAGTCATGAATTAACAGTCTTTCTTTAAGATTTAGTTTCTTTCCTAAGAATAATAGTAATAGAACAATGATAGTCATTATTCCAAGTCCACCAATCTCAATTAAACTAATAATAACGATTTGGCCAAATGCACTCCAGTGTGCTGCCGTATTATAGATAACTTGCCCTGTTACACAGGTTGCACTTACCGCTGTAAATAGCGCATCTATAAATGGCGTTACTTGTCCACTTCTACTTGATATAGGTAGCATTAATAATATAGCACCTATTAAGATAACACTTAAAAATCCAGCACTTAAAAACTGAGGTACACTTAATTTTTCAAATCTTTGTTTTAGATTACTCATTCAGCAAGACTCTCTAGTCCTAAAGCTTCACGATTTATCTTCTCATTTCCTGATAAAACAATTACACGGTCTCCTTTTGAGAAGATATAGTCTGACTCAACTAAGAAATTATATTTTAAATCATCTTTACCTCTAACACCAAATACATTTAACTTATAATCTTTAACTAAATTCATTTCTGATAATCTTTTACCTATCCAATCATTTAAGGCATCAATTTCAATAATATGATAATCATCATCTAATTCAAGTAAGTCTTGAACACGTGCTTCTGATAGTTCACTACCCAGTTCAATTCCGATCTCTACTTCAGGCAGTAGTACACGATTAGCTCCTACTTTTAATAAAACTTCTCGGTACATTAAGTTTTTAGTTTTTACGATAATTTGTGGTACATCTAATTTTTTCAAATGGAAGATTGCCATAATAGTCGCTTCTAACAGCTCACCTGTTGCCACTATCGCTATATCAGCAGTATTAACAAGTGCTGCTTCTAAGTTATCCAACTTAGTAAAGTCACCTTGAACAGCATTAACTACATATTCACTTACTTCTTCAACATGATCCATATTTTTATCCATAGCAATTACCTCAATATTATTTTTAGCTAATGTCTTGGCAACTGATACTCCAAACAAGCCTAAACCTAGTACTGCTATAGTTTTATTTCCCTTCATAAAACACCCTCCATATCTATTAATTATCATACTCTTATATTATGCGAAAAACAACTTTAAGAAACTATTTTTTTATATACTAACATTGTGTGAGTACACATAAAACTTGTAAACATTTAAACATTTAAAGTGATATAATGATGAATAAGAAGAAAATTTGAGGGATAAGAATGTTTGAAAGGGGCTTTAGCATGCAAGAAGTTATTTTAAGCGTACAAAATCTGAATAAATATTACAATAAATTTCACGCTGTCAAAGATGTGTCATTTGATGTACACAAGGGGGAAATTGTTGGATTTATAGGACCAAATGGTTCGGGGAAATCTACTACTATGAAATGTATCAATAGTCTTTTAATTCCATCGTCGGGAACAATTACCGTCTGTGGAAAAAACATTGTTACAGAAAGGGAAGAAGCACTTAGACATCAAGCATCCTTAATTGAATCACCAGGTCTTTATACTGATCTAAAAGGTATTGATAATTTAAAGTTGTTCGCCCATCTTAGAAATGTTTCTAATGAGCGAATTAAAGAGATTGAAGAAATCATTAATATCGGACCTTTCATTAATAAGAAAGT
>CAYTTS010000083.1:0-3435 GCA_964440875.1 uncultured Erysipelothrix sp. | reverse complement strand
TCAAAAACATAATGTTAAGTACGCAGAAGTATTTTTTGATCCACAAGCACATACAGCACGTGGTGTAGAATTTGCGACATTCTTTGAAGGATACTACCGCGCAACACAAGATGCTAAAGACTTAGGTATAGAAGCACACTTAATTATGTGTTTTTTAAGAGATTTAAGTGAAGAATCAGCATTTGAGCACTATGAAATGGCTAAACCATATAAGGATCGTATCCTAGGAATTGGTCTAGACTCGGATGAAAGAAATAATCCGCCACTTAAATTTGAAAGAGTATTTAAACTTGCTAAAGAAGATGGATTCAATATAACGATGCACTGCGATATTGATCAAGTTGGATCAATTAATAATATAGCTGATGCTCTACATACAATTAAAGTAGGAAGAATAGATCATGGTACTAATATTGTTGAAGATCAAGCTTTAGTAGACTATGTAATTGAAAATAATATTGGATTAACAAGTTGTCCTGTATCTAATGGATTTGTTACTAAAGATATGAAGGGAAAAGAAATAAAAGAGTTACTTGATCAAGGTGTTAAAATTACTATTAACTCTGATGATCCTGCTTATTTCAAATCATATGTCTCTGATGATATTATCGCAGTAGCTGAATATATGGACTTATCAAATGAAGATATTGTCAAACTAGTTAAGAATGCCTTTGAGATTGCTTGGACTAGTGAAGAAAATAAAAATAAATACTTAAATTTAGTTGATGAATATTTAGATAACTATAGTAAATAATTAAGGAAAGTGGCATTAAAGTGCCACTTTTTTAACGGAATATTTTCACTTTATCTATGATATACTAATAAGTAAAGAAATTTGGAGGTATTTTATGCATATAATCTATTTAATACTATTTATCCTTGCTAGTGGTGTTTTTATTTACGCAAGATACATAGAACCATATCAAATGGTAATTAAGAATATTGAAGTTTCAAGTGATTTAGGTATAAAATTACTCCATATAAGTGATATTCATTACGGTAAAAATTTTAACGCAAAACAATTAGAATATTTAGTTTCGAAGATAAATGGTGTAGAAAAAGATATTATTGTTTTTACTGGTGACTTCTTTGATGATAAATACCAAGGCGGTATAGGTGAGATTTCTAATATATTAGATAAGCTTGAATGTGAGTATAAGTTTGCGATAAATGGAAACCATGATTATAAGCACTACGCTAATATTTACTATAGTGATTTAATGTTGAAAAGTGGTTTTAAACTTTTAATAAATAACAATGAAGAAATTAACGTAAATAATAAAAATATTAATATTATTGGTTCAGATGATTTTATAAATGGTAATCCTGATGTCAAAAAGATTAAGTCACTTATCAGTGATTCTTACAACTTACTACTTCTACATACTCCAGATATGGTGGTGAAGTTTAGTGATACAAACTTCGATTTAATCCTTTCAGGACACTCGCATGGTGGTCAGGTTCGCTTGAATAAATATATAGGTATTAGTAATCGTTTGGGTAGAGTTTACCGTGATGGCTTCTATAGTGTTGATAAGACTAAGTTATATGTATCTAGCGGCATCGGAACCTCTGGTTTAAGGCTCAGATTCAGGGTTAAACCATCTTTCACAGTTATTAGTATATAAAAAAATAAAGGGTCCTAGGATCCTTTATTTCATTTGAATAATGGTTTTAAAGCTTTGTATAATATAAATGCGAATATAATACTAATACTTGCTTGGCTAATGTTATTAATAATGTCTAAACTAGCTGTATAAATACCAAGTGATAAAAAGAAGGCTTGATATATAAAGTAGCCAATTATCATAATTAACTCAGCGCTAACAAAGGCGATTAATATTTTAATGTTTTCACTATATTTAAGTTTATTGAATAGAGTGTTACTAGTAAATGCCATCAAACTTTTAATTATTAATGTTGCGGGGGCGAATATTGCGTAAGCTGAGAATAACTCAGATAGAAATGATCCAATACCAGAAGATAATACTGCTGATCGTCTACTAACTAATAGTGAAATAGTTAAGATAACGGCATCTACTAAATTAATTACACCGCCAACAGGTGTTGGAATATTAACTAGTTTTGTAGCGACAAATACTAGTGATGTAAGTAGGGCTGCTTCTGTTAATTGTTTAATCTTTTTATTTTTCATATACGTACCTAGATACTACAATGTTACTATTTGATAAATACTCGTTATTTAAATAATGTAAGTAAGTTCCAGGTGTAATTAATCCTTTTATATTAATAATATCTAATCCTTTCATCTGTAATACATATGCAGCAACGTTTACGCAGTTTGTACTTAAAACAAAGTATGTTTTAAATCTTCCGTGAGTAAACTTATAAGATTTTGCATGTGTATTTAAATATACATTTGCAAGGTAGCTATCATAGTCGTCTTTTAACTGTCCATTCATTTCGTCAATTTCAGCATCGCTATAGTGACGTTTACATCTAGATAATAAGCTTTCGATTCTGCCTTCAATTAAGGCTTTTTGCTCATCATTTAATTTTAAGCCATACTTTATAACGCTAGCTTTTTTAAAGACGTTACCATGTTTTAAAAACTTATCTCTATCAGCAACTATCAGTACACCATCACCATATCCACCACCAAGTTTATGGGAGTGATAATCAAATGCTCCATATGAGTAGGTTAAACCTTTATAGGAAAAGTCCATATGTCCAAACTGTCCCATTCCACCCTTACGTAGGTAAATAAATATTTCTAAGTCTGTTTTTCTATCCTCTTTTTCAACGTTAACTATCTCATCGATATGCTCTAAAGTGTTGGCGGGTATAAAGGCTGCGATAAAGACTGGTACAGGCATTGCGAATTGAGCGGTACTCGCTAAGAATATTTGGTTAAATGATCTTAGTATGAAACTACCACCATAAAATAAAAAGTATACTCCAATATAATAAGAGAATAATCTCGTATTCTCTACAGGGTGAAATAATAATCTTGTTGCGAAAAATAAAGATATTATCGCATCTAATAATACAAATACTTTAAATCTAATTTTGTCGACAAAAAAGATGTAAGCTCTAATAAATCTAGTTAATGAAATTGCTAAAATATAAAATCCTGCAAAAAGTGGAAATAGTGCAATAAATAAAGTGTTATAATTCGCTATTAAAACTAATGATATAAATAATAGTACAACATCTAGTGAAATTGAAAAGTTCATTTTCTTATTTTTGTTATCATATTTAACTATATTTGTAACTATGTTAATAACTATTAAAATAACAATTATTGATTGGAATTGATCCCAAACAAATTGATAATCTACAAAAAAGAGTATTCCAACAATTACTGTTGCGAATCCCAAAATTAAGTCGATGTATGCTGGGCATGTCTTGTTTAAATTAAAGTTCATGTGACCTCCCTAAATATACTTGTATTATAGCATCAAGTAATAAAAA
>CAYTTS010000082.1:0-3519 GCA_964440875.1 uncultured Erysipelothrix sp. | reverse complement strand
CTTTCTTATTTTTTCATTTGTACTATTATAATGCTTTTAGTCTCATATGTAAACAAGTAAACAAAGACTGTTTACAAGTCATTATTCATTGTCAGTTAAATAATCATATAATCTCTTATTAACAGGTTCATCAATAGTCATTCCAATACTAACGACACTATCTCCATTAGCCATAAACTCATCTATAATTTCTTCTGGATTAGGTCTAACTCTACCAATATAGTAGAATCTCTTGTCATATGTTGCATCATCCTTTTTAACAAATAAATGTAATGCATTATTATTAGTTTCTGAATCAATGATTTTCTTCACCTCTTCAGTATTTTGCGTGACCTTTCCTCGCGTATACCACTTAAACTTACTCTCATTTATAAATTCATCTTTGTAATCAGTACTCTCACTTACTTCCTCTTTTTTATATGTAACAAAAATAGGTGTACTATTATCTCTTGTGATATATCCGAATATTGCACCTTGGATATCCTTACCCCAGTTTAAAAGCCTACATGCATCTCTTCGTGTGTAGATCTCTCCAATTGTAAATTGTTGACTATTATCGTATTTTTCATTTCTAAGATGGATTGCGTCAATAATGTCATTCAAAAATAATGTAAATGTTTTATTATTTAGTAAGGATCTAAACTCATCAGTAGATTTTATAACAACATTATCACTATTAACTATTGCAAAGTCTTGATACGTATCTCTTGTAGTAACTGTATAGTATGTCATATCAAAGATCGATAGCACTGATTTTATTGTGTTTTCATCTACATATAAACCTTTATATTCATAGATTGTTAATAATTCCTCAATACTTATTTCTCCATTTTTGATAATTTCTTCTAGTAAAATCACTTCATGCAGCCTTTTTCCATCCAAAAGTTCTCTAGACAACATTTCTAGCACTAGCTGACCTTCTAAGCCTAAATTATCAATAATAATTTCTGTAAATCCTTCTTTATCATATTTTTCGATAAAGTTATAATAACTCTTCACTCTTGTCCCCATTAGTTCAGTATCTATAGATTTTTCATGGTAAAAATCTACTAACATAGGAACTCTACCTAACCTGTTCTTAAGCTTAGTATATTCTTTTTTAAAGTTTGAAATATAATGCATTTTACTCTCTCCTATTGATCTAAATATTCTTTCTTTTGCAATTTGCTCAAAGTTTATGCTGGACACACCTGATATATAGCTTGTATCAATTGTTTTCCTTCTTATAATATCCTCATTAAAACTATTATCACCTGATAATGCGATCGGAATCATAAAGTTATTTTTATAGTTACCTATATAATCTATAATTGTTACAAACTCTTTACTGTTGTGTAGCCTTAAACCTCTACCCAACTGTTGAATAAAGACTATACTAGATTGGGTCTCCCTCATCATAACAACTTGATTTATTGACGGAATATCAATACCTTCATTAAAAATATCTACGGTAATAATATAGTCCAATATACCTGTTTCTAAATCTTTTATAACTTTCTCTCTTTCGCTATTTGAATGTTCCCCTGTTAAGTATTCAGTCTTATATCCTCTCTCATTTAATAGCATCGATACTTCTTTCGCTTCATCTACTCTTGAAGTAAATATCAAACCGGAGACACGATCTCCTGAGTATCCGTAATATTCCATTTTATCCACTAAATTATCAACTCTCTCTTCTGATACTAAATACTTTAGATCAGTTGATTTATCAATTACATAATCATCCTTTACATAATCAGTTACTCCAAAATAATGAAATGGACAGATCAAATCTTCTTCCATTGCTTCTTGAAGTCTAATTTCATACGCAATATTATAATCAAAAATTTCAAAAATATTCTCACCAGTCGGTCTCTCTGGAGTAGCTGTCATTCCCAACATGAATTTAGGAGTGAAATGATCAATGATTTTTTGATATGTGTCAGCACTAGACCTATGGACTTCATCAATGACTATATAGTCAAACTCATCTTTTGAATATCTTTTTAACGTTTCATCATTACTCATTGTAAAGTTAGTAGAAAACAAGTATTTTTTATCGTAGTCTTTACTAGTTCCGGTCAGTTTTCCGTATTCACTACTATCATTTCCAATTACTCGTTGAAATGATTTTATTGCATCATTAATTATTTGCTCTCTATGAACGATAAACAAGAATCGTTTAGGTTTATATTTTTTAACATCAAAGGCAGCTAAGTAAGTTTTACCAGTACCTGTAGCAGATACAAGTAAAGCTCTCGCTTCATTATGATCTCTTATATTTTCTATCCCTAATAATGCTTCAACCTGCATTTTATTTGGGACAATTACATCTTTCTTTACTTCTTTTACTATTTTATTAGAAATAAAATCAATATAACTTGGTTTAACATAGTTTATCTCATACCTTAATATCCATTCTTCTGATAAGGCAATCGAATCAGACCACATTTGGTCAATAGTGTTTTTTACAGAATTAATTATGTCACCATCATATGTGGATGATATTTTTAAGTTCCATTCATGATTAATTTTTAATGCATGTGAAGTAAGATTAGAACTACCTAAAATTAGTGTAGTATATTCATCATGTTCAAATATATAGCCTTTTGAATGAAAACCCTCTTTATCACTTATTCTAACTTCTAAGTTCTCAATTTTCATTAGCTCTTTATATATTTTAGGAGAATTAAATGATAAATAATTAGATGTGATTATTCTCCCCTTAATTCCTTTCAATTTTAAATCTGAGAATATTGTTTTTAATTCATTTAAACCACTTTCAGTTATAAATGCAACAGAAAAAGTAAAACTATTACTATTACTCAATTCATGTTTCAAAGAGTCAAGAACAGTTGTTTTAGTTATTGAATCATTCGTTAAAAACTGTGATCTCTTAGATTCATCTACTCTTATACTACTATCTACGAATCCCTTTTGTAATGCCTCCGTTATTCTCTCTCTAGTATCCATATTATAACTCCTCTAGATTAGTCTTTTTTAATATATCTAATGTTGCAATATCAGCTGGAGCCCAGTCAACACTGTCCAACTCTGAGATTGATAACCACTTCATATCTATATGTTCATTCAAAGTAGGATAACTATTATCTAGTATACAAAAAAATGTACTTAATGCTATATCCCCAAAATCATAAGAATAAACATCTCTTACAATAAAATCATTAACAATAATTGAACAAGACATTTCTTCTTCAATCTCTCTTTTCAAGGTATCTTTAGGTTCTTCCCCGTCTTCAATCTTTCCTCCAGGAAACTCCCACATACCACCTAAAGACTTGTTCAGCGGCCTTTGCGCCGCCATTATTTTTCCATCTTTTACTATTACTGCACCAACAACTTCTATTGCCATTTAATCACACTCTTTCAATGTTTTCATAAGATCATTTTACTATAATTAATACTTTAAACCTAATATATATGAAATAAAAAACATGACATCATTTGTCATGTTCTATATAATCACTTACTCACACCAAATACAAAGTCCTCGAAGTCTATATCCCAATTATCTGAGTA
>CAYTTS010000081.1:0-3585 GCA_964440875.1 uncultured Erysipelothrix sp. | reverse complement strand
CTTAAATGTATCTTATTAAATACGGGATCAAAGGTAGTGTAGTGATCGTCTTCTTTAAAGACATCATATCCACTATCTTTTAATTTGCTTACGTAGTGAATTAAGGTATCTTCATCTTTAAACTTTAGATTAAAGAAGTTTAAACCTGGATTACTATCACTTTCTCTAGTGGCGTTTGTTCCATTCCATGTATTAAGCCCAATGTGATGGTGATATTTATTTGTTGAGATAAACATCGCTTGATCACCATAAAGGCTAACGAGATCAAAGTCTAGAGTATCACAGTAGAAGGCTTTTGCCTTTTCTAAATCATTAACGTGTAAGTGAATATGTCCAAGAATTGTCTTTTCTGGTATTTTATCATATGTTTTATTTTGATGTTTTAATAGTTTGTCAAAGTCTAGTGGAAGAGATGCCATACTGACATGTTTATTTTCCCATGTCCAATCACTCGAATCTTTATCAATGTAAACTTCAATCCCATTACCATCAGGATCATCAAAGTAAAGGGCTAGACTAACTAGGTGATCACTTGCCCCAATTCTTAAATTCTTTTTAACTAAATGCATTGTGAAATTAGCGAGATCACTAATTTCAGGTAGCAAGATTGCTAAGTGGTAGAGACCTGTTGTTCTCTCATTCTTTTTCTCATAGTTTACTAACCCACTTAAAGATAAAAATGAAGTCTTATTATCTGTTGTTAAGTAGACTGTATTATTTTCTTTCTTTAATATACTAAAGCCCAAGATATCTTCATAAAATGCTATTGAAGTATCTAAATCTTTTACTTTTAAATTAATGTGGTTAACATGTGTATTATCATTATGGAAATTCATGTTATCACTCCTTTTTTATACTATATAACTATCATGAATTTACTGCAATTGAATGTATTTTTTATAGAAAAAAATGTGGAAATGTGCTATCATACTATAGAAAGCAATGAAAAAGAGTAGTAATTATCGATTTATGCTAAGCGAGTTGACGGTTGGTGCAAGTCAAAGATAATAGATAATGAACTTACTTTGGAGCAGAGTAATATCCGGTTGCGCGTTATAGCTATTGAGAGCATAATTATTTTAATTATGAACTTAGGTGGTAACACGTGGAAGCGTCCTATGGAGACGTTTTTTTATTGTATAAAGGAGAGAAATTATGGCATTTAATCATAAAAAAATTGAAAAAAAATGGCAAGACTACTGGGTAGGTAATAAAGTCTTTGCAATAGACACTAGTGATTTTAAAAAAGAAAAATATTATATCTTAGATATGTTTCCATATCCAAGTGGAGAGGGTCTACATGTTGGACACCCACTAGGATATACAGCTACTGATATTTTAGCTCGTATGAAGCGAATGCAAAATAAAAATGTACTACATCCAATCGGATGGGATGCATTTGGTCTTCCGGCTGAACAGTATGCAATTGATACAGGTAATCATCCACAAGGATTTACTGAGAAAAATATTGGGGTATTTAGATCACAACTTCAATCACTAGGTTTTTCATATGATTGGGATAGAGAAGTTTCAACGACTGATCCTAAATACTATAAATGGACACAATGGATTTTTACTAAACTATATGAACAAGGCTTAGCTTATGTTGCTGAGATGCCAGTAAACTGGTGTCCAGAACTTGGAACAGTTCTAGCGAATGAGGAAGTTATCAATGGTTTAAGTGAACGTGGAAATCACCCAGTATATCGTGTTAATATGCGTCAATGGGTTTTAAGAATTACCGAATATGCTGAAAGATTATTAGCAGACTTAGATACACTAGATTGGCCAGAGTCAACAAAAGAAATGCAAAGACACTGGATTGGTAAATCAGAAGGTGCTGAAGTAGTCTTCAAAATTAAAGATAGTAATAAAGAGTTTACAGTATTTACAACACGACCAGATACGCTATTTGGGGCAACATATACTGTTTTAGCTCCTGAACATCCATTTGTTAAGGAAATCGTTTCAGATGAGCAAAGAGTGGAAGTTGAAGCTTATGCTCATGCTGTTGCGACAAAGAGTGATTTAGAGCGTACAGACCTTAATAAAGATAAGACAGGAGTATTTACAGGTGCTTATGCAATTAACCCTGTAAATGGCAAAGAAGTCCCAATATATATTGCGGATTATGTCCTAAGTTCATATGGTAGTGGAGCTATTATGGCAGTTCCAGCACATGATGAGCGTGACTATGAATTTGCTAAGAAATATAACCTGGAAATAATTCCAGTTCTAGAAGGTGATATTAGTGAAAGTGCCTTTGTTAATGATGGGATCCATATTAATTCAGACTTCTTAGATGGTTTAAACCAAGAAGAAGCAAGTGAAAAAATGATTGCATTTTTAGAAGAAAATAATGTAGGTAACTCAAAAATAAACTACCGCTTACGTGACTGGTTATTCTCACGTCAAAGATATTGGGGAGAACCAATTCCAATAGTTCACTTTGAAGATGGAACGATGCGTGCTTTAGGTTTAGACGAGCTACCACTAGAACTTCCTGAGACAGATGATTTCCACCCATCAAGTGAAGGTAATTCACCATTAGGAAATATTGGTTCATGGTTAAATATTGAGATTGATGGTAAAAAAGCAGTTAGAGAAACAAATACTATGCCACAGTGGGCAGGTAGTTGTTGGTACTACTTAAGATATATTGATCCTCATAATGATGATGCACTAGCAGATCCAGAACTGTTAAAACACTGGTTACCAGTTGATTTATATGTAGGTGGAGCTGAACACTCAGTACTACACTTATTATATGCAAGATTCTGGCATAAGGTATTATATGATATTGGTGTTGTTGAAACATTAGAACCATTCCAAAAATTATTCCACCAAGGAATGATTGGAGCTGCTGATGGTGAGAAAATGAGTAAGTCACGTGGAAACGTAATTAATCCAAATGATCTAATTGATGAATTTGGGGCAGACTCACTACGTATGTTCTTAATGTTTATGGGACCACTAGAATCATCACTACCTTGGAATGACCAAGGAGTTGAGTCAAGCCGTAAATGGATTGATAGAGTATATCGTCTACTTTCAGATAAAGAACATATTGTTGAAGAAAATGATGGAAGCTTAGACTTTGTCTACAATCAAACTGTTAAAAAAGTTACTGAAGATTTCGAACATATGCGCTTTAATACAGCAATCTCACAAATGATGGTATTTATTAATGAAGCTTATAAGAGTAAGAAAGTATACCGTCCATACGCAATTAACTTTACTAAGATGTTAGCAACTTTCGCACCACATATTGGTGAAGAGTTATATACATTATTAAGTAATGAAGAAAGTGTTGCTTATGCTGAATGGCCAAGTTATGATGAATCAGTTCTTGAACTTGATGAAATTGAGCTGGTTGTTCAAGTAAATGGTAAGCTACGTGGTAAATTAACTGTTGCTAAGGATGAAGATAGCGAAGTTGTTGAAAAGTTAGCACTTGAGATAGATAACGTAATTAAACATATTGATGGTTTAACAATTAGAAAAATAATCGTTGTTCCAAATAGAATCGTTAATATTGTTGCAAACTAATATAGACACTATAGAGATTTCTCTATAGTGTTTTTT
>CAYTTS010000080.1:0-3609 GCA_964440875.1 uncultured Erysipelothrix sp. | reverse complement strand
ATGTTATATACATTATAACTCTTTAATGTAATTTAGCAATTAAAAAAGATGATACTCACATACCATCTTTACACAGGTTATTAATTTTATTCTTTTTTCTTTTGAATAATCTTTTGTACAACAACAGCTGTTAGTATCAGAACACCTTTTATTAGGTCATTAACAAATGCTGGTACACCAAGCGATGTAAGTATTGTATTTATCGATTGGAGGATTATCGATCCAAAGAAAGTACCTTGAACAAAGCCACGGCCTCCAGCCATTGATACCCCACCGATAGCTACTGCCGCAATTGCGTCAGTTTCAAGTGCTCTTCCGGCTGTCGCACTATCAACAGCTCCCATTTGCGAAATATATAGAAATGCTGCTAGTCCAGCTAATAATCCAGATAATCCATATACAATCATTTCCGTTCTATCTACTTTGACTCCAGTTAATGAAGCCGCCTTGGAGTTTGATCCAACCGCATATATGTATCTTCCTAGTTTTGTTTTTGTTAAGAGAACCCAAACTAAGAATGTTGTGAAGATAAATATAAGAACTAGTATTGGAATACCCATTACATTACCATAACCGATATTTCTTAAACTGCCATAATATAAATCATTATCAACTACAAGTGGTCCACCCTGTCCTATTTGAACTGTTAATGATCTATAGGCAGCTAAAGTTGCTAGCGAGACAACGAAACCCGCTATCTTGACCTTACCAACGAAGAACCCATTAAAAAGCCCTAAAATAAAGCCCATAACTAAACAGAATACAAGTGTAATAATAATACTTGCTGTTGAGTTATATACTCCAACACCCATTGCTCCAACTAGAGCTAGCATTGAACCTACCGAAAGATCTATTTGACCTATTAAAATAACTAGAGTCATACCTAATGATAATATCCCTAAGATAGAAGATGCCCTCATTAAGGTCATTACGTTTGAAAATCTTAAAAAGTTCGGATTTGCTATTCTACCAACAATAATCAATCCTATTAGTGAGAACAAATAGTTATGATTCTTTACAATATCATTTAAAGTGTATTTAATTTTATCCTTATCTATTTTCATTTGCTTCCTCCTTAATATTTGACCCTGTTGAATAATACATTACATCATTTTCATTTAAATCTTTATGATCAAATATTTTATTAATTCTCCCTTGATACATTACTATACAACGATGTGATATCTTTTGAATTTCTGGATACTCAGATGAGAAGACTATAATACTTTTACCTTGTTTTGATAATTCTTTTATCAACTCATAAATTTCACCTTTAGCTCCTACATCAATACCTTGCGTTGGATTATCTAAAATTAAAATATCACTGTTTAATTCCAACCATCTCGCAAAAATTACTTTCTGCTGATTCCCTCCAGATAAGGAAGTTATACTATCACGATACGAGTTTGCTTTAATTGAGAAAATATCCTTATGTTTAAGAAACCTCTCATTTTCTTTTTTACTAGAAATAATCTTCTCTTTTGACTTAAATTTATAATGAGGTAAAGATAAGTTATCCCCAATGTGCATATCACTAATAATTGAGCGGGTCTTTCTATCTCTTGGAACCATCGAAACACCCGATTTTATTATTGTTGGGATGTCTACTTTAGTTACGCGATTTCCCTTGATAAAGATTTCACCATTACTTAGTTCTCTATCCCCAAATAACGCTTCACTAAGTTCACCTCGACCATCACCAAATAGTCCAGTAATACTAACTACTTCACCCTTTTTAACTTTAAAGTTTATATCCTCAAAATGGTGACCACTACTTAAATTTATTACTTCAAAGTAAACTTCATCAAAATTATTATCTTCAATATATACTTGTTCATGATCCAAAGATCTTCCTACTAATAAATCTGTCGCTATTTTTTCATCAATATCTTTAATTAATCCCTCTTCGATAAAATTTCCATCACGTAGTACGACATAACGATCACATATCTCAAATATCTCTGGCATTTTGTGTGATATGTAAATACTACTTATTCCTCTATCTCTAAAGTTACGCATTAAATTAAATAGGATATCAACTTCCTTATCCGTTAGTGCTGTTGTTGGCTCATCAAAGATGATTACCTTACTACTAAATAAGACTGCTTTTGCAATCTCAACTAACTGTTTTCTTGAAGTATCAATATCCCGAACATAATCCTCTGGATTAATATCCAAATCCATTTCCTTCATAACGCGTTTCGCTTCACTAATCATTGTTTTTTTATCCAGAAAACCATTATTAGTTAATTCATGATTTAAAAATAGGTTCTCATATACCTTTAAATCATCAATCAAGTTTAATTCCTGGTGAATAAAACTAATCCCAAGATCAAAAGCCTCATTAGTGTTAAGACTTTCATAATCTACACCGTCAATAGTAATAATGCCACTTGTAGCATCAAGAACTCCCCCAAGAATATTCATTAAAGTTGACTTGCCAGCTCCATTCTCGCCTAATAAGCCAACAATTTCACCCTCATTAATATCAAAACTAACTCCTTTAAGAGCTTGAGTTGCATCAAAATGTTTTACGATGTTTTTAAATTCTATCTTCATATGTATCTTTCCTAACTATTATGTATAAAGAGGCTGACATAGCCAGCCTCTACTAATTCAATAGCTTATTATTCGCCCCAACCAGTAAATTCACTAACGTTTGAATTATCAATTGCTTCAGTCGGAATTAAATATTGTGCTGGTAAGTCTTTACCATTTAAATGTTCAATTGCTAATCTTACAGACTCAACAACCATATTAGGGTTAAATGTATAAGTAACTACATCAATACCTAAGTCTGCATAATGAGGAATCTTGTCTAATAATTGTTTTGGCTCTGATACTGCACTTACTAACTTAACTTTAGGAGTTACATCTCCGTTATATCCTTCTAGAGCTGTTAATACACCTAGTGCAACTTCTGCGTCATGTGTAAAGATTGCATCTAACTTAGCAAAGTCAGCTGTACCCATAAACTCTTCCATGAATTTCTGTCCGTTAGCACGTTGCCAATCAGTACTCCATTCATTTAACTTAGTAAATTTCTTATCAATAGTTGATGCAAATCCATCACTTCTTTGACCAGGAACTGATGAGTTATCCCCTTTAAATTCAACATAGAAGATTTCTTCTACAGAATCATCAGCTACTAAATCTTTGAAGTAATCATTGAAATATAAACCAGTTTGTTTACCAATTTCAACGTTGTCACCCATTACTTCAGATACTTGATCAAAACCATCTAATAAACGGTCATAAATAATTACTGGGATTTCAGCATCTACAAATGATTGTGCTGCCGATTTTAATGTGTCATCGTGTGGCCATAAAACTACAATACTTGGCTTATCCGCAACAATTTGTTCGATTTGTGAAGCTTGTTCAGTCGCATTTGCTGAAGTAACTACTTTATAATCTAATTCATTTTCTTCTGCTAATTTCTTAGTACCGTCTTGAGCATCTTTAACACTCTGTCCAGTAAACCCGTGAGTCGCGTTTGGAGTCATAACTACGATTGACTTCTTGTCACTACCGCCGCCACCGCCACATGCCACTAATGTTACTGATAACATTAGAACTACTAATACACTCAATAATTTTTTCATATTT
>CAYTTS010000079.1:0-3638 GCA_964440875.1 uncultured Erysipelothrix sp. | reverse complement strand
AAGAACTTACTGATTTTGGTAATACACTCATACGATGGAAACGAGAGATTATCAACTCATTTATCATTGTTTATACATATACTAAAGATGGAGAGCAGATTGAAGTAAAGATGAATAATGGTATCGCTGAAAATAAGAATAGAACATTAAAACTTCTAAAGAATAATTCAAACGGGTATAAGAATTGGGACAGATTTAGAAACAGATCATTATATGTTTTAAATGAAAATGATACTTATCACTTAAACCCAATTAAAAAGTGAACCCCAATCAAGTTTACACTCAATTGAGATTCACTAATTTGAATAAAGATGTGTGGGGTATTTTTTACCCCACATTATCTTGTATTTATTTTATTAGCTACCACAGCTTATTTTGGAAAGCCTAAATATTGTGAATCTAAGTTTCTTATAAAATAATGCTTTCGTTCCAAACAGGATGCTTCTCAACACCTAGTAAATCAGTAACTGTTGCAGCGATATTAGATAGACCTAATAGTCCATCTTTTAATTTAACATCCGCATTATAAATTACAAATGGAACTAAGTTTGTAGTATGACTTGTTTTTGGTGCATCAGGATCGTTAGGGTTTTTCTTTTTCTCTAACATTTCTTCTGCGTTACCATGGTCTGCAGTAACGATTAAGATTGCATCGTTTTCTTCTGCTGCCTTAATTAATCTTCCTACTTGTAAGTCTACAGTTTCAACACTTATTAATGTTGCTAAGTAGTTACCTGTATGTCCTACCATATCTCCGTTTGGATAGTTGATTCTTAAGAAGTCATATTCTTTTGTTTCAAGTGCTTCAATTAGCAAGTCTGTTGTTTCAGCAGCTTTCATCCATGGTCTTTGATCAAATGGAACCATATCTGATTTAATCTCTACCCAAGTTTCTAATTCTTCTGATACTTTATTTAATTTATTTCCATTCCAGAAGTATGTAACGTGTCCATATTTTTGAGTTTCTGAAATAGCATATTCGTTAATACCATTTTCAACTAATGTTTCAGTTAATGTATTTGTAATATGAGGTGGTTGTACTAGATAGTGTTCAGGTAAGTTTGAATCTCCATCATATTGTAGCATTCCCGCATAGTATACTTTTGGAACTCTAACACGGTCAAATTTATCGAATTCTTCTCCGTAAGTAAATGCTTTTGAAATTTCAATAGCTCTGTCTCCTCTAAAGTTAAAGAATACAACACTATCGTTATCTTCAATAGTTCCTACTGGTTTTCCATCTTCAACGATTACAAACTCTTTTAAGTCTTGGTCGTTAACTCCTAGCTCTTCTCGATAAGTAGTAATTGCTTCTTCTGCTGAAGCGAATTGTCTACCTTTACCTAATACGTGAGCATTCCAGCCTCTTTCAACCATATCCCAGTCAGCATCATATCTGTCCATTGTGATGTACATTCTTCCTCCACCACTTGCGATACGTGCGTTAAAGCTATCGTCATTTAACTCATTAAATAATTCTTCCAGTTGTCCGACATATTCTAAACCAGATGTTTCAGGAACATCTCGTCCATCCATTAATGCATGAACTCTAACGTTTTTTACACCTGCAGCTTTTGCATTTTTTATTAAATCAATTAAGTGGGCGATATTTGAGTGAATACCACCATCTGATAATAGTCCGATAAAGTGAACTGTATTATTTTCGTCTACTTTGACAATTTCTTTCCATGTATCAGTTTCATATAACTCTTTAGATTCAATTGACTCATTTACAAGTTTTGATCCTTGGCTATATATTTGGCCTGCACCTAAAGCATTGTGTCCAACTTCTGAGTTACCCATGTCTCCATCATCTGGTAAACCAACTGCTGTACCGTGTGCTTTTAATGTTGTGTAAGCTCCGTTTTTAATTAAATACTGTAAGTTTGGCATGTGTGCTGACTTAACTGCGTTCCCCGCTAAAGTATCACTTAATCCAACTCCATCCATAATCGCTAAAATTACTGGTCTTCTTTTCATAAAATTACCTCTCTTCTAACTTTCTTCTAAATAATTAATCCTACTTTTATATTTTAGCACTTTTATATTATTAATGCATACAAATATCCGGATTTAATTATAATATATCGCGCGATTTGTTATAATATAAGGTGAGGTGGACATATGAATAAAATTGGTTTTGATAATGATAAATACTTTAGATTACAGAAGGATAAAATCCAGGATAGGATTGCTAACTTTGATAATAAGCTATATATGGAGTTTGGTGGAAAACTATTCGATGACTACCACGCGGAAAGAGTATTACCTGGCTTTATTAAAGATAATAAAATCGAACTAATGAAACAACTTAAAGATGACATTGAAATTGTTATTGCAATTAGTGCTTTAGATATCGAGCATAATAAATTAAGAAATGATAATGACCTTTCTTATGACCAAGAAGTTTTAAGACTTGCTGATGTTTTTAGAGATAGTGACTTATATGTTGGTAGTGTAGTTATTACTCAATTTGATGGACAAGATTCTAGTTTAAAATTTAAAGAAAAGTTAGAAAGTTTAAATATGAAAACTTACTTACATTATAAGATTGAAGGTTACCCTTCTAATGTTCCTTTTATTTTAAGCCCTGAAGGTTTTGGAAAAAATGATTACATTGAAACTAAACGACCATTAGTTATGGTAACTGCCCCTGGTTCTGGTAGTGGTAAGATGGCACTTTGTTTATCACAACTATATCAAGATTCGCAAAAAGGTTTAAAATCAGGTTATGCTAAGTTTGAAACATTCCCGGTATATAACCTTCCATTAAGTCATCCAGTTCATTTAGCTTATGAAGCTGCAACTGCAAACTTAAATGATGTTAATATTATTGATCCATATCACTTTCAAGCGTATGGTGAAGTAGCAACATCTTATAATCGTGATGCAGAAGTATTCCCTGTCTTAAATACCATCTTTACTAATATTTACGGTGAATCTCCATATAAGTCTCCAACTGATATGGGTGTAAATGTAATTGGATATTGTATAGTAGATGATGAAGTTGTCAGTAAAGCTGCCAAAGATGAAATTGTTAGAAGATATTTAATTGCCTCAGTTGACCATAGAAGACATAAGGAAACAATTGAGACAGTCGAGAAGATTCAAATGTTGATGAATCAATCAAACGTTAGTATAGAAGATCGTAAAGTAGTTAAGATTTCAAATGATATTGCTAAGGAAACTGAAAAACCTGCTGTTGCAATTGAGTTATGTGATGGAAGAATTGTAACTGGTAAAACATCTCCACTACTTGGTGCAGCAAGTGCGTGTTTATTAAATGCTTTAAAAGTTATTGGTGATATTGATGATTCAATTCATTTAATATCTAGTAATGTAATTAAGCCTGTTCAAGAGTTAAAAGTTAACAGTCTTGGTAAGAGTAGTCCTTTATTACATATTGATGAAGTATTAATCATGTTAAGTGTTGCAGCTACAACAGATGAAGTTGCGCGCCATGCATTAAAGCAATTACCAAAATTAAAAGGTGCAAATATGCACTCATCAGTTATACTTTCAACAACAGATAAGCGTGTGATCAAAGAGTTAGATATTCATTTAACTACTAATCCTTCTTATCAAACTAATAGATTATTTAGAAAATAGCCGAAACCTAAGTTTCGGTTTTTTTCTAC
>CAYTTS010000078.1:0-3726 GCA_964440875.1 uncultured Erysipelothrix sp. | reverse complement strand
TATACTTTCGTTACAGCCCCTTTTTTATATCGTATCACTCAGTTTATGATATAATTAATGTATTAATAGGATGGAAGGATTGTTACTATGAGCTATGAAATAGAAATGCTTAATATTACAAAAGAGTTCCCTGGTATTAAAGCTAACGATAATGTTACGCTTCAGGTAAAAAAAGGTAGTATCCACGCATTACTTGGCGAAAATGGGGCGGGGAAATCAACTTTGATGTCAATACTATTTGGTCTTTATAAACAAGATGAAGGTATTATAAAGATTAGAGGAGAAGAAGTTGAAGTAAATGACCCAAATGATGCGTCAGATTTAGGGATTGGAATGGTACATCAACACTTTAAACTGGTTGATAATTTCACGGTAGCCCAAAATATTATTTTAGGAAGTGAACCTAAAACAAAATATCGTACGATTGATTATAAATTAGTAAATCAAAAAATAAAGGAAATATCAGAACAATATAAATTAGATGTTGATCCAACAGCTAAAATAGAAGATATATCAGTTGGAGCTCAACAAAGAGTTGAGATATTAAAGATGCTATATCGTAATTCAGATATTTTAATTTTTGATGAACCTACCGCAGTATTAACTCCACAAGAAATTACTGAGTTAATGGCAATTATGAGAAACTTAGTTAAAGAAGGTAAGACAATTATCTTAATTACACATAAGTTAAAAGAAATCATGGAAGTTGCGGATGAAGTAACGACATTAAGACGTGGTAAATACATTGACACAGTTTTTGTTAAAGATTCAACAGAAAGATCATTAGCTGAGTTAATGGTAGGTCGAGATGTTGACTTTAATGTTGATAAACCAGAAATTGAAGTTGGCGATGTATTATTAGAAATTAAAGACTTAAGTGTCTTAGACTCACGTGGACTAATGGCAGTAAAAAATATTTCACTAGATTTAAGAGGTGGAGAAATTCTTGGTATTGCTGGAATTGATGGAAATGGTCAAGATGAACTTATTTACGCAATCTCAGGTTTAAGTAAGGCTAAGTCAGGTTCAGTTAAATTAGCAGGAAAAGAGTTATTAAACTTATCAATTAAAGATCGCTTTAATTCAGGTTTAGGTCATATCCCTTCAGATAGACATAAACATGGTTTAATACTAGATTTCACACTAGAAGAAAACTTTATTGTACATGATTACAATACATCAGCATTTAGTAAGTATGGTGTTTTAAACAATAAGAATATTAGAGATAACGCTAATACCTTAATTGAAGAGTTTGACGTTAGATCAGGTCAAGGTGCACCAACATTAACGAGATCAATGTCAGGTGGTAATCAACAAAAGGCAATTATTGCCAGAGAAATAAATAAATCCCCAGAAGTTTTATTAGTAGTTCAACCTACGCGTGGACTTGATGTTGGGGCAATTGAATATATTCACTCAAGAATTGTTGAAGAGCGAAATAAAGGGAAAGTAGTTCTCTTAGTATCTTATGAATTAGATGAGATATTATCTCTATCAGATAAAATCGCTGTTATTAGTAACGGAGAAATTACTGGGATTGTTGATCCAAAAGAAACAAATGAAAATGAATTAGGATTAATGATGGCCGGAGTAACACAGGAGGAACTTTCAAATGAATAATAAAAGTAAAAAATATTTAGTTCCACTAACATCAGTTGGATTAGGACTATTAATTGGTTGTATACTTCTTTTATTAACAGGAAAGAATCCGATTATCTTATTCCAAGAGTTATTTAAAGGAATTACAGGATTTCAAACTAAAAAAGATCAAGTATTTAACATTAGATATTTAGGTGAGTTATTAGTTGTAGCAATGCCACTAATCTTAACAGGGTTATCAATTGCCTTTGCCTATAGAACCGGATTATTTAATATTGGTGCAGAAGGTCAGTTAATTATGGGAAGTTTATTTACCCTTGTTGTAGCAGTTAACTTTGACTTACCACCACTAATTCATGTTCCACTATCATTAGCTGCAGGAGCAGTTGGAGGAGCCTTATGGGCCCTGATACCAGGTATACTGAAGGCCTACTTTAATATCCTTGAAGTAGTTGTCGGAATTATGCTTAACTATGTAGCAATGTATGTAAGTAACTACTTTGTTATGAACATGGAAGGTTATCTAAACTTAGTATCACCATCAATTAATCCAAGTGCATCACTTAAAAAACCTTGGTTATCATCAATCTTTGGTGGCTCAAGATTCCACTTAGGCTTCTTAGTCGTTATCCTTGCGGTTGTTGCATACTGGTTTATTATTGAGAAAACTACTTATGGTTATAACTTAAGAGCTACCGGATTTAATAAAGACGGTGCTGAATATGCAGGACTAAAAGTTAATAGAAATATCGTATCTTCAATGATGATCTCAGGTGCCTTTGCTGGACTTGCGGGCTCACTATTAACACTAGGAACATTTGGACATGTATTAACACTATCATCATTTGGTAACTATGGATATGACGGTATTGCGGTTGCACTAGTTGGTAACTTAAGTGGTATTGGAATAGTCTTCTCAGGATTATTATTCGGATTACTAGGTGCAGTTACTCCAATGCTGCAAATGCGTGGTGTACCTGAAGAAACATCAGCTATTATAGCTGCCTTAATAGTCTTCTTTGTTGCATCACAAAAGTTAATGCCAATTCTAATTGAAAAATGGAATGATCGTAAAAAACGAAAAAAGCATAAAGAAGAGGTGTCGAAATGAACTGGATTAGAATAATTGAATTAATGTTACCAGGTATGTTGACGGTAGCAACACCACTTATCATTGCTGGTATTGGTGGAATGTTCTCAGAAAGATCGGGAGTAGTTAATATTGCTTTAGAAGGATTAATGCTATTTGGGGCTTTCTCAGCGGCATCAATCATCATCTTCTTTGAGAGTTTAGGACTATTTGACTTAGGGCCATGGCTATCACTGATAGTCGCTGGAATTGCAGGAGCACTCTTCTCACTTGTCTTAGCAGTATCAATAATTACGCTAAGTGCTGACCATACGATTGCTGGAACAGCAGTTAATATGTTAGCGGCAGGATTAACATTATATTTATCACAAATTATCTTTAACCAACAAAGAACTGTTGCTTTCAAACAAGGATTTAGAAAGATTACAGTTCCATTCTTATCGGAAATACCGATTATTGGAGGATTATTTACGCAAATACATCCAACGATTTTCTTAGCAATAATTATTGTAGTAATATCATGGTTTGTAATGTATAAAACAGCATTTGGATTAAGGTTAAGATCATGTGGAGAAAACCCACAAGCATCAGCATCAATGGGAATTGATGTCTTAAAAACAAGATATACTGCTGTTATTATTTCAGGATTTTTAGCAGGTATTGCAGGTGGTATTGTTGTACTATCAATGGATACACAATTTACAGGCGGAACTATTCACGGACTTGGATTTATTGCTGTTGCGGCAATAATCTTTGGTAAGTGGAACCCATTTGGAATATTAGGGGCAGCATTATTCTTTGGATTATCACAATCTATGGGAGTATATGCAAGTTCAATTCCGATACTTGATAAATTACCTCCACAACTATTTGTTGCTATTCCTTATATCTTCACGGTAATTGCTCTAATTGCCTTTAGAGGTAAGTCGGTAGGACCTAAGGCTGCAGGAGAGATTTACGACGTAAGTAAACGTTAGTTATTAAAATATAAATAAATTAAAAAACTGGAAGCTAAATAGTTTCCAGTTTTTATATAA
>CAYTTS010000077.1:0-3763 GCA_964440875.1 uncultured Erysipelothrix sp. | reverse complement strand
TAATTTATAAGTCAATTTTATATTTGTTTCTCCACTGAGCAAATTATCAACTTTTAAGTAGCCATTAACTTCATCTAACTCCACAATGTCACCATTAACATATACTTTTAAATCATCCATCCAATCAGCTTTACGAACAAATAAAGAAGTTTCTGGATTTAAATCTTTATTATTTAAGCTAATATGAATTTCTTCTGAATATGGCATATTACTTACAATAGACAAATCAAATTTATCCTCGTTTAAATCACTTCCTATAAATTGATTTATGTAAATATCATTGTTTTTAATATTCAATATGTAGTTATCTAATGAAGCAATTAATCTACCTAGATTAGGCGGACAGCAAGCTACAGATAACCATTTTTCTCTTACTGGTTTTACGTGCTTATATTTAAGATCAGCAATATAATCAAGATTTACCTCTAATGGGTTAACATAGAAGAATCTATCACCATCAATATTCATTCCACTAATTGATGAGTTATATAATATTTTTTCGATAATGTCTGCATATCTTGAATCATCATCAATCTTGCTCATTTCATTAGCAAAGAAAATCAACCCTATTGATGCACATGTTTCACAATACATCGTATCGTTTGGTAAATCATACGCCTCACCGAAAGATTCTCCGTTTTCATTTGAACCAATCGATCCTGTTACGTACATTTTTTTATTAACGATATCGTTCCATAGATTTTTTACAACCGAGAATAACTCATTATCAGGAGTAGTTTCTAGTAACTTAGCAATCGCACTATAATAATAAACAGCTCTTACTGAGTGACCAACAGCATCCGTTTGATTATAAATAGAATCATGAGCTTGTTGATATTCATATGATAGTCCAAAGTTAAAGTCTGGTTCACTATTCCAAATAAGGTCTTTGACATCTCTTCCTTCTTTTTCAATGTCAAAATAGTGTGGTTTTGCTCCTCTTTCTTTAATGAAGAAATTAGCAAGTTCTTTGTAATCTTCATCATTAGTAAGTTCATAAGCCTTTAATAATGCTAGTTCTATCTCTTGGTGACCTGGGTAGCCCTTAGCTTTATCATCCCCAAATAAATCACTTATATGATTAACAAACTTTTTAGAAACATCTAATAATCTATCGTCATTCAAATTTATTTTCGCAGCAACCGCTGCTTCTAATAAGTGACCTGCACAGTATAACTCGTGATGATCCCTTAGATTAGTCCACTTCTTGTCTGGCGCACTTAGCTGATAATAAGTATTTAAATACCCATTTTCTTCCTGAGACTTTACAATTAAGTCAATTGTATAATCTAGATGTTCTCTAATTTCAGGATTGTCTTTATAACTTAAAGAATATGTTGTCATCTCTAACCATTTATAGACATCACTATCTTGAAAAACAGCTCCGTAATATTCTCCATCTTTTACCCCAGCAGCAATTTCGAAGTTTGTAATTGCATGACTAGGCTCTGCTCCCTCAACAAGATCATTTAGAGCTTTCCATTGATACGGAACAACTCCATCAGATACGAGATTACGGTAGTAATCCCAAAAACCATCCTTAATTTTTATACTCATTTTATCCCCTTCCACATTCAGCATAAGTTTCTCCTTCAGTAGGAGGGGGTACGAGAAATTTAATTATTCCTCATACCCGATAAAATATACTTCGCTGTTAATTATCAGTGTTCATACCAAAATGAATATGAAACAGTGATATCGCTTACAACCTAATTATAGTTAACTTGTTCGGATAAGTCAAGAAAAATATGCGCGATAGTTGATGATTGTCCGGATAAGTTAAGCGCTATATCATTTTCACATACTTAAAGACAAAAAAAGTTATTACCTTACTTAACTAATAAGTACGATAATAACAACTGATCAACATCACGTAGATTTAAATTATAGTCTTCCATTAATTTATCAAGCCTATATACTATGGTATTTCTATGAACATAAATTTCTTTAGCTACCTTACTCTGATTTCCCTGGTTCTTATATAAACTGATAATCAACTCTTTTATTTCAGCTTGTGATAGTAATACCTCTTTCAAATAAGTTGCATATTCAGATTCTTCCAATGATTTAATAAGATATTTCTCAGTAAATACATCTTTATATGTACCAATTTTCTTTAGCATGTAAGATACTTTCGCAAGTTGACACTCTTCATCATAATATTTTTTATAACGATTAAATTCTCTATAGGTTCCAATATAGATATTAATACTGCAGGCAAAATCATCTTCTAATATGTTAATAAATGACAGCAGAATCTCATAGTCTGTAATACTATCTTTTAATAGAATTACTCCCTCATAGTCACTTAAGTAATAACTATCTATTAAACCTGTGAAAAATGCACCGAAATTTTCAATAAACTCATCTCTATCATCTAAAACTTTGTCTACTTTGAAGAAGATAGCCTGTATTTTGTCTATATCAAAACCTAGATATTCCTTCTCTAAATGTAAGTGATCATAAAGGGAAGACTCAATTTTCTTATCTTCAAACTGACTCAGAATTAATAGCTCTCTCTCAGATATTTCATCTTTTCTAATATTAAAATATGAACCTTCTACACTTAGACTTAAGTATGATTCATCATATGGTTTATCTGATACTACTGCATTTTTAAATAATCTCTTCATTGTTTTTAAATTCATACCTAGGCTCCTTGCACAATACATTTGTATAGATTTACTATAACATATAATTAAAACCTTTGATATAATTCATTCAATGGAGGTAATTTTATGCAAGCAAAAGTAGAACTAAAAAATATATTCAAAACATACAATAAAGGTGAAAGTTACGCTGTAAGTGATTTTAACCTTGAGATTCAGGATAAAGAATTCATCGTATTTGTTGGACCATCTGGTTGTGGTAAATCAACAACACTAAGAATGGTTGCAGGTCTAGAAGAAATAAGTAAAGGTGAAATCAGCATAAATGGAAAAATTGTAAATGATGTTGAGCCTAAGGATAGAGATATAGCAATGGTATTCCAAAACTACGCACTGTACCCACACATGACAGTCTACGATAATATGGCTTTTGGTTTGAAAATTAGAAAAATGCCAAAAGATGAGATAGACGTAAAAGTAAAAGAAGCCGCTGAAATACTTGGATTAAGCACTTACTTAGATCGTAAACCTGCCGCTTTATCAGGTGGAGAAAGACAGCGTGTTGCACTTGGTAGAGCAATTGTAAGAGATGCACAGGTATTCTTAATGGATGAGCCATTAAGTAACCTTGACGCTAAATTGAGAGTTGCAATGCGCGCTGAGATAAGTCGATTACACCAAAGACTTGGAACAACTACTATATATGTTACACATGACCAGACAGAAGCAATGACAATGGCTGATAGAATCGTAATAATGAAAGATGGTTTTATACAACAAATAGATTCACCAAAGAATGTATATAACCACCCTGCAAACGTGTTTGTAGCAAGCTTTATCGGATCACCAGCAATGAACTTCTTTAATGTAAGAATAGAAGATGGGTATGTAGTTGGTAAAGAAATGAAATTGAAAATTCCTGAAGGTAAATACAATACATTAAAGGAAAGAGGCTATGAAGGTAAAGAGGTTATATTCGGAATTAGACCTGAAGATATTCACGAAACTAACGTGGCAAAAGCAACATATGCAGACGCACTCATTAAGTCTACTGTTACTGTACATGAACTACTTGGATCTGAAACTATCTTATACTCTGTAGTTGGAGATACAGAATTCGTTTCTAAAGTAGGTGTCACTAATACTTATACAAC
>CAYTTS010000076.1:0-3973 GCA_964440875.1 uncultured Erysipelothrix sp. | reverse complement strand
AATACATAAACATTTTGTTACTCCCTGTACTTGGCAGTATACCTTTCTTAATATTAATAGCATCAAAAGTTATCACATTGACTTTACTATCATTTTCAGCTACTTCTTCTTTCAGAGAATAAGGACTATCTTCCAAATAAGACACCTCATTAAAGGCGTATCGTTCACCATTTATTAATACACTAGCATCATGATTAATAACGATAGTTTGATCCTTCATTGAAACATAACCATCAGGAACGATAGTTTCCCTGAGTATATACTCACCGACAGAAAGATCCGAAAATGTAAAGATTGAATCTTCTTCTATGACTTCAAGGTAATTATTAATATCAGCTAGCTTACATAACTCAAACTTGGCACCAGCCAATGCTATCTCATTGTTATCCATTTTATTGACCACTAGTCTATATGGATTCAAGATATTTTCAATATTCTTGTCATTTAATCCTTCAATCTCCATATCCTCATTGATACTAAATTCAATGGGAACAAGATCATCAAAACCAATCATTCGAACTTCCTCTAAAATATAATCCCCCTTACCAAGATACTTAAACTCAATTTTTCCTTCATTATCAGATTGAGATGATGTAAGATGGCGCTTCTCGCCATTAATTATTTCATATAAATTAAAGACTGCTCCTTTTAAATTTTCACCATTACTCTTCTTATTAAAATAAACATCTCTTGTTTTATCTGTGTAACTGATTTTTCTTATAGAAGGAGTAGCAAAGTATACAGAATCATCGTAATTATAAGCTTTAACCTTACTACCTTCACCATGATTTATTAACCTGAAATTATCGAGTTCAACTTCATCAGACAATTTAATTTGGTATTTCATCCTTAATCCCATTCTATTATTACCAATTGACCCAAGATTAATATTACTAAGTTTTATTATTGGTGGTAATTCATCTTCATATCCAATGTCCATCTTTATATTGCTAATATACTGAGGTTGTTGGTTTTTAGAAAACTCTGTTATTGAATAATAATTATTTTGATAATAGTCATAATTAACCGTAATAGCTGATAGTTCAATATCTTGACTAATTAAGACAACATCCTTACTTAAAGGATTCTCTAAGGTCCCAAGATCAAAAGAGGATGTTGACCCTGAAGCTAATCTTTTAATAACCTCAAAACTTACGTGTAAATCATCGGAACTATTAACTAAATGATTATAAGCATTATTTTCGCGATAATCATGCCCCGAGAAAGCTTTCAAAAGACTAGCTCTATCATCATTTTCTCCTATTCCCATTGCGATCCTTGTAGTATTTTTAAGACTTTCAACTAATTTTTCAACTATTAGATCATTCTTATCACTAATCGTAGAAATGTCATAGCCATTATTAGATATCGGAAGTCGATAGCTAGTTATTTTTTTGCTGTTATTGTAACTTGAAGTTATTGACGTTTCATAATTATCATATGGCATTATATCTGATGATGATGCAGTGATAAGAATAATCATGACTTTTCGTCCTTGTTCATTTAGTGGACGATTATTAATTGCCTCTACTGCAGTCTTTACTCCTAAAAATGTTGGCGACTGTGAATTTTCATTCGGTCTAGCTTTGTCTTGATGAATCATTTCATGATTTATAATGTTTTGAACATGACTGGTAAATGTGTGTTTGTTACTTGAAAACATTGCGGAATCTGCCCAAGCCCCTTTTGAATCGGTTCCATAACTAGTCATTCCGATTCTAATCTTATCATTGCCGTGAACTAATAGTTTTTCTGAAAAAAGTTTTATAGCTGCAGTTAAGTAATCCCATCTAGTTTTATTATTGTCAATTTTATCATTCATCAAAGCAGACTTATCAAAAACAAACATAATATCTCGTTCTTCTATTATCTCTGTTGCCCCACCAATAACATCTAGTTCAACATCGAATATACCAGTATTTTCTGATTCACTAACAATTTGACTCGTTAATATACTTGACTGAACTTTGTCTCCTTTAGTCCATGGATAATAATGATAACCATTAAAGAAATTTAGTTCACTACCATCTGTTATTGCATTAATTATCTCTGGTTCATTTCCTTGATCAATTTGTTTAGTTGAGTAATTATAGTTTCTAAAGGTTTCTTCTCCAATGTAGTGCTGAATGTACTGACCAAAAGCATCAGTAGTATATATAAATGGAGAGTTATTATTAGATGAATTTAAATTAAGTTTATTATTAATTATCTTATCTTCTTCAGCTTGTTTATAATCTCTTAAATCAATTAAAAAATCTTGAAGATATAGTATCTCATCTTCAAGCCCAACTAGCTTAAGTTTTAAATTCAGATTATAAAAATTCTTATTAGTTTTAATAATTATCTGATTATTTAAAGTGTCATTAGCTACTTCAATAATATTATCTTCTATAATCATTTGATTATTTTCTATTATATCTAAGTCATCAGTATAGTTAAGTATTTCAATACTTAAGTTTGTATCTATTGATTTCTTTTTAGAATAAAGATTCCAGATGAGATGATTTTCTTCCGGTTTTACATTTATATTAAAACTTAATAAATCATTTTCTACTATCGATAAGTCAAGATCACTAACACTCACACTATTTATCGTTTGATTTGTAAACATCGTAATAAGTAGAGTAAAAACAGTTAAAACTATCGTTAAATAACTTTTTTTAATAAACATATAAAATCCCCATCTCCCCCAAAATGCAAATTTACTTATTACTAGAAATATTTATTTTTAAATTTCGTTAATTTAAATAATTATATCATTATAGTGATTCATTGTATACAGTCTATTGTATTGCATCTACTTAATCTATAATCTTTTACAACATAAAAAAAGACACTTAGGAATGTGTCTTTTTTACTTTGATAATCAACGTTATTTAGAAATAATGAAAAAAGAAGAAATTTAGCAAAGGATTGTTGATTATTTGCTTCCAATGATTATTGTGGATAAAGGAAGTTTTATGTGTGATTATTTATCACTTAATACAAGTATACATGACATTTTCTGAAAAGTCAACACTTTTACATTCATATTATGAAATCTTTTCATAACAATGTAAATTTACATTAGGCTAGCTATGTTATAATAATAAAAAAGGAATGATATTATTAATCCATTTAAAAATAGTGATACTAATCTTAGATATTATAGTTTTAGTTATTATAGTAAAAAAGAATTTAACAGCAAAGTTTCTAAAGTTGGTTTAGATGCAAATTTAAACTGCCCTAACCGTGATGGTCACGTTGCATATGGAGGTTGTTCATTTTGTAGCAGTCATGGTAGTGGTGACTTTATTGGCGCTCGTAATGAGTCCTTATTAAAGCAATATGAAGTTAATAAAGAAGTCATGCTAAGGAAATGGCCTGATAGTAAAACGATCGCTTATTTTCAAGCTTACACTAATACTTATACTTCTGTTGATAATCTAAATAGAATGTTACAGCCCTTTCTTGCTATGGAGGAAGTTGTAGCGGTTGATATTGCGACAAGACCTGATTGTTTAGATGATGAAATGATCAACTTTCTTGATTCACTCTGTGATATTAAACCGATTTGGATTGAACTTGGACTACAAACATTTAATGATGAGATTGCCGAAGACTTTAATCGTGCTTATAAGACAAGTGTTTTTATTGATACATTATCAAAACTAAAGAAGACTCGTTTAAAAGTTTGTGTCCATCTTATTAATGGCCTACCTAATGAGAGTAGAGAGTCGATGTTAAATAATGCTAAGCAACTCTCTGATCTAAAGGTTGATGCCATTAAGATTCATATGCTTCACTTAGTTAGTGATTCAAGACTTGGACAAGCTTATTTAAAAGAACCTTTTGATTTACTATCTTTAGAGGAGTATGTTGATATTGTTGCCTCTCAATTAGAGTTAATTGATGAAGATATTATTATTGAAAGATTAACTGGCGATGCTGATTCTAAAACTTTAATAGCTCCGCTTTGGACAAAACGTAAAAC
>CAYTTS010000075.1:0-4233 GCA_964440875.1 uncultured Erysipelothrix sp. | reverse complement strand
ATAACTGTAAATAGGTTTATTTATGTATTAAATACTTTACTTGAGCATTAAACTTGATTTTTTGAATTATTTTGACTTTCTATCTAAGATATCGTATACTTTTGTAGTTAGCCAATGCTAACAGGAGGTTATTAGATGGTAGATAAAAGACTTGTCAAAGAAGTTGATAACTAACTAAAGTATGTAATATTGAATGTAGTAGCACAGTGGATTTCACTTTTAGCTAATATTGTAATTATCTTTAGTGTAGCGAATATATTAAGTGACGCTTTGAATAATAGATTATTAGTCAAAGATTTAAGAGTTAAGTTTTTAATTTTATTTTTATTCATTTTAATTAGAATTGTTTGTGGATTAATTGCTTCAAGATTTAGTTATCTTGCAAGCGAGAATGTTAAGTTGAACTTACGAAATAAAATTTATTCTAAATTATTATTACTTGGTCCAGCATACAGTGAAAAAATAAGTACCTCAGAAGTAGTTCAGGTAGCAGTCGAAGGTGTTGATCAACTGGAGATATATTTTGGTAGATACTTACCACAACTCTTTTATAGTTTACTGGCACCGATTACTTTATTTGTTGTAATATCATTTATAAATTTCCAATCAGCAATTATTCTGTTTATTTGTGTTCCTTTAATTCCAATTTCAATTGTACTTGTTCAAAAGTTTGCTAAGAAGCTCCTTAATAAGTATTGGGACAATATACTACTCTTGGAGATAGTTTTTTAGAGAATATTGAGGGACTAACTACTCTAAAAATATATGAAGCAGATGAAGCTAAGAATATTGAGATGAACATAGAGGCTGAGCGATTTAGAGTCGTTACTATGAAAGTTTTATTTATGCAATTAAATTCAATATCTGTAATGGATTTAATAGCATTTGGTGGAGCTGCCTTAGGTGTTATCGTTGTCAGCAATCAATTTTTAAAAGGTAATCTTAGTTTTGCATATGCGTTAAGTATTATTCTACTTTCATCAGAGTTCTTTATTCCACTACGCTTACTAGGTTCATATTTCCACATTGCTATGAATGGTATGGCAGCAAGTGATAAAATATTCTCACTTTTATCATTAGATAATATTGAGTATGGAAAAGAAGAAATCGATTTTAATATAAATAATTTATCAATTAATAATTTATCATTTTCATATGTCGATGACAAAGTCATCCTAAATGATATAAAGATGGATTTTTCAGTTGGTATGAGTGCGATAGTAGGAGAAAGTGGTTCTGGAAAGAGCACCATTGCTAAATTATTATCACTACAAAATACTAACTATACTGGAGATATTGTTTTAAATGATAATGACATTAAAAATTTTAAATTTGATTCATTAGCAAATAAACTTGTGTTAGTGTCTCATAATGACTTCCTATTTAAAGGCAGTGTTAGAGATAATTTATTAATGGCTAATAAATCGTTAAGTGATGAAGATTTAATGAAGGCAATAAAAGAAGTTAGATTAGATGAATTCTTAGATTCACAAAAAGGCTTAGATACGCAATTATTATCTAACGCAGTTAATTTATCTGGTGGACAAAAACAAAGATTGTCATTAGCGAGAGCTCTATTAAGTGATGCTGATGTATATATATTTGATGAAGCAACATCTAATATTGATGTTGAAAGCGAGTCTGCTATTATGAATGTTGTTGAGAAATTAAGTAAAGTAAAGATCGTAATTGTTATATCACATCGTCTAGCCAATACTATTAATGCTTATAATATTTATGTGATTGATAATACAAAATTAGTTGAAAAAGGTAGTCATCAAGAATTACTTGCAAACAATAGTAAATATAGTGAATTATTTATTTCTCAAAGTGTATATGAGAAATATTCAGGAGGTAGTGCAAATGAATAAAAATCGTCGTAGTGGTTTAAATATTACGGTTCGTCTTTTAGCATTAGTAAAACCACTTGCAAAAATAATGGTACTTGCAATAATTATGGGAACCTTAGGTTTTCTAACAGCAATCTTTATTCCGATTTTTGGAGCTTACGCACTTTTAAACATATTAAATATCAATACGGTATTATCATTAAGATTTATCTTTGTTAGTGTTCTGATATTTGCGATTTTACGTGGTATTTTACGCTATGTTGAACAAGCTGCAAATCATCATATTGCTTTTAAATTACTACTATTATCCGTGATTATGTTTTCAAATTATTAAGAAAATTAGCTTCTGCAAAATTAGAGGTTAAAGATAAAGGAAATTTAATTTCTATGATTACTACTGATATTGAATTGATTGAAGTATTCTATGCTCATACGATTTCTCCTGTTGCAATTGCCTTTTTAGTTGTAATTATTATGACGCTATTTATCGGCAAGATAAATATTATTTTAGGAGTGATCGCTCTAATTGCTTATATCTTTGTAGGTGTTATTATTCCATTAATTATCACTAAACTTGGATATCAAGCTGGTATGAAATATAGAAATAATGTTGGGGAACTATCATCGACAGTGTTAGATAGTTTACGTGGTTTAAGAGAAGTCTCACAATACAGTTATGGAGATGATATAAAAAATCAATTAAGAGATCAAACTCTAATTTTAAATGAATCACTTAAAGAAACAAAAGATTATGAGGGTTTAACAAATGCGCTATTGTCATCTTCAATAATGATTTTCTCACTAATTATTTTATTTATAGGATTTAATTTATATCTTAGTAATCAAATAGGTTTTGATGGTCTATTAATTGCCTTTGTAAGTATGATTTCATCTTTTGGTCCTGTTACTGCGTTAGCTAATTTATCAAATAATTTAATTCAAACTTTTGCAGCGGCAGATCGTGTTTTAGATATACTTGATGAAGAGCCGATCACTAAGGAAGTCTTTAATAAAGAAAAATCATCTTTTGGTGAAATTGAAGTTTATAATGTTGTTTTTGCATATGATGAAGAGTTAATATTAGATTATTTATGTTTAAATATAGAGGGAAATAAAATTACAGGCATAATGGGGAAATCTGGAAGTGGTAAGAGTACTTTACTTCGTCTATTAATGCGTTTCTGGGATATTGATGGTGGGAGTATTAAAATTAATAAAAAAGATCTGAAAAATATTAATACATCCGATCTAAGAGCGATGGAGAGTTTTGTAACTCAAGATACCGTTCTCTTTAATAAATCAATATTAGATAATATTAAAATAGCTAATATGAATGCTAGTTTGAATGATGTAATGCTTGCTGCTAAAAAAGCCTCTATTCACGAATTTATTATGAGTTTACCAAATAGTTATGAAACTATTATTGGAGAAATGGGATCAACCTTATCAGGGGGAGAGCGCCAAAGAATTGGTTTAGCACGTGCCTTTCTACATGAAGCACCTTTATTGTTATTAGATGAGCCAACTTCAAATTTAGATAGTTTAAATGAAGGTATAATACTGAAATCAATTGATGATGAGAAGGCAAATAAGACAATAATTTTAGTTAGTCACCGTGAAAAAACATTAAGTATTTCTGATACTATTATTAAGTTAGAGAGTGAGCGAAAATCATAATGGAAATGCAATTAAGAAGAGATAAAAAACATATGATTAGTGAAAAGATGATAAAGATGTACTGTAAATATAATCATAGTAAATCAACTGAATTATGTTATGATTGCATTGACTTAATGGAATACTCAAAATTTAGAACGAGTAAATGTCCCTATATTGGCATAACTTTATTTTGTGTTAATTGTCCAACACCATGTTATAAGGTTGATTATAAAGAAGTGATGAGAAAGGTTATGAAATATTCCGGACCAAGATTTCTCTTTAAACATCCAATTTATACAATATCCCATGTTATCAGTGATTATAGAGGAAGAGGAGCGAGTAAATGAAATTTATCTATATAATGCTTGGAATTATTTTTACTGCTCTTGGAGCTGTTGGAGTAATGTTACCAATACTTCCAACGACACCGTTTCTATTATTAGCATTAGCATGTTTTGGCCGTGGATCAAAAAGATTCAATGACTACTTCAGAAGTACAAAATTGTATAAAAATAATGTTGAGGAGTTTGTTAATGATCGTTCAATGACATTAAAAAATAAAATATTAATACTTTCTTTTGCTTCAATAATGTTAATGATTCCATTAATGTTAGTTGATAAATTATGGGTGAAAGTATTTATAATATTTCTAATAATTTATAAATATTATTATTTTACATTTGAAATTAAAACATCTAGAGAAGATGATATAAAACTTACTTAG
>CAYTTS010000074.1:0-4327 GCA_964440875.1 uncultured Erysipelothrix sp. | reverse complement strand
GTGAAGTCTTTTAATTTAGTCTACAATGAATATTTTTATTGGACTAATAATTGCCGGTATTGATCTTGTAGTAACTTGATAAAAAACAATTAAGTTACGATTTTTAAGATGACTACTTAAAAAATCATAACGATCTAAAGTTTCAACTAATTTCAAACTAGCCTCATTAATTCTAATATCATAGTCTTTATTGTATAATTCATCATCGAAGTATCCAATAACTTGACTTAGATTATCTTCATTTTGAGCTAAAACAATTAATAATGGATCAATCACACTGCTTAAAGAGTTTACTTTCTCAAAGTATACATATATCGGTAAGTTAATAGATAAGTTTTGTAAACTAACCTCATTATAATTTTCATCATTTATTATTTTTGATGATTTATCTAATCTTAATGTATATTCATTCTCATCACTATCAAGTACTTTTAGTAATCGGTAATCATGATCAATAACAATTTCTTCAACACGTGCTCTTAGTATTTCGAATTCTCTCATATCATTACACCTCACCTTATACTTACATTATAATACTGATTGGCAAGTTTCACAATAACCATATAACTCAAATACATAATCAACGACTTTAAAGTTGTTTTTATTGACATCACTTTGATCATAAATATTCATCGGACAAAAGTCGATCTTTATTTTCTTATTACAGTTAATACATTTTAAATAATGGTAATGATCTTGTTTTAGATACTTATACTTAAATAGATTTTCTTCGTTATTAAACATTTTTATAATGATGCCCTTTTCTTCAAATAAGTTTAGACTACGATAAATTGTTGAAATATCTAAGTTATTCATTAATTTCTCTAATTCATAAGCACTAAGATATGTATCATTATTCGTCATGAGTGTTAATAGTTCAACTCGATGTTTTGTTGCGACAATATCATTATTTTTAAGAATTCGTTTAATCATACACGTCTTCCTCTCACTAGAAGAATAGCGAAGATAATACTATTTATTATAACAATACTTGCCCCTGTTGGAAGGTCAAACATATAAGATAAGAAAACACCGACTACTACTGAAAAAATACTAATAATACTAGCATACTTAATTGTCTCTTTAAAACTTCTCGATATTTGAAGAGCTGATAAAGTCGGAAATAAAATTAAGCTTGATATTAGCATAGTACCAACTACCCTAATTCCAAGAACAACAGTAATTGCTGTTAGTATAGCTAATAAATATTTCATTCTCCGAACGTTAATACCAATTACACTCGCATACTCATTATCAAAACTCATTATTAATAATTTGTTATAGTTCAATACAATTAAAACAACAACTACAATTGATAATATGATACTTAAGTAAACATCAATCTCAGTGATAGTTAAAATACTTCCAAAAAGGTATGAATAAAGATCAACATTATAACCACTTGCAAGTGAAGAAATAATTATTGCCAAAGCAACTGAGAAGGAAGAAATAAGTCCAATAGCAGAATCATTACTAATATTATATCTCTCATCTAAAATCATTATTAATATTGAGGCTAATATAACTAGCGGAAGTGAAACTAAGATAGTTGACTTATTTAAGACTAACGCTATAGCGATCGTTAAGAAGCTTACATGAGCTAAACCATCCCCAATCATAGATTGTCTAAGTATTACAAGATAAACCCCTAAGAAGGCACTAGAGAGGCCTATGAGTGAACCTACTAGTAGTGCTCTTAAAATAAATCCATATTGTAAAGCTTCAAATACTTCGATTAAGATATTCATACTAATTCACCATATTCACTTTCAAGATCATTATAATCCTTGATACTTCCATAAAACTTAATCGTATGGTCTATATACATAACCTTATTTATATATTTAGCCAGAACACCTAAGTCGTGTGAAACTATAATTATTGTAATACCACTATCATTTAATTTTTTTATCAGTTTATAAAACTCATCTCTAAACTCTGGGTCTAGCGCACTTGTTGGCTCATCTAATATTAGTATGTCTGCACGATTAATAATACTTCTAGCTAATAGAACCCGTTGTCTTTGACCACCTGATAAGTTACTCATTTGCTCATCTTTTAAATTATAAATAGCCAAGTCTCTTAATACTTCATCTACCTTATGATTGTCATTTTTACTATAAAATTTAAATGGACTACTCGCCTCATATAAACCCATTCTAACTACCTCAAAGACGGTAATAGGAAAGTTTTTATGATGTGAATATACTTGTTGATTAACATATGATATTTTTAATTCTTGATCTATATAAATACTACCTATATTAGTTTTATTAATATTTAAAAGTAATTTAATTAAACTAGTTTTTCCCGAACCATTTGGCCCAACTATTGCCACATAATCATTTTTATCAATACTAAAATTAATATCATTTAAGACATTGACACCATTATAAGCAAAGTCCAAATTCTCTACTTTTATAATTTCTTTACTCATCAAATAAACCTACTTTCAAATTATCGTAATTTCTTTCCATAATCTCGACATACGAGACATTATTCTTCAACTCTTCCTTACTAACATTGTGAGCTGCATGTAGCATTAAGGTTTTAACCCCAGTCTCACTACTAAGCATTCTGGCAAGTTTTGGATCAACTAACTCCTCAAAATATATAACATTAATACTATTCTTATTAATATAGTCAACTAATGACTTAATCTTTTTAATTGATGGTTCTGAATTTTCATTTAAGTTTTCAAAAGGACTTAAATATTCTAAACCATACTTATTAGCAAAATAACCGAAAGCAAAGTGGCCTGCAAAAACAATTTCATCGTTAGTGTACTCTTCAAAAAGATTTTTAAATTTCTCATCTAATGCTAAATAAGCATCTTTCTCAACCTTAGCATTTTTGATATACAATTCTGAATTACCCGGATCATATTTGACTAAGTAATATAATAGTAAATCACTCATCTCTGCCATAAGTGCAGGATCAAGCCAAAAATGAGGATCATGGTCGTGGTCATGGTCATCGTGTAAACTATCTTCATGATCATGATAATCAACGATATTCACTTCACTAATAAGTTCAATCACTTCTAAATCTTTATTATCTAAACTATTCACTATTTTATTTGCATATGTCTCTAAGTTATCACTAGTGTAAACAAAGATATCACTCTCATTTATTTTTACGATATCTTTTGGTGTTGGCTCATAACTGTGAGCTTCAACTCCTGGTGGAAGCAAAAGAATTACCTCCGCTTTATCTTCAACAATTCTTTTGATTAGGTCGTATTGAGGAAATAAGGTAACTACTATCTGCATTTTAGTTTTTTCATCTTTAACACTACACCCACTTAAAAATAAAATAAGTGATAGTATTATCATTATTTTTTTCATCTCATCCTCCTTGCGACTCATTCGCATTACTATATTAACTTATATAAGTACCATTGGCAAGTTTAAAGCAAAAAAAACAGACCGTGGATGGCGGTCTGGGAAGTTTTTAACTTCAAATTTATGTCATAGTTAGTATATGCTAACTCGAAATCATTTGCAAGTAATATTATCTTTCTAAATTATAAATATCCTCATAATCTAAGCTCGAATCTAAGAATACATGCTTAACAGTAATACTATCATCCTTAACAGTGACTAAGGCAAGTGCATAATCACTACTGTTATTTGCCTCACCACCCCAGCCACCAAAATACTTAGTATACAAATCTTCTGCATCTAACATATTCATTTTATATTTCATGAAAATATATCTCATTCTTGGAAGATCAATTGGATTAATCGCTCCATTTGATTTATTTACTTTCATTAACATTTTCTTAATATAAGCTGCATCTGTTTTTGGAAACTCTTCATTTTCCTCAATCATATCACCTGAAAAATCATCAATTAAGATAGAAAGAAAATAGAAAACTTTTACAATTTGGAAATTTATATAAAATATCGTCACAATTTGAATCTAATAATATTATCTATCAGGTAGTTAGCGAGGATCAAAATGAATCGATACTAACTTATTATCAAAAGTTACAAGAGAGTAATCCAGGTTATGAAGTAATAAGACTAAAAGGTTTAAACAGCAATTATGTATATGATTTAATTACAAGAAAACAATATATTAATGGCGAAGTATTTGGACCACTTGTTAATGAGGAACTTCACTTTGATATAAAGATGAATGGACTAACTAACTCTACCTTAATTAGAAACTACCTCTATGCTCGAGAAATTGAAAAAAGACATGTATACGGTGATGAACTGATGTATGCAGGCTTAAGGCTTACTTTACAGTTCTCGGGTACTGAGTATAGTGATAAGGTTAGATATATCGGTGATTTTGGTTCTCGTTTGTACAAAATAAA
>CAYTTS010000073.1:0-4522 GCA_964440875.1 uncultured Erysipelothrix sp. | reverse complement strand
TAATTTTTATATATAAACATGATTTGCTTACTTTGTACTTACCTAAATTTTCTAACTCAGGATATTCACTAATTGAGTATGATAGGTATAAGGTAATCGCAACTTTACGATTTGCTAATCCGATAAGCGGCATATTTCCTTCTCTTCCCGTTTTATACTTGTAGTGAATATTACCAAATCCAACAATACTTCCCCAAAGTTTAGCTTCTTTCTTTGTAATCTCTTGAAAGAGATTAAGCAAGTATAAGATATCGCTCTTTCGAGGCTCTTCTAGCGCATTTATATACTCACTAATGTTTGTGTTCGTTATTTCCATATATTAACCTACAGGAAGCTGTAATTAGCTTTTTCTTTAGCTTTATTATCTTTGACCCTATCTTCAATCGTTTTTGTTAATGATTCAAGTCGCATAGTAATATCTTCACTAATTCCATCAATAGTAAAGTCGCTTCCCTCTAAAAACACATACTTATTAATTAAGTCTGTTTTCAAGTAATTTAGGATTGGATTTAATTGTTGTTGAGCGACTAAGTAGTGTCTACTTGATCCTGCTGTAATTATTGTTCCAACTGTTTTATTTGAAATGGCATTAATTGGTAAAAGATCAAATAAGTTTTTTAAAACGCCGGGTATTGATGCTTGAAATATTGGTGTTGCAATAACAATAGCATCAGCTTCAATCATTCTATTAACGATAAGTTCATTATCATTATTATATTCTCTAAAATCTCTCCCATCAGCAAATGACATATTTAAATCTTTTAGGTTTATATATTCAGTAGTAAACTCTTCTGAGAATTTAAGGCTACTTATTGCTTTTGCTGTTTTGCTTCCGCTTAGGGAGGCATTAATTATTAGTATTTTCATTTGCTTCCTCACGATCTATCTCTTTAATTCTTTCTCTTACAACTGGAAGTACTTTTCTTCCTAATATTTCTATTTCTTCTTTGATTCTTTCAAAAGGTATTCCGCCTAAGTCCATTTGAAAGAGTTGTCTTTCATGTTTGTATGTTTTATATTGGTAAACTAATTTTTCAATTATTAATTCTGTATCTCCAACTAAAAGTGAGTTTCTAATATCTAATGTATCTACGTATATTTCAGGACTAAATCCATGTCCATTTGCTTGTTTAAAGGCATGGTCAATATACTTATAGTAGTTACGATATGCTTGATCTTTATCTTCTTCAATATAGAGTAAACTTGTAATACCGACACGCATATCTTTTAAATCACTTTGATATTCACTAAAATATTTTCGATAGGCATCTACTGTTCTATTAAAGTGGGCTACAGGTCCGGCAATTGTTGCAAGCATCATTGGTACACCTTGAATTCCTGCTACTCTGGCACTTTCGGGATGTCCACCAACAGCACGCCATATTGGCAGTTTACTTAGTGGTTTTGGGTATAGTACCGCATCCTTTAAAGGTTTACGATATTTTCCTTCCCAACTAACTACTGCTTCTTCATTAAGTCTTAGTAATAGTTCAAACTTCTCTTCAAAGAGTGCTTCGTAATCTTTTAAGTCATAACCTAACAAATCAAATAAACCGATTCTAGAAGCACGTCCTGCGACGATTCCGGCTCTTCCATTAGATAATAGGTCTAATGTTGCAAAGTTCTCGTACACGCGTACAGGATCACTTGTAGAGATGATAGTTGCAGCACTTGATAGTTCGATTGTTTTTGTTTCTCTTGCAATTGCCGCAAGTATGAGTGCGTGTGCTTGTGATATGAAATGTTCTTGATGGCTTTCGCCAACTGCGAATAAATCGAAACCATTTGCTTCTGCTAACTTAGCCATTTCAATAATCTCTTCCATACGTTCTTGCTCACTTACTTTTTCACCTGTAGCTGCATCAAAGACATGATCACCTAAGGTAAATATTCCAAATTTAAATTCTTTCATTCTATAACCTCATTCTATATGAGTATATATTATAGTAATGTGAAGGGTGACTTCTATTGTAAGGCTTTGTGAAAATTAATTAACGCATTCACAATATCATTTTACGCAATAAAAAACCCTCTATTTCTAGAGGGTGTTAATTTATTAAATGGTGACGCGTACGGGGTTCGAACCCGTGGATGCCAGCGTGAAAGGCTGGTGAGTTAACCGCTTCTCCAACGCGCCGTTTATTTCGGCTTTTAATAAATTTAATTTTAATGGCGCCTGAAACAGGATTCGAACCTGTGACCGATCGGTTAACAGCCGATTGCTCTACCAGCTGAGCTATTCAGGCAAGCGCTTATCTATATTAACATAGATGAGTTTTGTTTGCAAGTACTTTTTTGAAATTCTTTTAATTAATTTTAATTAGTATATGCATGCAGCTAGTACTTCCTTACTGCTTGATAAGTATAGCATACATGCATATGGTTAGGCAAGCCTAAAATGTAATTTTAGTTAAAATCTGTTACATTCTTTACCCACTTCTCTTTTTTAAAGACTGAAGTAGATACAGTTAGTTTAATTAAATCAGTTGTTTGACCAATTATGTATAAAAGGACAATCGGTATATCTGTAAAGTATGTAAAGAAGAAAACGATTGGAATATTAACTAGCCACATAAATCCTGAATCCATAATAAATGCGCTAAATGAATCTCCACCAGCTCTTAACATAAAGAGTATTTGAATATTGTACATAAATACCCAGAAGAGGGCACCAATAACTCTTAACAAACTAATTGCAAGTGATTGTGCTTCAGGTGTTATGTCTTTGTAAATATATGGAACTAAGTTTGATATTATTATTAAGATAAGTCCAAAACTTAAGGCCATTAAAACACTAAATGATAGTAATTTATAGCCATTACTCTTCGCTTCTTCAAATTTGTTTGCTCCAAGTGCATGTCCAACCATTACAACTGTTGCTGCTGACATACCATTGAATAAAACGAAAAAGATATCTGAGATACTACCTGCAATTGAGTAGGCACTCATTGCTGTGGCACCTCTTGTTGCATAAAACTTCATTAATACTGCCATACTTGAAGCCCACAGTATTTCATTAGCTCCTGTATTGAATGCATTTTTTGCTACTAACTTAAATAATTTCTTATCAATCTTAAATAGATCTTTAATTCTTGTATTAAAATCATACTTATTTACTACTAGAATAATAATTAATATGATCATTTCTGTAACTCTTGAAATTAATGTTGCGATACCAGCACCCAATACTCCTAATGCTGGAAAACCCATAAGTCCATTAATTAATAAAAAGTTAAAAATAATATTTACGATAATTCCTATAATTGAAGCAAATATTGGTGATTTAGTATCTCCAACTGCTCTAATTGATCCACCAATTACTAAACTTAAGGTTAGAAATGGCATTGTCCAAACGATCGCCTTGTAATATTCCACTCCAGCACTAATTACTTGTGTATCATTAGTAAAGAAACTCAAGACTAAATTCGATTTAAATAATATTAGTAAGAAGAATGGGATCATCATTATGTAGGCCAAGATTATTGACGCTCTAAATGATTCCTTCATCTTTATTTTATTGTTAGCTCCAAGGTATTGTCCAATAAAGACACCTGAGGCAACAACAACTCCTAAAACTCCGTAATTGAAGATAATGAAGAATCTGTTACTTGCTGCAACTCCCGATAGAAAACTATCTCCAAGTCCTGCTACCATCATATTGTCAATCAAACTGGCAAGTGATACTAGCAAGCCCTGAAACATCATTGGTAAGGCAAGTGACAAAGTTCTTTTATAAAATGCTTTATCTCCGATATATTTTTCTTTAAACATATAAACTCTCCTTTAAATAACTAGAGTATTATATACTATTAAAGCAAAAATAGATACAAAAAAAGCCTTATTAAAAGGCTTCTAAGTAATTCGTATTTATAATGATTATTTCTTTATTGTTTAATTGCTTAATTACTTCATTTTTCTCAAGTTTTGTAAAAGTTCTACTTAAAGTTTCTGGTGTCATACCCAAGTGATTAGCGAGATTTTTTCTGCTCATTAATAAGTGTACATAAGATTTATTATTTCTTAATGTACTTAAATCATCAAGGTAGCGCATTAGTCTTACTTCAGCAGTATCTGTAGCCATACTTTGAGATTGTTTTTCAGTATGCTCTAAACGCTTAGCGAACTCTTGTAATATTTTTTTTGAGATAGTAGGGTGTACATCCATTAATTTAAAGAGGTCATCTTTATGAATGACACAAATACTTGTCTCTTCAACAGCTTCGGCGAAATTAGTATGTTTGTCATTTAAGAAGAGACTTGTCTCTCCAATATATTTTCCGGCTGTTAAGATATATAAAATATGTTCTTTACCAAGTTCATCAATCGTATAAACTTTAACTTTACCAGTATGAATTATAAATAACTTATCGGACATATCTCCAGCATTAAATAAGGTTTCTCCTTTTTTATAGTGGACAGTCTCAGATAAATCTAAGATCTTTTTTTGATAGTCATATTCTAAGTGGTTAAATATTGGGACTAAACTAACACAGAGTCTTGGTTGTTCCATAATATTACTCCT
>CAYTTS010000072.1:0-4595 GCA_964440875.1 uncultured Erysipelothrix sp. | reverse complement strand
AATAAGTAGAACACCAATTGAAGATAAATAGACCGATTATTCGGTCTTTTTTTATGTTTGACAGAAGTTAACATTGATGATAATATTTATCTAACTTGATGTTTAATGGAGGTTGACATGATAAAACAAATTAAACGTATATATACTGAAACTAGGGTAAGAAGATCCTTAATCATAATTTTAATGATGATATCAATAAGTGGTATCTTTATGCTTTTATCCTCTAATTTAGTTGGAGTAATAACTGAAAGTATTATTAGTGATGTAAGTAATAAAATAATTTTATTATTAATACTATTTCTTTTTATAGAGTTTTCGATCGTCTTTTTGAATTATTTTAAAGATAGACTACAAAGTAAAACGGTAGAAACGATGAGAGCTAGATTAAAACAATTAACACTACTTTCATTAATTGAGTCAAAATATGAATTTAGTTTAAAACAAGAACAAGGAGATGTTTTAGCACGCTTAAACTCTGATATATCAAGTGTAATAGTAGCTGTTAGTATGAGTGTAGATTTATTAAAGTCATTTATATTAATGACAATACTATCACTTGGAATATTTTTAATAGATTTTCGCTTATTAATATTATTCTTTATACCAATAATCTTAATGATCTTTATGCAACTCTTAGTAAGTAAGTACTCATCAAAATTTATTTTGCCATGGAAAATGGCAATGGGAAAAACAAATGCCTTAGCCCAAGATATAATTAACAATCGCAGTACTATTAAAATCTTTAGACAATATAACTTAGTTGCAAGTTGGTTAAATGACGCTTTAGTAGATAGTAGAGATAAGGGGATTAAGGGCGTTTTATCCCTATACTCAATACAACTTCCATTATTTTTATTAACGATACTACCAATGGTTAATATCTTAATTGGTGGAACATACTTGGTATTTAAGGATTACATAACAGTAGCTAATTTTATGAGTGCATTTCTAATCTCGACACTAGTATTAGATCAAATACAAGCACTTGTAAACTCGGCACAAAATATCCCGCAATTAATGAGTTCATCTGAAAGAATTTTTCCGATACTTGATGCTAGTAAAGAAGAATTTAAAGATGGTATTGGAGACAGCGAAACTTTAATTGATATTGATAATATTTCATTTGCATACAATGAGAATAAAATTATTGATGGTTTAAGTATGACAATAGCAAAAGGAGAGTTAATTTCACTTGTTGGAGAAAGTGGCTCAGGAAAGACGACACTCTTTAATCTAATTAGTGGTCTATATGAGGTAAATAGTGGCGATATTAAGGTTAAGGGCTTGAGTATATTTGATTGGAATAAGAAAACTTATCGAAAACTATTCTCCAATGTATCACAAAATACTTATCTATTTAATATGAGTGTTAGAGATAATCTTTTATATATTAAACCTTCAGCCTGTGATGAAGAACTAAATGAAGTTTTAAAAAGTGTTTCATTAGATATTAGTTTGGATAAAGTTGTTGGTGAAAGTGGAAGTCTTTTATCTGGTGGGGAAAGACAAAGATTAAGTATTGCGAGAGCATTATTAAACAATGGTGAAATTATGCTCTTTGATGAGGCGACAAGTGCTCTTGATGGTAAAAGTGAAGCTATCATAAATGAATTGTTAAATGAAAGAAACAATATGCAAACACGAATCATTATTGCTCATCGTTTGGAAAGTTTAAGAGCATCTGATCGTATCTACTATTTAGATAAAGGCAAGATTTTAGAATCTGGAAGCCATGACGAACTAATGTCTTTAAAAGGTAAATACTATAGCTTGATTGAAAATAAAGAAGGGGTGATTGAAAATGAGTAAAAAAGAAACGCTTAATACATTATATCGAATAGTAAAAATAGGGTCTAAGTCATTTTTAATCTCTTTATTTGGAGTAATTTTATGTGCACTAGCTAACTATGGTTTAAATTATACACTTGGACTATTATCGCAAGTTGGGCTTGAACAAGTTTCAAATAAGACTTTTGACTTTAAAGAAATTATTAATATTTTACTACTTGCACTAGCACTGCTTCCGATAACTTATATCGGACAATCACTTAATTTAATAGGTGGTTTAAATAGTGAGAAAAGAGTAAAAACAAAATTAATTGATCATGCACTTAGAGAAAAGAGTTCTGATATTTCAAGTAAGCATAGTGCTAAATTTATGACATTATTTAACTCGGATGCAAGTGTTGTAGAGAATTTATACTTTCAAGGGCTAAACTATATGTTTATAAATCCACTGTTAAGTGGGACACTATCATTAATTACGATATTTATTATAGATTATCGTTTTGGTATTTTAGCCTTATTCTTAGGGATATTAATTATCCTCACATCTCTTATTTACACAAATAGGACTCAAGAGGCTTATATTGATGCTAGAGATAAAGATGAAGAGTCAATAATGTTTGCCTCAGAGATTATCTCTAATGAGATGATGATTAGACAATATGCAATCGAAGATGAAATATTATCGACATATAAACTTAGTAATGATAAGTATAAAGATGCTAAAATTAAGGCTGACAATATTAAACACTTTATCAGTTTAAATCAAGGACTTATTAATATGTTATCGATGGCTTCATTTTTGATGTTAGGTTTCTATCTTAGTATTAATACTGATTTTAACTTTACGACAGTAATGTTACTTTTACCACTGCGAGCACAGACATCTTGGATGTTCTTAAGTTTTGGTAGTAGTTACAGTTTCTTACTAGAAGTATCCATTTCTGCGAAGCGTATTTTAGATTTTCTGGATAGTGAGAGTGAAGATGCTAGAGAGAGTTATCCAGCGATAGAAATTGATAATAAACAAACTATAGATATAGCAAATCTACATTTTGCTTACAAAGATAAAACAGTTCTTAAAGATCTTAATCTAAGTGTAAAAAGTAAAAGTAGTTTGGGCATTGTTGGATCTTCTGGTTCAGGGAAATCAACAATATTTAAACTTTTAATGGGACTTATGGATGATTACGACGGTATCATAAGATTATATGATAGGGATATTTTAGAGGCTAATCTTGACAGTTTAAGATCACATATTGTCAGTGTTGAGCAAGAGGCCCCACTGTTTAATAAAACTATCTTTGAAAATATCGCATTTGGAAGTAAGCGTGATGATGTTTCTTTAGCAGAAGTTATTAATGTTTGTAAAAAGGTGAATATGCATGACTTTATTATGTCTTTAGAGTTAGGTTATGATACTATAGTCGGAGAGTCAGCTAGTAGTATCTCAGGTGGTCAACGTCAGCGTTTAGCGATAGCTAGAGCCCTAATGAGTGATGCATCGATAATACTGATGGATGAACCTACAAGTGCCTTAGATCGTGAATCTGAAGAGATTATTAATGATGTTATTAAAGGTATTTCAAATGATAAAACGGTTATCGTTATTTCACACAGAATTAGTAGTGTGAAAGATTTAGATAATATTGCTGTATTAGCGGATGGTAGTATAAAAGAGTATGGAAGTCATAGTGAATTAAAACAAAATGATTCACTTTATGCAAGTTTACTAAGTAATCAAGGGGGTAATTAAGTGACGATAGATAAAAGATTAGATAAAGACTTTGAAGCATATACGCTTTTTGTAAACACGATGAATAAGGAAAAGATTGATCGTTATAGTGTTAATGTCGATAGTGGTGTGAAAACTATTGTTGATGATCTTTATACAGAGGTGAAAGTAATTATTGAAGATATAAAAGATGAAACTCCAAACCTCAATAGTTTTATTTTAAATAAGGATTACTCTCAAAATGCTATTGTTCTTCTTCCTTATATGGTGCGAATTTTATTGAAAGATGTCGTTAATTACAATCCTTATAAGTTAATAAATGAAATATCCTCTCCTATATTTGAAGGTGAATCTATAAATGAAGGTGATGATCTATTGGACTTTGTTAATAAACTTAGTTTAGATACTTCCGATAAATGGAATTTTATATCAATACTAAAAAGACCTAATATTTATATTGCGGAGATGAATCTTATTATTGATAGTTTAGCTCCAATAATAGAAAAATATGAACTGCTTGTCTTAAATAAAATAGAAAGTTTAGCAAAAGATTGGGAGCTACTATTAGATACAAGTGATCAGGCTAGCTTCTTTAGTGATAAGTTTGGGGTAGTAACATCTGATCATATCAATGAGCTTTACTTTAGCTTGGTTTTAAATAACTCAATTATGTTTTTGAATAATAAATCTTATATAGGTCTTCATTTTACACAAGAGTTTTTTGAAAACGATAATGTTAATAGTGAGAATGTTGTTGATATAATGAAGATACTTGGTGATCTTAGTAAGTATAATATCTTAAGAGAATTATTAAGTGGTAGAAAGTATGGACGTGAACTTGCGGCTAACCTTGACTTAAGTGCGGCGACAATTTCGTATCACATTCAAGATATGGTTAATGCCGGGCTACTTTATGTTTACTCAGATGATAATAGTAAGCGGGTATATTATGAGATAAGAAAATCACGTTTAAAGGATGCCTTAGAATTTTTGCTTAAAGAGTTTGATTTGAAAGAGGATTAATTTCCTCTTTTTTATATGAAACAATTCGTTGTTTTCATAAAATGTAATAAAT
>CAYTTS010000071.1:0-4905 GCA_964440875.1 uncultured Erysipelothrix sp. | reverse complement strand
CCGACTAGAGGACTTGAACCCCCAACCTACTGATTACAAGTCAGTTGCTCTACCAGTTGAGCTAAGTCGGCATTAAGAATGGTGGAGAATGTAGGACTTGAACCTACGACCCCCTGCTTGTAAGGCAGGTGCTCTCCCAACTGAGCTAATCCTCCATCTTTGGCGCTTTAATACTATATCATATCTTGATTTGCGTGTCAATCTTTTTTTGAATTTCTTTTCGGAATTAATTCTTCTGAGTAGAAGATTCGCTTCCCTTAACTCGCATAGACTATTATACATTAAATTACTAACATTACAAGTCTAAAATGACATTTTGTTGAAAAAACTCAAAAAGGCACTATATTTCACTTAAATATTTAAAAGTTTTATAATACTAATTATAGTTAATTAAACGGAAAATTTCGTTTGTATATAATAGAAGGGTTTTGATTATGAAAAAAGAATACAGAGTACTATTGTACTATCACTATGTAAATATCGAAAATGTTAATGAATTTAGAGACGAACATTATAATATTTGTAAAGAATTTAACTTATTAGGAAGAATTATCGTTTCTCATGAAGGAATTAATGGAACAGTTTCTGGAAATATTGAAGATACACAAAAATATATTGATTATATGAATAATGATGATCGTTTTAAAACGATGCCATTTAAGATTGATTTTGAAGAAAGCCATGCTTTTAAAAAATTACACGTAAGAGTTAAAGCGGAACTTGTTAACTTAGGATTAGATAAAGATGTAAATCCACTTGAAACTACTGGTAACTATTTAAAACCAAAAGAGTTCTTTGAATTAATGCAAGATGAAAATACAGTTGTCTTAGATGCGAGAAATGATTATGAATATGATCTTGGACATTTTAGAGGAGCAATTAGACCGGATATTGAAGTTTTTAGAGACTTACCTGAGTGGGTAGAAGAAAACAAAGAGTTATTAGAAGGTAAAAAAATCTTAACTTATTGTACAGGAGGAGTTAGATGTGAAAAATTCTCAGGCTGGCTAAAAGATGAAGGATTTGAAGATGTAAACCAATTAGAAGGTGGTATTGTTACTTATGGTTATGATCCAGAAGTGCAAGGTGAGTTATGGGATGGTATGTGCTATGTATTTGATTCAAGAATATCCGTTCCTGTAAATCGTGTTGACCATAAAATTGTTGGAAGAGACTATTTTACAGATGAACCATGTGAACGTTATGTAAACTGTGCAAATCCAGAATGTAATAGACAGTTTTTAGCAAGTGTTGAAAATGAGGAGAAATATTTAAGATCTTGCTCAGATGAGTGTCGTACACACGAGAGAAATAGATATATTATTGAACACCAATTAACTAGCGAAGAAATTAATAGTAGATTAAATGCATTAAATGCATAAGACCTTATAAAAAGGTCTTTTTTTTTATCAAAGTATATGTTCAATTGAGTTATTAGATACAACATAGTATAATAGTCTAGTTAGAAGGTGATCTTATGAAACAACTAGAGTTTAAGAATGTAATATTCTCTTATGAAGAGGGAAATCCAGTCGTAAATAATTTATCTTTTACTGTGGAAAAAGGTACATATACAACTTTAATCGGTCATAATGGAAGTGGTAAGTCTACAGTTGCTAAATTATTAATAGGACTTTTAGAAGCTGATTCTGGAGAAATATATATTGATGACTTATTAATGAGTGAAAAAAATTTAAAAGAAATTCGAAAAAAAATTGGGATGGTATTTCAAAACCCTGACAACCAGTTTATTGGTTCTACAGTGGAAGATGATATTGCCTTTGGATTAGAAAATGCCCAAGTCGCACAATCTAAAATGGAAGAAATCATTAAGCGTTATGCAGAAAATGTTGGTATGATTGACTATTTAGACCGTGAACCAGAAAAATTATCAGGGGGACAAAAACAAAGAGTAGCAATCGCAGGTGTTTTAGCTATGTCACCAGATATTATTATTTTTGATGAAGCAACGTCGATGTTAGATCCAAAAGGTAAACGTGAAATTAAACAATTAATTAAAGAAATTCATGAGAAAAATAAAGTAACAGTTATATCAATTACCCATGATATTGAAGAAGTAGTTGGTAGTGACTATGTTTACGTTTTAAATAAAGGTGAAATAGCAATGTTTGGTAAACCTAATGATGTCTTAGTTGAAAGTGATAAATTAGTTAATTTAAGTTTAGATGTGCCATTTGCTATTAAGATTGGTCAATTATTTAAAGAAAAAGGAATAAATGTAGAAGATAGTATACATATGGAAGGTTTGGTTAAACAATTATGTCAATTAAAGTGAGAAATTTAAATTATACATATAATCCAAATACTCCATTTGAGTTTGAAGCATTAAAAGATATTAATTTGGATATTAGTGAAAATAAAATTATTGCGATAGTAGGGGCTACCGGAAGTGGTAAAACGACCTTAGTTCAGCATTTTAATGCACTTTTATTACCTACATCAGGACATTTAGAGATTAATGATAAGTTAATTGAAGCTGATGTTAAGCCTGAAGGATTAAAAGCTTTACGTAAAAATGTCGGATTAGTCTTTCAATTTCCAGAATATCAATTATTTGAAGAAACTGTTTTAAAAGATGTTGCTTTTGGTCCAAGAAACTTTGGAGTTAGTGAAGAAGATGCTTTAGAAATTGCTAAAAAGTATTTAAAATTAGTTAAAATACCAGAGGAATACTATGAGAGATCACCATTAGATTTATCAGGAGGACAAAAAAGACGTGTTGCAATTGCTGGAATATTAGCACTTGAATCAAATACACTTGTCTTAGATGAGCCTACTGCTGGACTAGATCCTCAAGGTGCACTTGAAATGATGGCACTATTTGAAAATTTAAATAAAGAAGAAGATAAAACGATAATTATTGTTACACATGATATGGAACATGTTCTAAATTACTGTGAAGAGGTTATTGTTTTAGACCATGGAAGCGTAAAAGGGCACTTTAGTGTTAGTGAATTCTTTAATAGAGTAGATCTTTTAGAATCACTATCAATTGAGTTACCAGCTTTAATTGAACTTCGTACAAAATTAATAAAATGTGGATATAATAATTTAGAAGATGTTTTAACAATGGAAGATTTAGTTGAAAAAGTAAGTAGTGAGGTGATTGTATGAACGTAACAATTGGCCGTTATTTACCACTTGACTCATGGATGCACAAAAGAGATCCTAGAATTAAGTTAGTGGCAATGATTCTCTTAATTATTGCTACATTTATTGATGTTGGATTTATTGGCTATGGTATTATTGGAACATTAATAATTATTGGCTTATTATCTTCAAAAGTATCATTTACAATGATTTTGAAATCAATGCGTGCAATGTTATTTATGGTTATTTTTCTATTTGTAGTTAATGTATTAGTAATAAAGACAGGACCAGTTTTAATTAACTTAGGTTTTGTTAAAATATATACTGATGCAATTATTCAAACCTTATACATAGTAACAAGACTTGTAATTATGATAAGTTTAACGACAATCTTAACTGTGTCGACTAAACCAATGGATTTGACAGTAGGAATTGAAGATTTACTAGCTCCACTTAAAGTAATTAAGGTACCAGCTCATGAAATTGCAATGATTATTTCAATAGCTCTTAGATTTATTCCAACTTTACTTGATGAGGCAAACCGTATTATAAAAGCACAAGCATCTAGAGGTGTTGATTTTGAAGAAGGTAGTTTAAAAGAAAAGATTTCTTCAATATTAGCTTTAATAATTCCTTTATTTGCTTCTAGTTTCCAACGTGCTGAAGAACTTGCAGATGCAATGGAAGCTCGTGGATATAGTCCAGGTGAAGAGCGTACTAGATATCGAATCTTTAAAATTCAGTTAGCGGATATTTTCTTATTATTAGTAAGTGCTACTGTTATGATTACATTTATTATCGGGAGGCTTTATATTTGAATACCAAAGTAACTATCAAGTATGACGGTAGTGCTTATTCAGGTTGGCAGAGTCAGAGTAAAATACGTAATCTAAGAACTGTTGAAGATACTATAGTTAAAGCGATAAGTATTATTAATAAAGAAAAAACAGAAATTATTGGAAGTGGAAGAACTGATCGAGGTGTACATGCCCTAGGACAGGTATTTAATTTTGAAAATATCCACAATATTCCTTTAGATCGTTTAAAAAATGCTTTAAACAACTCATTACCAGATGATATCGAAGTTATTAGTTGTGAAGAAGTAGCTGATGATTTTCATGCACGCTACAGTGCTTATTCAAAAGAGTATCACTACTATTTAAATCAATCAGAGTTCAGTCTTTTTACAAGACATTATCAAACATTTACTAAATTTGATTTAAATCTAGAAAAAATGCAAGAAGCTGCCAATATATTTATTGGTAAACACGATTTTAGATCGTTTAATGCAACACCAATTGAAGTTAAAAGAAATCAAGTGGTAACTATATCACGCTTTGAGATTATTAAAGAGGATGATTTATTCATCTTTAAGATTGAAGGTAGTAACTTCTTACGCCATATGGTGAGAATGTTAGTTGGAGCAGTAGTTTATGCAGGGGCAAATAAAATTTCTATAATGACCTTAAAGTCAATGTTAGATAACCCAAGTGGAAAAAAATCACCATATAATATTGAGCCAAATGGCTTGTATTTATATAAAGTAAATTACAAATGATTAATAATTATTACAATATAGGTAGAAAACTTAGATAGTTTATATAAAATAAAGAGGCATTCCAAGATAAGTTGGGGTAGCCAATAAAATCAATACAAGATAATGTGGGGTATTTCTTACCCCACACATCTTTATTCAAATTAGTGAATCTCAATTGAGTGTAAACTTGATTGGTGTTCACTTTTTAATTGGGTTTAAGTGGTATGTATCATTTTCATTTAAAACATATAATGATC
>CAYTTS010000070.1:0-4980 GCA_964440875.1 uncultured Erysipelothrix sp. | reverse complement strand
CTTACAATAAACTAACTTCGGTTAGTTTTTTTATTTGATATAAACTATGAATGCACCTATAATACAACTATAAGGAGTGGTAATGTGAAGAAAATTGCATTTAATAATTTAGATGATTTAAATTTACCATCAAATGTTATTGAGTCATTAGAGGATTCGGAAGAGTTGGCTAATATTAGAGTTATAGGCGACGATATATATATTATTGTAACTTACCCAGAGAAATCCAATATACTCCAACCTATCTGTCTAAAGGTAGATGATGAAGGTATGAGTTTATACCATAGTAGCGATATTAATATAGAAGCACTAAAAGACGGTGCTAGTTTTACTGATTTCATTTCATTTGTTTTAAATCGCTATGAAGATATACTTTATTTAATTAACCAAGATATTGAAAAGTTTGAAGATCATATTGATATGGGCGTTAAAAAAGGCGATATTCAAAATTATTTTACTTTGAATAAAACATTGATATATTATGAAACGGCAATAGGGGCTATTAGTGAGTTAGTAAATTTTGTGAACTTAGAAAAAATCGATCGTTTGTATGACCGTGAGTATGTAAGTGATTATGCGAATATTAAGATTGAAATTAATCAGCTTAATAAAAATATTGATATGTATCAAAAGATTATAAGTAATATAGTCGATATATCAGATTCACTATTTACCAGTAAGTTAAATAGAACTATGAAAAAATTAACGACTATCACACTAGTGCTATCGATACCTACTTTCATCACTTCGTTTTATGGGATGAACATTTACTTACCATTTCAAGACCACCCATATTCATTACTATTTGTTATTTCAATAAGTTTAGTTTTAACGGGTATAAGTGTCATATACTTATACTACAATGAGTACTTCTAATTATGAAAAGTATTGATATTTATAAGAAGGTTTATGCGTCCTTAAAAAATAATATTTTTAAATATATATTAATTTACTCAATATCACAAATAATCGCTTATCTTTTTCTTAAGTTAGTTAGTGTAACCTTTCTAAACTTAGCAATCAGTAATGCTGGATTATCGGGTATAACAAATGAAAATTTCTTTAGTGTACTAAGTTCACCATTTACAATATTACTACTATTGATCACATTAATATCCTTGGGTGTTCTAGCGATAATTCAAAATCTGATTATTTTCAATTTGACAATTGATAAAGGTAATATAAAAGGTATCCTAAAACCCTTATCACGTTTAAAATTAAGTGATGCAATACCTTTAATATTTTATACAATACTAGTTCTTCCATTCTCAAATATTGGATTAACAGTATATTTTGTTTCAAATTTAAAGATACCATCATTTGTACTTGAGGTTTTCTTTCAAAATTATTTACTTCTAGGACTTTACTATCTAGTATTAATAATCGTGCTTGTGTTGAATGTTAAATATTACTATACATTTATTATTTTCTATCAAGAAGATGTAAGCTTTAAAGAGGCACTTCAAATTAGTTATAGTAAGGCGAAAAACAAAATGTCGGAAATTATTATATTTAACATATTAGTTGCGTTATTCGCTTTAATTGTTTCAATAGTAATATCAATTATTTTTATATTATTTAACTATTTAGCTAAAAACTTTATAGGAATTGAAAGTTTAATTGTTTCATTAGGAGCTAGTGTAATTGTTATTCTTGCCTTATTATCTTATGTAACTACCTCAATCTACTATATTCAATTTACAATAGTTTCTTATAATAGTGAATTAGTTAGTATAGATGATAAAAAAGCGAATGAGTACTTTAAATTCTTTATTCCTATTTTTGCAGTAGCAATTGGTATATATAGTTTCATTATTTATACACCGACGACAGAAATTGAGAATGTATCAATCATTTCCCATCGTGGCGTTATGGATAATGCTGTGGAAAATACCTTTGAATCTCTAAAAGCTGCCAATGATATCTTAGTTGATTATGTTGAGCTGGATGTACAAGAGTTAGCTGATGGTGAAATAATAGTATTCCACGATTCAAGCTTCAAAAGACTTGCCGGATTAAATAAGAAGGTAGAAAATACAACTTGGCCGGAAATTGCTGATTTAAATATTAAAGATAAAAATAAAACAGGGAAAATTCCCCGCTTTGATGAGTATTTAGATTTAGCCAAAGAACTAGATCAAAAACTATTAATAGAAATTAAGGTGAATCCAAAAGATAGTGATGACTTTATAAAGAATGTTATTGACCTTGTCTATAGTAAAGATATGATTGATATGGTTAGATTTCAATCACTTAATAAAGAGGCGATACTTAAAGCAAAAGAAGTTGATCCAAGTATTTATACAGCTTATATAATAGGCTTTAACTTAGGTGGTTTAGAAAACTTGAATATTGATGCTTACGCAATTGATGTCACTAGCTTAACGAAACGAGTAGTTTTGGAAGTAATGCTTATGGATAAAGATCTCTTTATATGGTCGGTTGATACGACTGATATTATTGAAAGATCATTTGCCAAAAAACCAGATGCTATAATTACTGATCACATTAAAGATGTTAGGGAAGTAAGGAAGAAATTAGTTGAAGAGCCGATGGCTCGAATGCTATGGCAAATAGAGTTCTAAAAAAGACAGAAAGTTTATTCTGTCTTTTTTATATAGTGGTTTGCTATTTGTATCATATGGTATACATTTCCATCACCGGCAAATTTACTATTAAAGAAGTCTTCATTTAAATCTATCCAAGATAATGGATGCTTTTCAGAGACTAAGTCAACTTCCTTATTAAGTATTCCATAAAAGATATTCATCCTTAAATTATCAATTGGATAATCGTAATCCATGAAATGGATTAATTTAATATCATCTTTACTTATACCACTTTCTTCAAATAACTCACGATAAGCACCATGATACATATCTTCATTAATATCTAGTTTTCCCCCTAAGAAGTTGTAATGATCTTTGTAAGGGTCACTTGTTCGATAGCACATTAATATTTTTGACAAACATTCATTGTAGACAAGTATTAAGTTAACAATCTTCATATACATAACTCAAAGGCTAATCTTAAGCCTTGATCATAGATCATTGATCCCACTTCAATAAATCCACAAGATTGAAGAGATTTAATCATAATTTTATTATCAGGATGAGTATCAATTCTAATACATGAGACATTTAAAGTTTTTAGGTAAAGACTAATCTCATTAATTAAGCTTTTAAAGATTCCCATATTTCTGTAATTTGCATTCACGGCAGTCCTATGTAATATGGCATAAGTATTATTGCATTTCCAAGTATCTATTTCTTCATATAAGATTTCTTTATCCAGACTAATACTTGCGTATGCTAAAAGGTCACCTTCATCATCTACTAAAACGAAAGCACTCTTATTATTTATGTCAACTATAAGAGTATTTTTATTAGGGTAATTATCTTGCCATTGATCTATCTTTTGCTCAGCTAAAAAGGCTATAGCATCCTCAATAATTGAATAGGCATCATCAATCATTTCTTCTTTTAAATATTCAAGTTTCATATACTCCTCCAATCGGCAATACTATTATATACTATCTGCAAGTAAAGTAGAATATATACAAAGCGTATGTTATTATATTCCTATTGATAAGGATGATATAATGGGAAAAAATAAAAAAAGAATCATGGTGGAGTTGTAGGCGTTATATTAGTAATTTCAGCGCTTTTACTGCTTACCGCATTAACAAGGGAAAAAATTATTGAAATTAAATTAAAAGGTGATAAATACCAAGTGATCGAAGTATTTTCCGAGTATGAAGAACAGTCGTTTGACCTTTATCTAAATGATGAAATATTAGAAGATCATGGAGAGTACGTTGTTAACGTTGACTCAAGTAATGTTGAAACTAATAAAGTAGGAATTTATTATGTAACTTATGATATTGAAGATCAACCTGAAAAAAGAGTGAGACGAGTAGTTGGTGTAGAGGATACGGTTGCTCCAGAATTGAAACTTAAGGAATCTGATCTAGAAGTTATAGAGACGAAAGAATATAAAGAACCAGGTTTTACGGCAATGGATAACTATGATGGAGATATTAGTGGAAATGTTAAAGTTATGGGCAGTGTCGATACAAAAGTTAAGGGAGATTATGAATTAATCTATGAAGTTGCTGATAGTAGTGGTAATTACTCAAGCGCTAAAAGAAAAGTTTCTGTTATTGAAGATCCAAATAAACCGGTTGTAAAACCGATAAAAAACCAGTTACTATTAAAGCAAAAGATAATGTGGCTGACAAAGTAGTTGATGATAGTGAAAATAAAAAAGATGATATTAAAAAGGATGAAATTGTCTACGCAAATGAAATGAAGAGTATGAAGTATTCTGGTAATAAAATAAGTTTTACTGGTGTAAGTGATACTCCGATTACAACTGTTGGATTATTGAAAGATGGATCTGATGAGTTAGCGTTAGAACTTGCTACTAAGCTTGATGGCAAGTCATACTCATTTAACTTAGATGTAAGCAAACTTGCAGATGGTACTTATACGCTTGTTGCGGTAAATCTAAATAACGCCCCAATACTAGAAAATAATAAGGGTAAGGATAGATTAGGTAATTCAACTATTGCCGGAAGAAATGTTTCGATAACTTATCCGAAAAATAATATTATGATACGTGTTGCTCCACGCTCTTTTACTTATGATGTAGCTATCCAAGTAGGGCATGGTGGAAGCGATAATGGTGCTTCAGGTAATGGATTTATTGAAAAAGAATTAAATCTTATGGTCTCATTATATGAGAAAGCTAGATTTGAACAGTTAGGTATGAGAGTTTATATTAGCCGTGCAAAAATAATACATATGGTGAAATGAGTGGTGATCCATCAATGCATAGATTAACTAGAGCTGCGATAAGATTTGGAGAAGTTGCTGCTCAATCCCGAGCTGCATACTCAAATCATCACAACTCATCTGGAAATGGATCTTCAGCTGGTTGGCAAATAATTGTTGTTAATCAGGCGACTGCAAGTGATTT
>CAYTTS010000069.1:0-5303 GCA_964440875.1 uncultured Erysipelothrix sp. | reverse complement strand
CTATAGTGGCTATTAGGGTATTAAAAAAGAGAGATTTCTCTCTCTTATTAATTATTATACTAATTCAATAATAGCTTTAGGAGCGTTGTCGCCTCTTCTGCTTGATGTTTTTAGTATTCTAGTATATCCACCGTTACGATCTGTATACGCTGGTCCTACTTCGTCAAATAATTTTTGTAGTGCTGTTTGTTCGTCATTAACTTTAACGTTCATAACTAACTTAGCAGCTTCTCTACGTGCAGGTAAGTCACCTTTCTTTGCGAAAGTTATTAACTTTTCTACCATTTTGCTAACTTCTTTAGCTCTAGTTTCAGTTGTTGTTATACGACCGTATACAATAACGTCTGTAGCTAAGTTTCTTAGCATAAGGTTACGGTGATCTGTTTTTCTACCTAATTTTCTATGACCCATATTAATATTCCTCCTTCACTAGTCCGCTTGTCTAAAACTTAAACCAAGTTCTTCGACTTTATCTTTAACTTCTTTAAATGATTTTTTACCTAAGTTACGTACTTTCATAAGTTCTTCTTCAGTTTTATTAACTAATTCTTCAACCGTTTGAATGCTTGCTCTTTTTAGACAGTTATATGATCTAACTGATAGGTCTAAATCTTCTAACATCATTAATGAAAGTTTGTTTACTTCTTCTTTTTCCGGTTCAGCAATTACCGAGTCTAAGTTTTCAGTGATTTTGTCAACTTCTAATAACAAACTAAAGTGATCTACAAGAATCTTTGATGCTAATGCAACTGCTTCTTGTGGAGTTAGTGAACCATTTGTATATACTTCGATCGTTACACGGTCATACTTAGCGTCTTGACCGACACGAGTTGGATCAACATGATAAGAAACACGTTCAACTGGTGTATAGATTGAGTCAGTATAAATAGTACCGATTCCTTGTGTCGAACCTTGGAAAATAATTTTATTTTCGTCAGCTGATACATAACCTCTACCATTTTTAACCATCATTTCCATATCAAGTTTACTGTCGTCTTCTAATGTCGCGATTACTAAGTCAGTATTTAATACTTCAACTCCAGTAGGACATTCGATATCAGCTGCCGTAACCTTGCCGCCACCTTTTTTGTTGATTCTTAAACTATATTCTTCATCTCCATCAACTTTTAAGATTAAATCTTTTAAGTTTAAAGCGATTGTTGTAATATCTTCTTTAATTCCAGGAATTGCTTGATACTCGTGGAAGAATCCTTCGATCTTCATTGAGTATACTGCTCCACCCGGAAGAGATGATAACATAACTCTTCTTAATGCATTTCCGATTGTTGTACCAAAACCTCGTTCAAGAGGTTCAATAATGAACTTGCCATAATTATTATCTTCGACTAGCTCATCAATTTTAAAATCTGCAAACTCAAATTTTTCCATTGTAAAAACCTCCTATTTGTTTTTAACCACGTGGTCTTTTTGGTGGACGACAACCATTATGTGGAACTGGAGTCTTATCGTGGATTAATGAAATTTCTAATCCAGCTGCTTGTAAAGCTCTAAGAGCTGACTCACGTCCTGGTCCTGGTCCTTTAACGTTTACTGATATATTTTTCATTCCAGCATCAACTGCTGCTTGTCCTGCTGCTTCTCCTGTTAATTGAGCCGCAAATGGAGTTGATTTTCTTGATCCTTTAAATCCTAATGCTCCTGCACTTGACCAAGCGATTGCGTTTCCGCTTTCATCTGTGATTGTAACGATAGTGTTATTAAACGTTGAATGGATATGTGCAATTCCGTTAACAACATTACGTTTTACACGACGTTTACGTGTAACTTTTTTCTTATTTTTTGCCATTGTTATTTCCTCCTACCGTTATTTTTTACCTTTTCCTGTAACTAACTTCTTAGGACCCTTACGAGTTCTAGCGTTATTTTTAGTATTTTGTCCTCTTACAGGTAATTTACGACGGTGGCGAATACCACGTCTAGATCCGATTTCCATTAAACGTTTGATGTTTAATGCTTCTTCTCTTCTTAAATCACCTTCTACAGGGATACTGTCGATTACTTCACGAATTTCGTTAACTTGTTCTTCAGTTAAGTCTTGTACTTTTATATTGTGATCAATACCTAAGTCAGTTAAGATTCTCTCTGAAGTGTTACTTCCGATTCCGTAAATATATGTTAATGATATTACTACTCGTTTATTACGAGGTATATCGATTCCTGCAATTCTTGCCATTTATTTCCTCCTAGTTTCCTTGTCTCTGCTTATGTTTAGGGTTCTCACAAATAACCATTACACGTCCTTTACGTCTAATGACTCGGCATTTATCACACATCGGTTTTACTGATGGTCTTACTTTCATGCTTTATTCCTCCTAAAAGACTATTTATGTCTAAATGTTATTCTCCCACGTGTTAAATCGTATGGTGAAATTTCAATGGTAACTCTATCACCTGGTAAAATGCGAATGTAGTGCATTCGGATTTTACCAGAAACGTGGGCTAAAATCTCATGCCCATTCTCTAATTTCACTTTAAATTGCGTACCCGGTAATGTATCGACTACGACTCCTTCAACTTCAATTACATCATCTTTACTCATCTGACGTATGATCCTCCTTTAAATTCTTAGTTAATATTTCATATCCATCTTTTGTTACTACAATAGTATGTTCGAAATGTGCGCTAATAGTTTTGTTATGTGTTACCACTGTCCAATCATCATCTAAGACAACTAGATTAGCTCCCATTTTGTATGCCATCGGCTCAACTGCTAATGTCATACCTTCTCGTATCTTCACACCTGTATTTGCTTTTCCAAAATTTGGAACATATGGCTCTTCATGTAAGTCGCTTCCAACTCCATGACCAGTATATTCTCGTGGTACATCATAGCCATGATCACTCAAATAACTTTGAATTGCATGACCGACGTCCCCTATTCTATTTCCTGGTTTTACTTTTTCTAAACCTCTAAATAGTGATTTTTTAGTATGATACAATAATTCTTTTGCTTCATCACTAACTTCTCCAACAGGATAAGTCCACGCGCTATCACCATGATAGCCTTTATATTTGGCTCCGACATCTACAGATAAGATATCTCCATCACGTAATACTCTTTTATCTGGTATACCGTGAATAACTTCTTCATTTAATGAGAAGCAACCATAACCTGGAAAATCATATAATTTATAAAATGATGCACTACTGTCGTTTTCTTCTACAACGTGTTTAATAACTTGTTGTAATTCGTCAAGAGTAACTCCTGGCTTAATAGCCTCTTTGATTCTTTCATGAATCATTGCTGTTACTCTTCCAGCTTCACGCATTATTTCTATTTCTCTAGGTGATTTAATTTTAATCATTGATTAATCTACCTAATTTAGAATTGATGTTTGAATAAACTTCATCAACACTATTTGAAGCATCAACATCTAACACTTCACATTTACCTTCAAAATATCCGATAATTGGTGCTGTTGATTTATGATATTCTTCAAGTCTAACTTTTAAACCTGCCTCATTATCATCACTTCTTTGGTATAGTTTTCCACCATCTAAATCACAAACACCTTCAACTTTTGGAGGATTGTTAGTAATGTGGTAAATTGTTCCACATTCTTCACACATTCTTCTTCCAGAAATTCTCTCAATTAATAATGTTTCATCTACTTTTAGATCTATTATTAAATTAAGCGGCATTTCAATTCTTTCTAATAGTGATTCTAAAGCTTCAGCTTGAGGTATTGTTCTAGGAAATCCATCTAATAGGAATCCTCTATCTTTAACATCGTCTTGCATTAGTCTTTCTTCGACTAAAGCAATAGTTGTTTCATCAGGAACTAATAGTCCTTGATCAATATAACCTTTTGCTTCAATACCAGCTTTAGTTTCTTGTGAAATTGCAGCTCGGAACATATCTCCAGTTGATAGATGAACTACATTGTAGTCTTCAACTATCTTTTCAGACTGTGTTCCTTTTCCACTTCCTGCAGGTCCCATGATTAATAAATGTAATTTATTTTCCACGTACAAACCCCGCATATGATCTTTGTGTTAATCGTCCCTTTAGATCTTTTACTGTTTCTAAAGCAACTCCGACAACTATAATAATTCCTGTACCACCAAGTGCTGCTGATCTTGGCATATTTGGAATTAAGATTGTCATTAATGGAGGAATCGCAGCAACTACTACTAACGATAATGCTCCTAACACTGTAATTCTATTTAATATTGTACTAACATAATTCTGTGTATCTTTACCCGGTCTAACACCAACGATGTATGAACCATTTTTCTTTAAGTTTTCAGCCATTTTTTCTGGGTCAACTTGTAAGTTCGTATAAAAGAACGTAAACAGTACAATTAAGATTAAATATACAATTAATCCTTGTGGTGTACTTTGGTCTAACCAGACACTGATAAACTTTGTAAATGCATTTGCTTTAAAGAATGATGCGATAGTTAATGGCGCTGCCATGATTGCTGATGCAAAGATAACAGGCGTAACACTCGCTGAGTTAATTTTCAATGGGATGTAAGTCATATCACTTTGTCCTCTTCCAAGTCCACTTGATGTGTATTGGATAGGAATCTTACGTTCTGCATTTGTCGTAAATACAACAAGTACAATAATAAGAATATATGATACTACGTATATACCAAATAATAATATACCTTTAGCAACTGCTCCAGTTACTAATGTGTTATAAACATTTGTAAATTGAGCCGGTAAGTTTGCAACAATACCTGCAAAGATTAGCATCGACATACCATTTCCGATTCCTTTGATAGAAATTCTATCACCTAACCAACATAAGAATAAAGTTCCTGCAGTTAATACAGTTGCGATATAAATAAATGTTGCCCAGCCTGGATCTTGAACGATATTGTTTTGATCACTAAACATTTTAACCATTACTAAGGCTTGTATAAATGCCATGATTACTGCGATATAACGAGTAATCTTATCCATTTGTTTACGACCTTCTTCTCCACTTTTTGCCATCTCAGCTAAAGCTGGAATAACGTCCATTGACATTAATTGCACGATAATACTTGCAGTAATGTATGGTCCTACTCCTAAGGCGAAGATAGAGAACTGTTGCATTGCCCCTCCACCTAACATGTTCATAATGTTAAGTATTTGGTTGCTGTCTCCAACTGCCGCTGTCAGCTTAACTGAGTCGATTCGAGGAGCAGGAATTGCTGCCCCTAGTCGATACAGAAATAATATAGCAAGTGTAAAGAAAATACGATTACGTATTTCTTTATTTTTGAATAGGTCTTGAATAAACCTAATCATTTTATATTACCTCGACAGTTCCACCAGCATTTTCAAT
>CAYTTS010000068.1:0-5339 GCA_964440875.1 uncultured Erysipelothrix sp. | reverse complement strand
AAACTACCTCTTTCTATAATATAAATCCATCTTACATTATTTTATTGTTTCTGCAAAATAAAAAGGCTTTTTAAGCCTATTTATTTAATGCATCTCTAATTTCTTTTAACAATGCTACTTCAGCACTATCAACAATTACTTCTTCAACTACTTCTTCTGGTTTTCTAAATTTATTTACCATTTTTAAAATGATAAATAATACAAACGAAATAATTAAGAAGTTGATAATTGATTGAATGAAGTTTCCAATAGCTAGTGGAGAATTATTAACTGTTATTACCCAAGTACTAAAGTCAATTCCAATAACCATTCCAACAATTGGCATCAAGAGATCATTTACTATTGAGTTAACAATTGCCGAGAAAGCTCCACCAATAACAACCCCAACTGCAAGATCTAAAGCATTACCTTTAGAAATAAATTCTTTGAATTCTTGTAACATAGATACACCCCTCATAATATGTCTTCATTATACAATATTATTACTTATATATCATTAATCAATCTTCTTTAATAATCTTAAACCATTTAAGATTACTACAAGGGTTGATCCTTCATGAATTAATACAGCAAGAGAGATATCCATATTACCAGTTATATTTAATACTACTAGAATAACTACTATCGCCATTGCAAAGACGATGTTTTGAATAACAATTTTTCTTAATCGTTTTGAAAGTCTATGAGTATAGGCAATCTTATCAAGATCATTTTGCATTAAGACTGCATCAGCAGCATCAATCGCAATATCCGTTCCACTTCCCATAGCAAAGCCTATATCACTTGCAACAAGTGCTGGAGCATCATTAATACCATCACCAACCATCGCAACAATATTATTATCTGCTCTTAACCTTTCGATAATATTAGATTTATCCTCAGGCATTACATCCGCAATGACCTCACTAACATTTAAGGTATTACCTATTGCAACTGCAGTCTTTTTAGCATCACCAGTAATCATTACTGTTTTAACGTTTTCTTTTTCAAAATATTTAAGTGTTCTTTTAGCACTTTCTTTTGCTTGATCTAATATTGCAATAACCGCTTGAATTTCATTATCTTTGGAAAAGTAAACTACCGTTTTTCCTTCCATTTCATATTTATCTTTTATATCAATAATACTTTGATCAACATTCTCAAATGATTTTGGTTTACCAATATTATAATTACTACCTTTATACTTGGCAGCTAAGCCTACTCCTGTAATATTTTTAACTTCAATTGGCAATTTTTCAACATCACCATAATGACTTAAGATAGCATTTGCTAGAGGGTGATTAGAAGCACTCTCCATAGACACTAGTAGTTGAATAATTTCTTCTTTATTATCACTAACAAAATATTCATTACTTACTGTTGGTTTACCCTCTGTAAGAGTTCCTGTTTTATCAAATGCAATAACATTAACATCTGAGAAGTTTGATAAGAATGATCCACCTTTAAATAATACTTTTTGTTTTGCTAAGTTTGAGATTGCGGATAAAGTTGCCGGAATATCAGTAACTGCTAGAGCACAAGGTGATACTCCTATCATAAAGACCATTGTTCGATAGAAACTTTCATATACAGTAAGTGATAAACCATAGTAGGCAACTAGAAAGAATACTGGCGTTAATATTAAAGCGATAGTAACATAAATAGGCTCAACTCTTTGAATAAAGGCTGCCGTTTTTGAAACATTACTCTGTGTTTGACTAACCAGTTCAATAATTTTAGCAAAAACTGTCTCACTACTATCTTTGGTCACGACCATATTAAATGTTCCTAAACCATTAATCGTACCACCATACACTTCACTATCAACACTAACTTCTACCGGTATACTCTCACCAGTAATTGCAGATTGATCAATCGAAGAACTACCTTCGATAATAATACCATCTGTAGCAATTTGATCTCCATTTAAGACACGTAACTTATCTCCGATCACAAGTGTAGAGACATCGACTATCTCAATACTTCCATCATCATTTAATCGTCTTGCTGTTGTCGGATTTAATTTAAGTAAATTAGTGATTTCTTTATTACTCTTACTTGATGCATAGTCCTCTAAATAATGAGCACCTGCAAAAATTAAAATTAATAATGCAGCTTCACTATATTCTTTAATAATTATTGCCCCAATAGCACTTAGTGTCATAAGTAAGTGCACATTAGGTTTAAATTTTTTACTCTCAATTGTGCTATTAATGGTATCCGCAAAACCTTCATAAATAATATGATAACCAGATAGAAAGAGCGCAAGAATAAATACTATCGGTTCATTATATATAGTTAGACCGATAATGTATAAAACTAAACCAACAAAATATAATACTACCGTCTCTTTTGTTCCATGACTATGTTCATGTGAATGTTTATTTTCCATAAATACCTCCGTCATATGAATGTCTGTTCATATGTTATATACATACTATAATACCATAAAGAGTTAATGTCAAGAAAAAAGAACCTCTAGAGGTTCTAATCAATCTTAATAATATTCTCAATGTTAACAAAGACTTTGGTAATTAGATTTACAAATAATGCACTTAAGAGTAATGAATATCCCAATATTATAGCTGTCGCAATACTATTAGAAATAAAAACTGACAATATTAAAGCTATAATCGGCACTATCATCAAGATCATTGTTAAAAACAAATTAATAAACAAGGATATATTTGTACCAAGTTTATTTCCAAAATAGCCTTCAACTAAAATTAGCTTATATGTCAATAAAACTTTAATTGCTAACTGACTAATAATCGCTAAGACAATTGTTTCAAATCCAACATTTAATAATAATCCACTCGGCAATGTAATAACTAAGACTTTAATTAAACTATTTAAATGTTCCATCAAAGTTGAATAATATAACTTCGAGAAGTTTGTGTCTGGTATTAAGTATAAGTAATATGTATTAAATTCTTCTAACCATTTATTGCTTTGAGAAAAAAATGTCGATATATAAATTGTCACAGCATTTACCCCAACAAAGAAAGCAAGACTAGCTGTCTCATCATTTCTTATTAAAAAACCAAATACAATAGAAAGAATTAATAGGACAATATCACTAATTGTGAAGAAGAATCGATTACTACGTCTTCTTTCAATCATCTGTTTATAAAAGATCGTTTTTGCACCATATCCTTTTAAACTTCCATCATAGGCTACTACTTTTTTCTTAACACCAAATGCTTCTAAGAACGTCATTTTACCTTGGTTTTTTACTATCTTTGCTTGTTTTTCAGCAAATACCATCGCATCTTCATAGTACTCACCCTTAATCTTCATCTTTACATTAAAATATAAAAGTAGTCCTGATGATATAAGATAGAGTATTGATGAAATAACATTAATTAAAGTTGGTCCCGAAAATATTAAACTAACAAAACCAATCTTATAACCAAATATTGGAATAAACAGTATTAAGGGACTTGAAATCAAACTGTAAATTGCCTCAATACTAAAACCTTTATTAAATAATGTATAGCCAACTAATATCGTAACAAGAAGAATAATCAAATAGACAAAATATTTTATCTTCTTTTTATTATCGTCACTGATTTTCTCAGAACCATACATAATCATTGCTAGTGAGTAGTCCATTGCTGATGAGATAATGAAGTTAACTAGCGTAAATACAATTGTTTTAAAAGCCGGTAAGTTAAAAATAAATATTGCCGATATACCAACAATAATAACCATGACAACTTGTAAGTATATTTGTTTAAAGATCCCATAAAATAAATTTTCCTTAGGTGAGATTGGTGTCGCAAACATGAAGTTAATATCAGGTTTTTTAAAGTTAATACCACTTCTTCTAAAATAAGATAGTGTTATTGGCATCGTTAAATAAAGCATTGTCGCTGAATAAATAATAATATATCCAATATTATTATCTAAACCACTTTCTACGATTAAATCTTTCAACATAAATGGAATAAATATAAAGTATACAACAACCAAAATCGCTAGTATTAACTTAAGTGGTTTTCTAAGTAGTTGCTTAAATGTGTTTTTAAGACTTACTTTTAAGTGATAGAGTAAGGCACTATTCATCAGCATTATCCTCAGTAGTTAAGTCAAAGAATAATGACGATAAATCTGAAACTCCCGCCTCTTCTTTTGAAAGGTTGCTAACAATACTTCCCTCTTTCATTAAGATTACCCGGTCCCATAGTTCATCTACCATTTCCATCATATGTGTTGATATTAGAATAGTTACTCCATCCGCCTTTAATTCAAGAATTAATTTCTTTAACTCTTTAATTGCCTTAGGATCAAGACCAACCATTGGCTCATCTAATATTAAAACTTCTGGTTTAACGATCACTGCACAACAAATACTAACTTTCTGCATCATCCCTTTAGATAATTCATCACCTAATTTATCTTGCTTATCAAATAATTCAAATCTAATTAACAACTCGTCAATTAAGGAGTTATCAACAGTTACGGAATAAGCCCTACACATAAACTCGATATGTTCCCTAACTGTTAAAAGTGGATACATTGAAGGGATTTCTGGAACATAGGCTAACATTCTCTTTGCCCTTAAGTCTAAATTATCAATCTTATTAATCTTAATATCACCGCTAAACTTTAATATACCTACAATACATTGAATAGTAGTCGACTTACCTGCACCATTTGGCCCAACAAGTACGGCAACATCAGCTTTGTTAACAAGAAAAGATGTATTATCAACAGCTTTAAATTTCTTATATTTCTTAACTAAATTATTAACTTCTAACATTTAATCCCTCATTTCTCACTTAATAGTACCACAGTATCTACTTTAGACATATAAGTATATATATATTTATCTTTTTATACTATAATATCCAATGGGTGGTAAAATGGAATATTGGGATGCTTATGACAGCGACGGAAATAAACATGACTTAACGTTAACTAGGGGAGAAAGTATACCTGATGGCTATTATCATTTAGTTACACAAATACTAGTTAAACATACAGATAATACATTTCTATTAATGCAAAGAGATTTAGAGAAAACAAAGTATCCTGGATACTTTGAGGCAAGTGCTGGTGGTAGTGTTTTAAAAAATGAAACATCATTAGCTGGAGCTAAACGTGAACTTAAAGAAGAGACAGGTATTAGTGAAACAATTACCTTTGAATATATAGATCAAAAAATATTTGGTCATTCTATCTTTGTCGCTTATTTAGCTATTGTTGATATTGATAAGGATAGTATCACTTTTCAAGAAGGAGAAACAATCAATTACACTTGGATAAGTGTTGATGATTTTATCTCATATACTAAATCAAATTACGCTGTAGAAAATCAAATAGAAGTATATAGAAAATATATTGAAACATTATAA
>CAYTTS010000067.1:0-5597 GCA_964440875.1 uncultured Erysipelothrix sp. | reverse complement strand
TTTATTTTGTGCAAATAGCCATAAAGTTGACAATAATAGTTAATATTACTTGTTTTCACTGATTACATATGTTAATTTAAGTAAGTAGTTTTGGAGGTTTTTATGAAAAAACAAATTAACATGTTAACTGGAGACATAATGAAGGTCTTGATTGCTTTAGCATTACCGATAATAGCATCTAACTTCGTTCAAACAGCCTTTGGTTTAATAGATATGATCTGGATAGGAAGACTTGGTACGAATGCAGTTTCAGCAATTGGGACTGCAAACTTTTATGTTTCACTAGCCACAGGTGTATCTTCTTTAGTAGTAATAGGTGCAGGTGTTAGAGTAGCTCAATCACTTGGTGCCCATAAAGATAATGAAGCGAAAAGTTATACAAAGAACGCTTTAGTGATGGCGTTAGTTTTATCAGTAGTATTTTCTATAATATTATATGTATTCTCAACACCATTGATTAGTTTCTTTGAGATGAATGATGCTTTAGTTGAAGGTATGGCAAATGGTTATTTAAGAGCTGCTGTATTTGGTATTCCATTATTGTTTTTAGCGACTGTCATGACATCGATACTAACATCTTATGGTAATACTAAACTAACTTTTAAAGCGAATAGCGCGGGTTTAATACTTAATATCATCTTAGACCCTATTATGATCTTTGGTTGGTTTGGCTTGCCACAAATGGGTGTTATCGGAGCGGCTTGGGCAACGACTATCTCACGATTTGTAACTTTAATTATATTATTTATATATAGTAACGATGAAATAATTTCTAGTTTAAAAGAGAAGTTAAATATAACTCGTATTAAGGAAATCATTAAGATATCATATCCTGCGACAGCACAATCGTTAATTTTTACTTTTATATCAATGGTTATTGGTAAGTTAGTAATTGAATTTGGTGTTGACGCAATCGCCACACAGAAAATAGGTATTCAAATTGAATCAATAACTTGGGTAACGATTGGTGGTCTACAAGGTGCCATATCTGCCTTTGTTGGACAAAACTTTGGTGGTAATAAACCAGAGAGAATTAAAGAGGGATATAATAAGGGACTTAAAGTTGTTACTGTATTTGGATTAATTGTGACGACATTATTCTTAATCTTCTCAAGACAAATATTCTCAGTCTTTGTAAGTGATAGTGAAGTAATTGAAATGGGTGTAGGGTATATGGGTGCAATAGCCTTCTCACAAGTATTTATGTGCTTTGAGATGTTATCGGTTGGAGCATTCAACGGTTTAGGAAAAACATACGCTCCACCACTAGTATCAATTATCTTCTCAGGCTTAAGAATACCAATGGCAATGGTGTTAACACCACATTTAGGTTTAAGTGGAATCTGGTGGTCAATAAGTATTTCCTCTATGTTTAAAGGTGTAATACTAGTTGCTTGGTTTAAATATGTAATCAAGACAGAATTAAGTAAGGAAGCTCAGTAATATTGAGCTTCTTTTTTTCACAATGTTGACATCATTAATACATTGTGATATTTTTAATTTGATATACCATTGTGCAAATAAAAATTTATAGTAAATAAGACTATTTATCTAAGAAAGGAATAGCATTTTAGTATTTGTTAAATGCTTCGGAGTAATAATGAAATTTAAATTATTAGTAGTTTTTCTATTGAGTACGCTATTGCTACTTAATGGTATGCGCACAGTTAGTGGATTAGAAAAAGATGATAATGCAATAAATTATAGTATTAATAGGGGGTTAGAGAAATATGATTATAAGACTTACTCAAAACCAAATAAATTACCTCTTTATAACCCTCTATCTAATATAATAGATAATGATAAGGTGCAAGCGAGTATTGATGTAAATAAACAAGAGTTTATACTTAGTAATAAGAGTGGTGATAAACTTACAATTGATCTTAGTATGTATGATTTTCCTGTAAGTAAACTTGGGGTTAGTAAGAATGTAGAAATAATAATTAAAAGAAATAACTTAACTAGTATAGACTTACAAATAGATGAACTGAGTGAAGACATAGAAATAATAATATTCTTGAATAATACGAGTTCATTTTCAAATGGTGAAGTTAACCATTATGAAGATAGAGTGGAATTATTATTAAGTAAGAATAAAGATTATCAATATAAATTTAATTATGGATTGTCAGAAGAGTTCAAAGAAAAGATTAATGAGCTCTCACTAACAGTAATGAAGGGCTCAACAATAATAAAAAATGAGTATACTTACACCGAGAAAAGTATAGAACTTTTTAAAGAAATCTATGATGAAATTACGATATTATCAGATAAGATAGCTAATAATAAAATAGTCTTAATTAAAGACTTAGAAGAGAAACTAGTAAAATACGATAGTATAGAATCATCTTTAGAAAGAGTTGGTGACTTCACTACTCTAATTGATTTAATTAATCAAGAGTATTCTAGAATGGATAGTGATTGGTATACAGAATATGCGACTCTTATTTTATTAGATGAAATAGATGCTCTTTATGAAATCATTGATAGCAGAATAAGTACTAGCGATATAGCTAAATATGTAGATGACTTTTCAAAGTTTATTGATAACTTAGATAAAGTTATTGAGATGGATACTTATAATAAGTTTTTGAACTTTGTTAAAGATTTAGATCTAAATCTCTATACTGATGATAGTGTAGCACTGTATGTTTTAGCGAAAGAAAATCATATAGATGAGATGAATTTATACGATCCATCTAATAAGTTAATAACAACAATTGAGAAATTAGATGATACGTATATTAAGTTAATAGAGGCATATAAAAACTTAGTTTTAAAAGACATTATAGATATAGAAGATGAAGAAGAAATTGTTGATGATATTTCCCCGGAAATAGAAGAGAAAATCAAAGAAGAATTTAATTATGAGAAAAAGAGTAATAATGTAGTAACTTCAATAAGGAGTACTTACTACTTTTATCTTCTAACTATCTTTATTTCTATGGCATTAATAATTATAAATAGAATGTATAAGAAAATTAAATAACCTGTGTAGGATCACTTAGTTGTGGTCCTTTTTTTCAAGTAATAATAAACTCGATAAATAGTCTTTAAATATGATAGAATACAGTAGATAAAAGAGGAGCGTACTATATATGAATAAACATCGATTTACATCTCTATTTGATATTATTGGACCAGTAATGGTAGGTCCAAGTAGTTCGCATACAGCGGGTGCTGTTAAGATTGGACTTTTAGCGAGAGATATTTTCAAAGAAAAACCAACAGAAGTAATTTGTTATTTATATGAGTCATTTGCCGAGACATATAAGGGTCACGCAACTGATGTAGCTTTAGCTGCTGGTATACTTGGATATGAGCCAGCTGATAAACGTTTACCATATGCCCTAACAAATGCTATTAAAGAAGATATTAAAATAATGTTTATCCCATTAGATGATAAAGCTGACCACCCTAATACAGTTAAAATAATAATGAAAAATGATAATAAGAAAATGTCAGTAACAGGATCATCCATTGGTGGTGGAGAAGCATTAATCAATGCTATAAACAATGATCTGGTAACTATTAAGTTTGGAGTACTAACAATAATAATTCAACATAATGATAAACCAGGAGTTATATCAGATGTCTCACGTATTTTAAGTGAAGAAAATATAAATATCGCAACGATGGAAGTAACAAGAGAACAGCGTGGCGAAGCTGCTAAGATGATAATTACAATCGATCATAGCCCAAGTGATAATACGATGAAAGAGTTACTTAAATTAGATAGTATTGATTCAGCATATATAGTAGGAGATAATTATGAATAGTATTAAAGAATTATTAGCTAAAACTGAAGATGGAAAATCACTTTTTGAGGTTGCTATTGAGTATGAGATGAAAACTACAGGAAATTCGTATGAAAGTATTTATGATCATATGTTAAATAATCTAAAGGTTATGAAAGAATCTGTTTTAACAGGAAGAGAAGGAGTAGTATCACACTCAGGCTTAACTGGAAATGATGCCTTAAAGATGGATGAGTATATAAAATCAGGTAAAGGAATTAGTGGCGACTTAATCTTAAAATCAGTGAGAAATGCAATTGCTACTAATGAAGTAAACGCTAGTATGGGTTTAATATGCGCAACACCAACTGCCGGTAGTGCCGGAGTTGCACCAGGAGTATTATTCTCACTAGTTGAACAATTTGATCTATCACTTGAAAAGCAAGTAGAATTTCTATTTGTAGCCGCAATATTCGGATTAATAATTGCTAACAATGCTTCAATAAGCGGAGCTGTTGGTGGCTGCCAAGCGGAGATAGGAAGTGCCTCAGCAATGGCTAGTGCGGCAACTGTCTACGTAATGGGTGGAACACCAAAGATGTCGGCACACGCAATGGCGATAACAATTAAGAATATGTTAGGATTAATTTGTGATCCAGTGGCGGGACTTGTTGAAGTTCCATGTATTAAGCGAAATGCATTAGGGGCAACACAAGCAATCGTCTCAGCTGATATTGCACTTGCAGGTATTACATCGAGAGTAGATCCTGATGATGTAATAAGTGCTATGGATGAAGTGGGAAGAAATATGCCTACAAACTACAAAGAAACGGCAAGAGGTGGCTTGGCAATTACTAAGAGTGGACTTGCAATGTTAAGTAAAGTTGAAAATAAAGATAGCGAATAATAATATTTAGTATTATATATAATAAATAATAAATTAAGTAGTGAATTATTAAATCAATAATTCACTTTTTTGTCTAAAGACTTAATTTGAGTAAATCAAACATTTCACAAAGTCGGAAAACATGGTGAGTTTTATAAAATTTAAATACTATAATTATTCTACTGGGAGGTATATTATGAAAAGAATAGTATTAATTTTAATAATAATGTTGATCGGATGTGGAGAAAAAACGGATGGTTTTAATTCTAAAAACATCATTACACGCGAAGAATTACTAGAAAGTATCAATAATCCAACAGAAGATGATAAAGGGAAGTCGACTGTTTTTGGAGCACAGGTAGCCTATGATGTAGGACAAGAAAAAGATAGACACTATTATGTTGTAACGCTTGATCCAGAGAACTATGATCATATGTTTATAATTGATGTTCCTAAAGAAGAGGGAGACTATATTATAGTTGAAGGAGTAATCTCAGGGACATTCAAAGGTGAAAATATGGTAGGCGGACCAGTAACTAATTTAGCTGTTACATCAGATAATGTAGAAGATTCTACATACTTTGACGCAATAGCACCAGCAATTGAAACTATCGTAATAAATCAAACTAAATCACAGAATGACTTAGATATAACACTAGAAAAAATTGAGATATCAGAAGTAGATACCAGACTATATGTTGAAGTCGTTAATAACTCAGAAGATAACGTAAGTATTTATCCATCAGACTTCACAATTGTTGCCGGAGGGAAAAACTATACAGAAGAATATATGTTTAATGATAACTATGTTGATATAGATAATAAACTTGCCGCAAATACCTCAACTAAAGGAATGATTGCCTATAAACCAATAGCAATTGAAAGCATTGAAGAGTTCCTTATAATGGTAGAAAGCCCGTACTCAGATAATTGGGATATAGACTTCGAGGACTTTGTATTTGGTGTGAGTAAGT
>CAYTTS010000066.1:0-5637 GCA_964440875.1 uncultured Erysipelothrix sp. | reverse complement strand
TCCCTTCGTGGACGCCATTTAATAATTAACAGTGCGAACAGCCTTTAAACAAAGGTTATTCGCACTTTTTTATTTATTCTTGGGTACCATCTAATTATATTTCCGTCGATTTATAAGCCAAACTTAGCTTTACCTAATACAAATTAAGTGTTTATATGAAAAGTTCTTTCTTTTACTACTGAGAAAGCCTTAAATTTTTAATGATAGGGTAGTAAAGGCAATTTCCTTTTCTACTAATTTCTAGTGAGCAGACTGTATTTAGTTATTTATCTGAAATAAAACAGAAAGCATTATGTCTTGATAAGCTGAGATAATTTGTTAATTATCAAAATATTTGTTGAATTATCTGATATACCTTATCAATCGATATCTACTTAAATAAGCATCGTTATTAAAAATTATGATTATAAATATTCAAATTTACAGAGTATTAGTAACACTGGAATTTCTAAATAAATCTAGATTTAATCAATGTATAAGTAACTAAAAAGACACTTAGTTGAAGTGTCTTTTAGTTTGCGAAATGGGTGTTTTTTGTAACCCATTCAATCATTTTTATTTGTACCCAGAATCCGTAGATTCCAAATGTGATAAATGTTAAAAGTAACCACTTGATCCATTGTCCAAATAGTGACATTGCTGATCCGTCAAATCTTAGTCTTCTGCCATCAATAACAGTGTGACTAGCTTTCCATGTTTCAAGCATAGTAATTGCCCATGGAGCACAGATACCAAGTGTAAATATTGTAATTATTGATCCTAGGATTCTATATCCCCATAATCCAAGGATACTGCCATCAAAATATGAATTTCCCATAATTATCTCCCTTTCCTTATTAAAATCTTATATATATTATAATCTATTGTTTAATGTTTATCCTTATTCTTTATTTTATTATTTATTCAATTAAGGATATATTGAAATGTGCTATTATTTATTTCTTTCGCTTTTAAGCACTTTTAAGGTAAGAAAAGCTTATATATACTATAATATTAGCGAAATCAAATAATTGTTTGATGCTTTAGCACTCTTCTGTTGACAGTGCTAATCAGAACTGTTATAATTGATATATTGTAGGAGGTATTTATGAAAAGTACTGTTAAAAGTTTAGAAAAATCACAAGTAGAATTATTAGTAGAAGTAGAAGGTGACGTTTGGGCTGAGGCACAAAAGTTTGCTTATAAAAACGCTGTTAAAAATTTAGAGGTAGATGGTTTTAGAAAAGGTCAAGTACCTGAAGCCGTTGCTAAAACTCACATTAAAAATGAAATGGTTATGCTAGATGCAGTTGAAGTAGTTGCACAAGATGCATTAATCGCTGGTATTGAAGAAAATGATATCGAATTAGTTGCTACTCCAGAATTACAAGTAGAAGCTATCTCAGATACTCAAGTTAAATTAAAATTCATTTGTACAGTTAAACCAGAAGTTGTTTTAGGTAAATATAAAGATTTAGGTCTTGAACTTGCTGAAGTAACTGTAACTGATACAGAAGTAGATGAAGAAATCGCTAATATGACTGAGCAATATGCAGAGTTAGTATTAGAAGATAAAGCTGTTGAATTAGGAGATACAACTATTATTGACTTTGAAGGATTCAAAGACGAAGTTGCATTCGAAGGTGGAAAAGCTGAAAACTTCTCATTAGAAATCGGATCAGGACAATTTATTCCAGGATTTGAAGAACAATTAGTAGGTTTAAAAGCTGGTGAAGAGAAAGATATCGAATTAACTTTCCCTGAAGATTACCACGTAGAAGATTTAAAAAATGCTCCAGTAGTATTCAAAGTTAAGTTACACGAAGTTAAAGTTCGTCAAGTTCCTGAAGTAAATGATGATTTTGCTTTAGATGTTGAAATTGAAGAAGTTAATAACTTAGAAGAATTAAAAGCTCATGTTCGTGAACAATTAGAAACACAAAAAGCAGCAGAAGCAGCTCGTGATCATGAAAATGAATTATTATCACAAATCGTTGAAAATTCAGAAGTTGAAATTCCAGATGTTATGGTAGAACAAGAAACTCAACGTTTATATGAAGATATGAAGATGCGTATTGAACAACAAGGAATTCCGTTTGATCAGTTTATCGCAATGACAGGTCAAGATGAAGCGATGTTAAGAGAAAACTTAGCGGAAGATGCTTACCGTCAAGTTAAACTACGTCTAGTTTTAGATAAAATATCAGTTGAAGAAAATATCGAAGTAACTGAAGAAGATGTTGAGAATGAATATAATCAACTTGCTGAAGCATACAGCATGGAAGTAGCTGATGTTAAAGCAGCTATTAACGAACAAAACATTAGTTACGACTTACGTATAAGAAAAGCTTACGACCTTGTTAAAGAATTAAACTAAGACGCTTCGCGTCTTTTTTAACCAAAGGAGGTAATGTAGTATGGAAAAATTACTAGATAAAATTAAAATAGATGATCTAAACGATATTCCAACAATCGCAACACGCGGAGTAAATATATTCCCTGAACAGGAAATAGTTATTGAAGTTGGAAGAGAAAAAAGTTTAAAAGCTATTGAAAAATCAATTAGCGACCATAATAAATTAGTGTATTTAGTATCTCAAAAGGAAATTTTAGATGAGGATCCAGCATTAACTGATCTTTATACTATAGGTAGTATTGCCGAGATTACAAAAGTAAGTCAAGAGGATGGCTATTCTCAACTTACATTAAAAGGTATTAGTAGAGCTTCACACTTAAGAATTGAAGAGAGTGATGATTCTATCATTTCTGATATTGAATTATTAGAAGATTATGTTGCTGATGAGGCAGAAGCAGAAGATTTAGTATTAATGATCGCAAGAAATTTTGATGAGTTTATTAGTAAATTCTTAAAAACTCATAATTTACCAGAAGGTACAGTTGAAAGAATGACGAATTTTAGTAGTCCAACTCAACTATCTGATTATTTTGCACAAATACTTCCAATGCCATATGAAGATAGACAAACACTACTTGAAACTTTAAATGTTAATGAAAGATTATTTGCTATTTTAGAAAATATGAGTTCAGAAACAGATAAAGTAAGTATTGATAGTGATATAAATCAAAAAGTTAAAGAACGTATTGATGAATCACAAAAAGAATATTATTTAAGAGAAAAAATGCGTGCTATTAGAGAAGAATTAGGCGATGTATCAAGTGGTTCTGATGATGTTGACGATCTTCGTGCTCGCGTTGAAAATAATCCATATCCTGAAGCTATTAAGAAAAAAGCTTTAGAAGAAATTAAACGCTATGAAATGGTACCACCAGCAAGTGGTGAATCAGGAGTAATTAGAAACTATTTAGACTGGTTACTAGATGTACCTTGGTGGCAAGAAACTGTCGATAATGATGATTTAAATGTTGTAGAAGCAAGATTAAATGAAGATCATTATGGACTTGAAAAAGTAAAAGAAAGAATTCTTGAATACTTAGCAGTTAAACAAGTAACTAACTCACTAGAAGCGCCAATACTAGCATTAGTAGGGCCACCAGGAGTTGGTAAAACATCACTTGCTAAGTCAGTAGCAAGAGCCTTAGATAGAGAATTCGTTAAAATAAGTTTAGGTGGAGTACGAGATGAAGCGGAAATTCGTGGACATAGACGTACTTATCTTGGAGCACTACCAGGTAGATTCATTCAAGGAATGAAAAAAGCTGGAGTAGTTAACCCGGTATTCTTAATCGATGAGATTGATAAAATGGGAGCTGACTATAAAGGTGATCCATCAAGTGCAATGCTGGAAGTATTAGATCCAGAGCAAAATGATGTCTTCAGTGATCACTACCTAGAAGAAGCTTATGACTTATCGAAAGTATTATTTATCGCAACAGCAAACTATTTAGGAAACATACCAGAAGCTCTACGTGATAGACTTGAAATAATTAATTTATCTTCATATACAGAAGAAGAAAAATTAAATATTGCAATTGATCACTTAATTGCTAAAAACTTAACGCTTAATGGCTTAAAAGCAGAGCAATTAGATATTAGTGAAGAAATGATTAGACATTTAATTAGACACTACACTCGTGAAGCGGGAGTACGTCAGTTAGACCGTGTTATTTCAGCAATCGCTAGAAAGAGCATCTTAGCTATTACTAAGGATAAAAAAGATCAAGTTATAATTACTCAAGAATTAATTACTGAGTGGTTAGGACCTGAGCAATTTGAATATGGAATGAAAGAGAAGAAAGATCAAGTAGGGGTAGTTACAGGACTTGCTTATACGCAGTTTGGTGGCGATATTCTACCAGTTGAAGTTACAACATTTGAAGGTAAAGGTAAATATATTATTACTGGTCAATTAGGTGATGTAATGAAAGAGTCAGCTGAAATTGCTATTGGTTTTGTTAAAACTAATGCTAAGAAGTATGGCATTGATCCAAAATTCTTTGAAGTTAACGATATTCACATTCACGTACCAGAAGGTGCTGTACCAAAAGATGGTCCAAGTGCTGGGGTTACATTATCAACTGCATTAATATCTGCTTTAACTAATAAACCAGTTTCAGCAAGTGTTGCAATGACAGGTGAAGTTACACTACGTGGAAATGTATTACCAATAGGTGGTCTAAAAGAGAAAACTCTAGCTGCTTATAGAAGTGGTATTACGAAGATAATTATTCCAGAGAAAAATAGAAAAGATTTATATGAAATTCCAGAAGTTGTTAAAGAAGCTATCGACATTGTTCCTGTTGAAACAATGGCCGAAGTTCTAGAGGAGGCGCTAGTTTAATGTTAAGAAAGTTTAAGAATCCTAGGCACGTTATTACAGCAAATGACGCTACACAATGGCCAACTACGAATATACCTGAAATAGTAATGACAGGTCGTTCAAACGTTGGTAAATCAAGTTTAATCAATTCAATGGTATCAAGACGTGCATTAGCTTATGTCGGAAGTAGACCAGGTAAAACAAGATTCCTTAATTTCTACAATTTAGATGATGAAATTATGATCGTTGATGCGCCAGGTTACGGATATGCTCAAAGAAGTAAGGAAGAGATAGTTAACTATGGAGTTATAGTTGATGAATACTTTTCAACAAGAGAAAACTTAAAAGGTTGTATCGTTGTCTTAGACATTCGACACATTCCGTCTAAACAAGATATAGTAATGAAAAAATATGCAGAGGCCCTAGGACTTCCATATTTCGCAGTACTAACAAAGGCGGATAAACTTAGCAATCAACAACAAATCAAACAAAAGAAATTAATCGCTATGGCGATGGATATGCCAGAAGACTCACTAATTGTACACTCAGCTGAAAACACTTCAGACGAGAGTGATACAGAAGTAGTTTGGGAAATGATTGATAGCATGCTAGAAATGGATGCATCATTCGAAGAAGAGGCAGAATAATTAATAAAATCACTGAAAAAGAGATAATCTTAAGTAGGTGATTTTTTCTTTTCTATCCATTCGTAAAACTTGACAAAAGCCTATAATATCGGTAATATAGAGACTATAAAGACACAAACGTATACTATGTAATTAAGAGAGATAGTGCTTGGTGAAAACTATTTTACATATATACTGTTTACTACTTTTGTTTAGATGATAGGAAATGATCGTCCGTACTATTTGCGTTAAAAATTCAAGTGCACATAATATATGTGAATTAAGGTGGTACC
>CAYTTS010000065.1:0-5765 GCA_964440875.1 uncultured Erysipelothrix sp. | reverse complement strand
TTTTAAAAATGTATGAGCAAAATAAAAAGGTTTTCTAAGAAAACCTTTTTTTAATTCCTAATATTTACTCTCTTACTTATATTATAGGCAAGAGATAGCGATAAGATATCTCCGAAAATAAAGGGGATATAATAAAGCGTCAGTAAACTAAGTAAGTTAATATCTATTTCATATAAATACTTTAGGTACAAGAATAATATTGGAAGTGCAACTAGATAGAGACTTATATAGCCTAGAGCTAGTCCCTTTATATTTTTATACTTATTAATAAAGTACGATAGAAAGAAAAATCCAATTATAAATGAAAACGTTGGTGTTAAGAAGATCTGGGGACCAGATGCGCTACCACCAATACGAGATACACCTAGTAAAGCCAAGATAATAAAAGCTAGAATCGATAATTGAATTTGTTTCAAAGATAACTTTAATGCTCCAAAACTGATTGTAAATAATTGTAGGGTAATTGGGACAATGCCTAGTGGTATTTTTATTTGTGCACTTATACTTATTAATACAGAGTATAGTGCGACGATAACTAAATCTTTAGTCTTCATAGACAAGTGAAACCTCCCCAGAATTAAGTGTTAATAATTCCTTATTATCATTTTCTAAAATAATATGACCTAAGTCACTTATGTCTTTAACTATATATGTATCACCTTTATAATTAACTTTTTTCATAATACTGAGACATGATTTTTTATATAAGTTTACAATATTACTTCTATCTTTCTTTGATAAAATTTCAAACTCATTTAAAATACTAAGTATTAGATCATTTTTATCTACCTTATTAGTACTATGCATATCTAAAGCGGTATAAATGTCTTCTATTGACTCAGGTATCTTATCCACACTTTTTAAGTTAATACCAATACCAATAACTATGTAATCGTAGTTAGTAGCGTTAGATATTGTTCCTTCAGCTAGTATTCCACATATTTTTTTATTGTTGATATAAATATCATTTAGCCATTTTATATTTGAATTTACATCATATAATTTTTTAATACTGTTATTTACTGCAAGCGCAGCAATGATCGTAATTAATTGAATTTCTTCAATACTTAACTTTGGTTTAGTAACAAATGAGAAATATAAACCATCACTAGGTGAGTAGAAAGTCTTACTCATTCTTCCGCGACCAGCACTTTGCTTATCTGCGATTACTAATCTATTTTCTTTAAAGTCTTCATTGCTAAGTTTCTTTAGATAAGTATTTGTAGAATCAATTTCAGTAAAATGTTCAATCTCTTCAATAAATGAATTCTTAATTATATAGTCTTTATTTATCATTATTCTTATACTCAGATATCATTTGATATATTTTATCTAATACTTCTTCTAAACCATGTTTACGACTTCGACTACATACATGTGCTTCATCATCACAGATTAAACACTTTCGAGCTTCAATTTTTAGTTGAGATCGATCAATATCTAATACATCTAGATCAAATAATCGGCCTAATGGAAATTTATCTTCAATCTCAATCATTTTTGATTTAGTTAAATCTTTTGGATCATTACTAATTAAAATACATTCCGGTCCTGTTTTATTGTATCTCTCGTCATAGATTATCTCATAATCTAATAATTTTAATCCTTCATTAAATGCGTATAATAGATCATCATTATTTTTATTTGGACCAGGGATATTTAGTTTAAAGCTAATAATACTTTTATCTGGATATCTTTGTTTAACCTCTGTAATTTGATATGCACGTTTTTCTCTTTGATCTAACATATCTTCTAAGGTGATATTAAGGGTGTTCATGATCACTCTCCTTTAAGTTAGCAATAACTTTTTTACCTTCATCACTAATTAAAAATGCATAAGTCGTTTCTGGTACAAATCTTTTTACTTCATCTAAGTTATCAGCAATTAATAGGTTTCTAACTTTAGTTGCTGAGATAATATCATCATCACTAGCTTTTCTTTCAATTATTCTTAAATCTAAGTTTCCTTCAAATTCTTTAATCATTGCTTCATTATACATATTTGTTGCTTTTGAGTATGGTTCACTTCCAACAAAACGAATTGTAATATTTAAAGCTTTAGCAATATGTCTTGCAAATAGTCTTGCGTCAAGTCTAGCTTGGATAACAGTAGTATCGTCATCTTCTTTTAAGAAGTAAGATGGGAAGGTTGCGTTTGATACCATGTAGTTTTCTGTTGATAATACAGTTACATTATCAAAGTCCTTAACACCTTCACTTACAAGTCTTCTTCTTATATCTGATGTGAAGACACTCATTTCTTCACTTAAAACAAAGACGAACACATGGTCACTATTTTTGGAAGCTGTTTCTACTAAATATTTATGTCCAAGTGTAAATGGGTTAGCATTCATTACGATTGCTGAAATATTCTCTTTATCTACTTTGTGTTTTTCTAAATTTTTTAAAAAAGAAGCGAAGCCTGAAATAGCTTTTTCCATAAAGACTAACTTACCATCTACTTCTTCAATATCAACAAAGCCTAGAAACTTAAATGCTTCTTTACTTTCTGGTTTTGTGTAAACGTAATGTTTAAAATATCCAAGTTGTGTATTTCTATTCATTACATGAGAAATAATCTCATTAAAATATGAACCACCCTGAGAGTTACTATCAACTGCAACGCATTTAATAACATTTTGATATCTTGAGGCAGTAGCAACTAATTTATTATCTTCAAAGAAGCCAAATGTTTCTTCGATATTATCTTCTGACTTAATACCTTCTTGATTAAGTAATTGATTCCAAGAATCTTTATCTGATTCAATTCTATTTACATACATTCTTTTTATCATTATATTTCTCCGTTCTAGCTATAATTTAATTCTATCATATACCATGTATTTGTTATAAGTGTTTTTCAACTGTTTTTTTAGGCTAAAACGATGGACAATAGCGCTTTCACAAAGTATATTGAAGGGGAGATACGCCTTCTTACTAACTGTTTTTTAAATGTTTTTATTAATTATTTAATTAACAAGTGTGATAATATAAGCGTAGAAATTAGGAAAGGGGCAATTATAAATGCAATTAAAACACAATGCAATCGCGGGAACATTAGAGTCAAGTGACGTTCAAGTTATGATTGAGCCAGCTGAAGAATTAACGATTACTTTAAATAGTAGTGTTAAGAAACAGTATGGTGAACAAATCCTAGCTACCGTAAATGAAGTGTTAGAAAATCTAGAAATAGATAAAGCGGCAATTGTTATTCAAGATCAGGGAGCTCTTGATTGTACAATCCGTGCTAGAGTTCAAACAGCAGTACTTCGTGCTACTGACACTACAGAGAACTTACCATGGGGGACTAAACTATGAAGTTGCGTACAAGAAGATCAATGATGTTTTTAAACGCACAAAGAGCATCTTTAGTTAAAGATGTATATGTTTATAAACCTGACTGTGTAATCCTAGACTTAGAGGATGCAGTTTCTGAAAATGAAAAAGATTCGGCAAGAGTACAACTGTACAACACACTGAAATATGTAGATTATAAAGGTGTTGAGAGATGGGTAAGAATTAACCCAGCAACAACTCCTTACTATCATGAGGATATTCGTGCAGCAGTAGCTGGTGGATGTGAAGGTATTAGACTTCCAATGACGGAAACACGTGCTGAAGTAGAAGATGTTGATAGATTAATTACTGAAGCTGAAAAAGAATTTGGCAGAGAAGTTGGATCAACAATGATTATGGCTGCTATTGAATCACCACTAGGACTAATTAATGCATATGATATTTGTACAGGTAGTGATCGTATGATGGGAGTTGCATTAAGTGCTGGAGACTTCAGACGTACAATGCAAGCAACAACGACTAAAACTGGTGAAGAATTATTCTACGCTAGATCACAAATTGTAGTAGCAGCAAGAGCTGCAGGTATCATGGCATTTGATACTGTAAATACAAACTTAAGCGACTTTGATGACTTAAGACGTGAGACTACTTTAGTTAAAAACTTAGGATTTGATGGTAAATCATTAATTTCACCTAAGCAAATTGCACCTATCCATGAAATCTTTACTCCAAGTCAAAAAGAAATTGATGGAGCGATTCATATTATTGAAGGTGTTAACGAAAGTGCTAAAGCGGGTGTTGGTGTACTTATCGTTGATGGACAAATGGTTGACGTTGCCCATGTTGAAGGATCTAAGAGAATTTTAAACTTAGCTAAAGCTGCTGGTGTTTATAAAGGAGATTTAGTATGAAAAATAAAGTAGGAAGAATAATTCCAGAAGAATTTTTAGTTGATGGTGTTGAAGTTTTCCAAGGACAGTATTACCGTGATAATTACGAGTATACAAAAGCTGCTCCAACGATAAAGAGTCAAGTTAAACCAGAAGACACTAAATTGTTAGGTAGTATAAGAGAAGCTATTGAAAAAGTTGGATTAAAAGATGGAATGTGTATTTCATTTCACCACCACTTTAGAAATGGTGACTATGTAGCATCAATGGTATTTGATGTTATTAAAGAAATGGGTATCAAAGATATCTTCTTATGTGCTTCATCACTAGGTAAAGCACAAGCGTCAATTGTACCTTTAATTGAAGATGGTACAATTACAAGAATTTCATCATCAGGAGTTCGTGATGAAATTGGTGATGCTATCTCAGCTGGTAAATTAAAACACCCAGCATGGATAAGATCACATGGTGGACGTGTTCGTGCAATCGAAACAGGTCAAGTAAAAGTAGATGTTGCATTTATTGGAGCACCTACAAGTGATAACTTCGGAAACGCATCAGGTAAAGGTGGAAAATCAGACTGTGGAGTATTATCATACTCAGCGGTTGATGCACAATATGCTGATAAGGTTGTAGTTATTACTGATACTTTAGTACCATATCCAAACAACCCATATTCAATCAAAGGAATCGATGTTGACTATGTAGTTGAAGTAGATCAAGTTGGAGATGCTAAGAAAATTGCAGGAAACGCAGTAAGAATGACAGATGATCCAAGAGAATTAATGATTGCAGAATATGCAGCAAAATGTGTTACTAGTACTAAATGGTTTAAAGATGGATTCTCATTCCAAACTGGTGCTGGTGGATCAAGTTTAGCTTCTACGACTTTCTTAAAGGAAGAAATGCAAAAGCAAAACATTAAAATGGGATTTGCACTTGGTGGAATCGTTAAGCCAATGGTAGATATGTTAAAAGAAGGTTATATCAATAAGATTGCTGATACTCAAGACTTTGATATCGCAGGTGTTGAATCAGTTCATGAAACAGCAAATCACTTTGAAATAACAACTTCAGAATATGCTAACCCTTTAAATAAAGGTGCATATGTTAACAAATTAGATTATGTAATCTTAGGAGCTCTTGAAGTAGATACTGATTTCAACGTAAACGTAGTTGTTGGATCAGATGGTACTATTCAAGGTGCACCAGGTGGTCACGTAGACACTTCAGCAGGAGCGAAAGTAAGCATTATTGTTACACCTCTTATAAGAGGAAGACTGGCGTCTGTACGTGATAAGGTAACTTCAGTAACTACTCCGGGTGAGAGTATTGATATTGTTGTTACAGATTATGGGGTAGCTGTTAATCCTCTAAGACCTGATTTAATTGAGGCTTTAGAAAAAACAGATTTACCACTAGTTACTATCGAAGAATTAAAAGATATGGCATATGACATTGTTGGAGTACCGGCAGATATTGAGTATGAAGATAAAGTTGTTGCACTAGTGGAATATCGTGATGGAACATTAATTGATGTTATCCGTCAGATAAAAGAAGATTAAGGGAAAAGGAGAC
>CAYTTS010000064.1:0-5833 GCA_964440875.1 uncultured Erysipelothrix sp. | reverse complement strand
CATGTAAAGCCATTTGTCCCTTTTCATAAGCATATTTATCATGCATATAGTGAATAATGTTCATTGCATCAACATATACTTCTGCAAGTGATAACATTACTTTCTTATAATTATCTCTAACTTGTTTGTAATCTAATAAGTCACCTTCTAATGGTTCGATACCTTCAACTACTAAAGCACCACTTACTTCATCTCTACCACCATTAATTGCATATAGCAGAGCTTTTGCTAAGTTAGCACGTGCTCCGAAGTATTGCATTTGCTTACCAACAGTCATTGCAGAAACACAGCAAGCAATCGCATAGTCATCACCATAAATTGGACGCATTAAATCATCATTTTCATATTGTAGTGCTCCCGTTTCAATCGACATTTTAGCACAGTATTTTTTATAATTTACAGGTAATTTATCTGCCCATAATACTGTCATGTTTGGTTCTGGTGCAGAACCTAAATTTGTTAATGTATGTAAGTATCTGAAACTGTTTTTTGTTACTAAGTGTGAACCATCTTCTGCCATTCCACCTAAACTCTCAGTTACCCACGTTGGATCTCCAGCAAATAGGTTGTCATACTCTTTAGTTCTTAAGTGACGAGCTAAACGTAGTTTCATAATGAATTGATCAATATATGTTTGTGCCTTATCTTCATCAATAATTCCCGCAGCTAGATCTCTTTCAATAAAAATATCTAAGAACGTTGATGTACGACCTAAACTCATTGCCGCTCCATTATTTTCTTTAATAGCAGCTAAGTATCCATAGTATAACCATTGGATAGCTTCTTTAGCATTAACTGCTGGTTTTGAAATATCATCACCATAAGTTTCTGCCATTGCTTTCATTTCTACTAAAGCTCTAATTTGCTCATTTATTTCTTCTCTTAATTGGATATTCTTTTCATTGATAACACGAATACCTTTTAAGTCTTTTTGTTTTTCTTCAATTAAATGATCAATCCCGTATAAAGCAACACGTCTATAGTCTCCAATAATACGACCACGACCATATGCATCAGGAAGTCCTGTGATTAATCCAGATCTACGCGCAGCACGTATTTCTGGTGTATAAGCATCAAAAACACCTTCATTATGTGATTTAACATGCTTATGGAAGAACTCAGCTTGACTTGGTTCCCACTTGTAGTCATAGTAATCTAAAATAGAGTCAACCATTCTAATTCCACCAAATGGATTAATGATTCTCTTAAGTGGAGCATCACTCTGTAACCCTACTATTTCTTCCTCTTCCTTAATAATGTAACCTGGTTTGAAATTATTAACACCAGATACATTTTCAGTATCAATATCAAGAACACCCAACTCTAACTCTTTAGCTAAAAGTTCTTGTGATTTATTCCATAGTTTTTGTGTAGATTCTGAAGGTCCAACTAAAAATGAATCATCGCCATCATAACGAGTAATATTAGTTTTTATGAAATTTGAAACATCAATCTCATTTTGCCAATTACCTTCAATAAATCCTTCCCATCCTTTATACTTCATATTATCATCCTCCGCAGTAATATAATAACATATTATTTTTTAATTTACATAACTTTTAATGTTTTTATAAACCGATTTAGTAACTATAAACGCTTACATCAAAAAGAATAGCCAAAAAGACTGTATATAAAGGGTTTTCAGCCAGTTTAAGAACATTAAAAAAACATTGATATATCTTGATAAATATCAATGTTTTAAATTAGTAATAAACTCTATTCTTTATACAGTAATTAACAATAATACAAAGGCCGTAAAATTGTTTATGAAGTGAGCAATCATTGGAGTATAAATACTTTCTGTCTTTTCATAAAGATAAGCATAAATAATACCCATCATTCCATATACAGGAAGAAAGACGAACTCACTTAAGCCACTACCATTTAAAAACCCAGCTAGCAGATGAACAAAACCAAAGATCATAAACGTCGTAAAGTAAGCCAAGAATCTGTTTTTATTTAATATCGCCCTAAAGCCACTTCCACGATAGACAAACTCTTCAAAGATCGCCGCCGAGAAAGTAATCGTCATAAACGATCTAATAGGGGTTTGTGTAATCATGGAAGTTACCGCTTGTTGATTAATAGAACTATCACCAGACGTTGGCAGTATCTTCAATACTTCAATAAGATATGAATATAATTCATTAAATAGTAGAGATGATATATAAGCAATAAGAGCGAATCCTATTACTTTTAGAACTCCTTTTTTCTTAAATCCAATATTAGATTCAATAACAATCGGATATAGTAGAACAAATATAAAGATAATATCTAATATAGTATTGTAGTAATAAGCAAATGTTAATAAACTCTGATTAAGATGGGTAAGTTCAAATAAGCCGACATATATAAACTGATTGGCATTATATACTAAGTATAAGAATAGCCACTGTTTATAATTGACAAATGACTTACGCTCACTCATTGGTTTATATGATTCTGTAATAACATCATTTTTAACAGTTCTAAAATTATATTGCTTTCTATAAAGATAGAACATAAGTAAATATATTACCGTTTGGAAAGTCAGTGTTAAATATACAGCGTTTATATTCGCCATATCCATTAAAGCCGCAAACGAGGTAAAAAAGTACGTTAAATATAAGATTAAAAATACCATGTTATCCTCCTAATATTGTTTAAGTGATCTCGCTATTTCTCTATCAGCATCACGCTTTTTGATAGTTTCTCGTTTATCATAGTTAGCTTTACCTTTGGCAATTGCTATTTCAAGTTTAATAAAACCTTTTGATAAGTAGACCATCGTTGGAACAATAGTATATCCATCTTGGGCTTGTGCACCAATCAATTTGTTAATCTCTCTTTTATTAAGAAGTAATTTTCGATCTCTTACTTCCTCATGATTAAAGTTATTAGCCTGTCTAAATTGCGCAATATGTGCTCCTCTTAAATAGACTTCATTATTTAATACATCTACATATGATTCTGCAAGTGATATTTGATTATTTCTAATTGATTTAACTTCACTTCCAAGCAAAACGATTCCCGCTTCAAATTTTTCTTCCAGAAAATAATCAAAGCTAGCTTTTTTATTTCTTGCGATGATTTTCATTACGTTTCTTCCTACCTTTATTATCTATCTCAAAGTCAACATTGCGAGCTAGTTTGCTTGCACCAGTTACTTTTACTTTTACTCGTTGACCAATCTTATAAGTGTTATTAGCTGAACTTAGCGAAAAGCCATCAGGACTTAAATTATAATAGCCATCTAATGTATCTATCTTAACTAGACCTTCAACTAAGTTATCTAATTGAATAAACATACCAAAGTTATGTACCGAGGTAATAACACCGCTATATTTTTCTCCAACTTTACCTTCCATATACTCAGCAATCTTCATATCATTAACTTCACGTTCTGCAGTTATAGCTTCACGTTCTCTTTTTGAAAGTTCACGGGCAGCTTCCGCAATATACTCTTCGTCTCTATCAAATGAATCAAAGTCATTATCAAATAAGTATTTCTTTAACATACGGTGTAATAATAAGTCAGGGTATCTTCTGATTGGCGATGTGAAATGTCCGTACTCACTACTTCCAAGACCAAAGTGACCTAAGTTATTATGATCGTAACGTGCTTTTTGCATACTTCTTAAAAGTTGATTAGAAAGCACAAAATGATTTTCGCTGTCTGCTGATTCTTTTAGAATAGTTTGTAATTGATTAGGGTGAATATCATCCATGTTACCTTTCATTCTAAAACCTAAAATAGAAGCTAGACCAGCAAAGTCACGCATTTTACTTGGATCTGGTTTCTCATGGACACGGTAGATTGATGGCCAATCACTATATGCCATCATTCTCGAAACTGTTTCATTTGTTGTAACCATAAAGTTTTCAATTAAACGTTCCGCTTCACCACGATCTTTCAGAACGATATCAACAACCGCTCCTTTTTTATCAAGCACTAAATCAACCTCATCTTTATCAAAGTCAATCGCACCAAGTTTCTCACGTTTCTTTTGTAGTATTGTAGCTAATTCCCTCATCATAAATAGTTCATCTTTAACAAGGTCATATTCATTTACTTTTTCACCACTATAAACTTCATTAACTTTTTCATAAGATAACCTAATCTTACTCTCAATAACGGATTCAAATATTTCGTAATCAACAACATTACCATTATGGTTTATTTCCATAACAACCGACATTGCTAATCGCTCTTCATTTGGATTTAACGAACAGATTCCATTTGATAATTGCGGAGGTAACATACTTACAACACGGTCGACAACATATACTGATGTTCCACGTTTAAAGGCTTCTTGATCAATTTCACTACCTTTTTTAACATAATAGTCAACATCCATAATATGGACACCTAAAACATAGTTATTACCATTTTTTCTAATACTAACAGCATCATCTAAATCTTTAGCGTCATCTCCATCAATTGTAAAAATTAATTCCTCAGTTAAATCTATTCGATCTTTTTTATCAGCTTCTGAAACTTTGTCACTTATTCCTTTTAACTCTTCACTTACAAGTTTTGGCCATTCAATACGAATTCCATTTTCAACTAATATAGCTAAAATATCGACTCCAGGATCGTCCATATAACCTAAAACTTTATTTATTCTACATTGAATTTTATTATCTTCGAATTTAATAACATCTAAAGAAACTTTATGGCGGTGTAAATTTGGAAAGTCATTAAGATTATTTATTACAACTTTACTTCCATCTAAAAAGTTATCGGCAATAAATTTCACAGGTTTTCTTTTAGTGTAAAGTGTTCCTACTAATATTTTTAGATTACGTTCTAACACCTTAACTACTACCGCTTCATCTTTATCGCTTATAACTTGTACAACTATCGTATCTCTGTCGTATACATTTCTTAAATTTTCTTTACTTATGTATATTGATTCTCTATCTTCAAAATCAATAAATCCAAATCCTCGTTTATTAACTCTTACACTTCCATGATAAAAGTCATCCCACTTACCTAAGTATACATAGCTATTTTTAATTACTACTTCATAAGTGTTAACTAATTTGTCCACCATTTGAATAAAGTCTTTAGCTTCCGTTTTATCCAAGTTAAAAAATTCTATCCACTCAAAGACAGATTTTTCACTTTTCTTCTCTTTTTCAATTTCTTTTAAAAACTTTATCTCGTCAATATACATTGTTTGTCTCCTTAAAATAAAAAAGGCCTAATAGCCTTATTTTATTATTCTCACTAATACAATTAAAATGAAAAATATCGCTCCTAAAGCCATAGTTGCATTTGCAATTACTTTTTCAGGACCTCTTTCTTTTACGTTAGCAAATAGATTTAATCCGCCGCCACCACCTGTGAACGCACTACTAATTCCATCTGATTTTCCACTTTGTAATAATGAAAGAATAATCAATAAAATAGCCACTATCATAATTAATACATCTAGCATTTGATTACCACCTTTCGCTTTAATAATTATACCACTACATATTAATAATATCAAATAATTGAAACATAGAGATAGTGTAATATAAGTTGTGGGTATATAAAAAGCGAGAAATCTATTAAACTTAAAGTTACTAGACATTAAGGAGATCTCTCGCATGAATAATATACTACAATTACCAGAATTTATAAACACTATTAACGAAAGTAATTTATCTTTTGATAATTATACTATTAATGAAAAGAAATCCAAAGATAATTATACTCGAAGTAATGAGTTAGACATGAAAAATAAGTTAGAAGAACTTGATTTGATTTTTCTTAATTCTGATTATAGAAAACGTAATTATATTGTTAAGCAAATAAGAACTCGTACTGTAGTTAATACTATCGGAACAATAACTTTTAATCGAA
>CAYTTS010000063.1:0-6013 GCA_964440875.1 uncultured Erysipelothrix sp. | reverse complement strand
TGAGTACAAAGTGATGACTATATAAAATTTGTCTACTTAAGTGTTGACATACCAGATAAAATCAATAATCCATATATAAGAGAAAAGAGTTTATTAATAAATATTGCTTGTTCTTTCTTCAATGATTTTTTCATAATTATCCTCCATCAACTACTTTATAGAAATATCTTAACATAAAAAAAGGAAGCATTGCTTCCTAATCTAATAAATACTTACTCATCCAATCTGTAATCTCATTTAGTCTTCTTAGTCTAGCTTTAGGTTTACCTGATCTTGAAAGGTCATGGCACTCACCTTTAAATAAGATTAGTTTAGTATCAACATTATTTAGTTTAACCCTACTATACAGTTGTAAAGCTTGTTCTAAAGGACATCTGTAATCGGCATCACTGTGAATAAATAGCAGTGGTGTTTTAATATTATCTGCATATTTTAATGGTGATAAATCCCATGCTTTATCATACTCGCTTATTGGATCTGCAGCTGTTTGGTCTTCTGCAAAGTAAGATCCAATATCAGATACACCGGCAAATGAAGTCCAATTAGAAATACTTCTTTGTGTTGCAGCAACTTTGAATCGGTTTGTATGAGTAACAATCCAGTTTGTCATAAATCCACCGTAAGAGCCACCCGTAACACCCATACGACTTTCATCTAAACTATAGTTGTCTAAAACGAAATCTGTGAAGCACATTAAATCATCATAGTCGATACTACCGTATTTTCCACGAATATCCATGAAGTCATTGCCATAAGAGTCAGATCCACGTGGGTTAGTGAAATATACAATATAGCCTAAGTTAGCCCAAACTTGCATCTCATTATAGAAAACCTTATTGTAGATTGTTTTTGGTCCACCATGAATATCCAATATTGATGGATATTTCTTTGATTTATCATAGTCTTTTGGAAGAAGTACCCAGCCATCTAATAAAACGTTGCCATTTTTGTATTCATGATGGATTGGTTTTGCAATATAAATATTCTCTAGTACTTTATCATTTAATTTACTATGCTTTGTTTGATTTTTATATACTTCTTGAAGTTTATCATCACTAATTTCAATTGTATATAAATCATTATTAGAAAATAAGAAGCCATCAATTGAGTTATCAGATCTTAAATATTCAGTTAACTTCTCTCCGTCAAATTCGTAAATTACACTGTCTACTTTGTTAACTCCGATAAAATAGTATTTTGAGTCATATACTAAAGATGTTTTTGAATATCCGTATCTTACATCACTTCCAATTGAGTTGTTTGATGATAATGAGAAATCTAAAACCTTATCTATAGTATTATTTGTTAGTTTATAAATATCAGAGTTTTGATTCATTCCATAAACGTCTTTATAACTTCCAAGTGCATATAAGTTATTATTTAACTCAAATAATTTTGAAAAACTAAAATCATTTGTACTAGTTAAATTAGTATATTTTTTTGAACTAATGTCAAAACAACGTATATCTTTAAAGAATGAAGGGGTTTTAATATCTTCACTATAAGTATAGTAGATCAGATTTTTATCATTTGAGATAGTTAAATTTGAGACACTCTCATTTTTGTCTGAAAGTGGATAATACGTATTATCTATATAGAAGAAACTTTGACTTAGTTTTCCTTTTGTATATGTTCCACCATCCTGATAGAAGGGGATTGAGTCAACTACTTCAAATTCTTTATTGTATTCAAGTGATTCTAAATATTCATCTCTTTTTAAATCATCAAATAGAATATGATCATCATTATTTAAATTGGTATTTAATAATAATCCATTATTTATAATTTCCAGTGAACTTACTTTTATAGGGAAAGTATAAGCAATTTCATCTTTTTTACTTTCAATATTATAACGATAAACTATTGTATATTGCTTTTTTTCTAAGTCCTTATCATCTTTATTCTTATAATCAAAATATAAGATAGTATTTTCAGTTTCCCAATAATACTTTGAACTTTTCTTTAGATTAATAATTTTACTTACTTTCGATCCATCATCTAAATATAAACTATGTAAATAATCATTTTGCTTTAAACGCATCTTTACAGTAACATAGCTAATATATTTATTGTTTGGACTATTTTTTAAGTTTGCCACTGATGTAAAATCTAAAAACTTATTGATATCTAATTGATTCATAAACAACCTCCATTTTTAATATAGTATAGCACAAATGATTCTTTCTGAAAATAATACTATAAGTTTCAAGAGAATGATAATATTTTCAAAGAAAAAGAGTACGTCTTGTACTCTAAATAAATTCTATATATATTTGTTGTGCTACTTTATAGCTAATGATAATTTCTTTATCATTTACTTGTAAATAAATGTTTTCGTTCAACTGATCTTTATTTGTTATTAATGCTTCATCATTGATATAGATATTTAAATCTCTCATAAAATTGATAAGTACAGGATTATCAATTAATCGCTTTATTTTAATTTTATCATCTACGCTTGCGTCTAGTAATAAACAATTTACATCTGATAAATCGTCATTTAAATAAATGATACCACCGTGCGGACATCGTTTTGGATAATCTAAAAATTCATTTAATCTCACAAGTAATAATTCACTAGTAACATGTTCTAATACTTCAGCGTCATTATGGACTTCAGTACTACTGTAATGAAAGTGGCGGAGTAAAAATGATTCCCATAAACGATGTTTACTGATAAGCACTTTCGCCAAAACAATTGCAGATTCAGATAGTTTAATTTCTTTACTGTTGTCCAATACATAATCATCATTAATTAATTTAGTAATCATCTGACTTGCGGAGGCAGGTGATACTTTTAGTTTATCTGCTAATATCTTATTTGTTAATGTGATATTATTTTCTTGAAATTCAAAAATAGCTTTAATGTAGTTTTCTTTATTCTCTGTCATAATGACCTCCATACATATAATGTACTAATATAAAGTGGCTTTGTCAATCTTCCTAATCTAGTTTGGTAGGTTATCTAAAACAATAAATTAGGGGGGCCTAACAAAAAGGTTGTTTATACTTAAATAAGATGATAAGATAGAATTGTTAGGAGAGTTTTATGATAAAAATAAATAATATAAATGTTGAGTATTATAATAATAAAGTATTAGATGATTTTACACTTAATATTCCTTTAAATTCTTTTGTAGGTATTATAGGACCAAATGGGGCAGGTAAGTCGACCTTAATTAAGTCTCTTCTGGGGATTGTTAAAATATCAAGTGGTAATTTTCTAATTAATGATAAAAGTGTTTCAATGATGAAAAAAAGTATTGCTTATGTTCCTCAAAAATCAGAGGTAGATTTGAGTTTTCCAATTACAGTAAAAGAATTAGTTCTTTTAGGAACATATCCTAAATTAAAGTTATTTCAAAAAGTTGGAAAAAAACAACGTAATTTAGCACATCAAGCCATGAAGTCATTAAATATTTTAGATATTGCTAATAAGCAAATTAACAGTTTATCTGGTGGTCAATTACAAAGAGCTTTTATTGCAAGAGCATTGGCTAGTGAAGCAGAGATATATTTTTTAGATGAGCCATTCGTTGGTATCGATGCGGTAAGTGAATCGATAATTATCAAAATATTAAAAGAATTACATGCAAATAAAAAAACAATTATAATAGTTCATCACAATTTAAATGATGTGAAGAAGTATTTTGAACAATTACTTATCTTAAATAAACGTTTAATTGCTTATGGTGATGTTCACGATGTATTTACTGGTGATAATATCAATAAAGCTTATGGTTTTGATCTTAAAAATATAAATATAGAGGGGGTATATAATGATTGATTATATTTCAGAAATTACAAATCTTCCGATATATATTATTAATGCCGGCTTATCAGCTATTATGTTAGGATTTGTTTCTGGTTTGATTGGTAGTTTTATTATTTTGCGTAATATGTCGTTGATGGGGGATGCATTATCCCATGCAGTTTTACCTGGTGTTGCGATATCGTATATGCTTAATATTAATATTTTATTTGGAGCTTCTATTTTCGGTCTCTTAGCATCGATGATAATTCAATATATTTCAGAAAAAAGTCCGATTAAAAGTGATACATCGATTGGTATTATACTAAGTTCTTTCTTTGCATTAGGGATTATATTAATATCGAAAGCTGATAGTGGAATTGATTTAAATCATGTAATGTTTGGAAATATTCTAGCAGTACCTAATTCAGAACTATTACAATCTTTTATTGTTTTAGTGGTGGTGTTTATTCTTATAGTTATTTTCTATAAACAATTACTACTTACATCTTTTGATCCTGTAGTTGCGGAAGCATCAGGTGTTAATGTTAAATTTTATCATTATTTATTAATGTTAATGTTATCAGTTGTAACAGTATCTTCATTATCACAAGTAGGAGTTGTCTTAGTGATTGCTATGTTGATTATTCCATCAGCAACAGCCTATTTATGGACAGATAATTTAAAAAAGATGATCATATTATCATCTTTAATTGGTGTGTTTAGTGGTATTGTTGGGACTTATATTAGTTTCTATTATAATCTTGCGACCAGTGCAACAATTGTGTTAGCTAAAACAGTGATTTTTACAATAGCATTTATTACTTCACCTAAGAATGATTTTAGAAGGAGATTTATAAAATGAAGAAGTTAATAATAATTACATTATTGTTGACTATTCTTATTGCTTGCAGTAAGGACGTGAAAGAAAGTGATGATATAATTAAAATTGTTGCTACTAATTCCATTGCTGCCGATTTAATTAATAATATTGTAAAGGATAAGGCGGATGTTTATAGCATGGTTCCAGAAGGTCGAGATCCCCACATGTATGAGCCACTACCTAAGGATATAGATGCAGTAATGAAAGCTGATATAATTTTTTACAACGGCTTTAATCTTGAAACTGGTGGTGGATGGTTTGATGATTTAATAAAAGTTACGGATAAATCAGATGTAATATTTAGATTAACTCGTGATGTAGAAGCGATTTACTTAAGTTCAAGTGAAAATGAATTTAGTGAAGATCCACATGCTTGGTTAGATGTATCTAATGCTATTAAATACATTGATGTGATTTTAGAAGAAATGATCATATTAGATCCAATAAATAGTGAGTATTATATAAATAATCATAGTGAATACTTACAAGAATTACTTTTGTTAAATGATTATGCGAAAGATAAGTTATCTGAAGTTTCTGTGGGTGATCGTATTTTAGTTACTAGTGAGGGTGCGTTTAAATATTTTGCGAAAGCATATGATTTTACGGCTCAATATATTTGGGAGATTAATACTGATAATCAAGGTACTCCTGAGCAAATGAATCGCATCCTTAATATTATTAAAGAGAATAATGTTAAGGCGTTATTTACAGAAAGTAGTCTTAGTCCAAAAACGATGGAGATGGTCTCATATGAGACTAAAATTGATATTGCTTCAACCCTTTTTACTGATTCATTAGCAAAAAAGGGGAGTGAAGGTGATACTTATATTACGATGATGAGATGGAATATTGATAAAATATCTGACGCCTTAAAGAAAAAAAAGACGTAAGGATTATAATACCTTTAAAGTTTACACTAAATAAAAATAATAATAATGTTATTATTTAGTTAAACTTTGGAGGTGTTTTTTAATGGGAAAGCAAACGGTTATAACATATGAAGAGAAGTTAATTATTGTGTAAGAAATAATGAATGGTAAGTCATATAGTTATGTGAGTGATAAATACAATGTATTACCGGGTAAAATAGCATATTGGAAGCGAAAACTTCTTGAAGGGACCCTAGATTTAGATATTCGTGGTAAAAAAGTTTGGGAAGTCGAGGACATTAAGATTATACAAAAAGTCTTATACTCTACTAATGAAAAACCGAAGAACGCAACACAAATAGAAAAGTATTAGATAATAGATATTCTTAAGGAAGAGTATCCTGTTTCTAAACTATGTGAAGTTCTTCAAATTGTGAAACAAAGTTATTATAAAAGGTTAAGGAATGGAAAACCTATCATGAATAACTTTGATCCAATAACTGCAGA
>CAYTTS010000062.1:0-6384 GCA_964440875.1 uncultured Erysipelothrix sp. | reverse complement strand
CTTTTTTCATTAAAAAATACCGCAATGCGGTATTAGTAAATATTTGATCCAGCCATCATTCCAGTAATTAGGGCAATTGTTATATTATAGCCACCAATTGGTCCATGTAAATCAAGGACTTCACCAGCAAAAGACAAGTTTTTAATTTCTTTATGTTTAAATGTTTTAGAGTCTATTTCTTTTAGAGAAACTCCTCCGCCAGTAACAAAGGCTCTCTTGATATTATCCACACCAGTAATGTTCATACTAAATCTGAATAACATAGTATATAAATCTTCCAATTTAGCATTAGATACCTCAGTAACTTTGATGTTTTTATCTAAATCAATAGCGTTTAAGATAAATTCGGCAAGTCTTGTTACTAGATACTTTTTAAGAATATTAATTAATTTCTCATTTTGATTATCTTTAAGAACTTTTATAAAGTCTTCTTGGCTTATACTATTAATTAAATTGATTTGAATATTAACATTATTCTCTTTTTCTAAGAGCTTATAAACGTGCTCAGAGACCTTAAGTGATACAGGTCCTGAGATACCTTTATGGGTAAATAGTAAATCACCTTCACTACTATGTTTTAATTTCTTTTTATTATTGTAAAGACTAATTTTTACGTCACTTAAACTAATACCAGCTAAGTCTGCTTTTCTAATGAAAGTATCCTTACTTAATAGCGCTGCCTCACAAGGATATAGTTTTGTTAGCTTAATATTATTGTTTTTTAGCGTTTCATGGATTAGTCCATCGCTGCCTAAATTAGGGAAACTTATCCCTCCAGTTGCGATAATTACATGATCAAAAGCTTCTTTTTTATCATTAACGACAATACTTTCAATAAGACCATCCTTTAATTCGATGCTAGTAATCAAACTGTTGTAAGAAACAGATACATTACGCTCAATTAAAACCTTCTCTAGAGTGCTTAAAACGTCGGATGATTTATTGCTGACTGGATACATTTTATTATCACTTTCTTCTTGAAGTTGAAGATCGTTGTCAGCGAAAAATTTAATAATGCTATTGACATCGTAATTTGCAAAACTTGAATATAAGAATTTACCATTATTAATTAACTTTACAAGCTCGCTACTATCTTTGTTATTTGTTAGATTACAGCGTCTATTTCCTGTAATTAATAACTTTCTTCCTAAGCTTTTATTACGTTCAAATAAAGTAACTTCTGCTCCACTTTCTGCAGCCTTAATTGCTGCCATCATACCTGCGGGTCCACCGCCAATAACTGCAACTTTCATTAGTGTCTCCCCACATTAATTAAGAAGAGATTTATGTTTGATAAGATGTAGTCAATGTTTAAAATAAGTTGATCATAGAAGTCAATTTTTTCTTCATAAATATTTAAAGATTCAACTTTACTATCATCGTAATCAGCTTTTAAATCACTAATTAAATAGCTATATTGGAGCTTTTGTTGACTATAATAATCACGTTCTATCATTAGCTTTGTAGATATAACTGTTACTGCGATTGTGGGGTCAGTAGCGAAGTTTATCTTTATCGTTTTTAGGATCTTATTTAAGATCAAAAAAGCTTCAATTGGATTTGGTTTCATATTAATAATATCAGAGGAATTATATTTATTTTGGTAGTAATTCTGCATAAATAACTTCACTATATCATCTACTTTCTTCTATATGTTAGTATATTAACATATGTGTACAATATTAGGTATATTAAAAGTCCTATTCAGATGATAATAAGCTTATATTTAGATTATTTATCTCTAAATGCAAGTCGATAAATATTAGTGTATAATATAAACGAAAGTAGGTAGTTATGAAAGTATCACAAGTGATTGTAGTTGAAGGTAAAAATGATATACACCGTGTAAAATCTGCCGTCAATGCCGATGTTATTTCAACATCTGGTTCAGGTATTACAAAAGAATTATTGAAAATGTTAGAGAAGTTAAATGATGAACGTGGAATTATTATTTTAACTGATCCAGATACACCTGGTGAGCGAATTAGAGCAATTATTAGTGAGAGAATACCAACTGCTTTACATGCTTTTATAATTAAGGATGAAGCTATTTATAATAATGATGTGGGTATTGAAAATGCATCGAAAGAAGCAATTAGAAAAAGTTTAGAAAATTTAATAACTTATAATGAATTTAACAATAAAATTAATATCGATGATTTAATTGAATTAGGGCTAATAAATGCTAGTGATAGTAAAGATTTAAGGATGGCTTTATGTAACGAGTTAAAACTTACTTATAGTAATGGTAAGACTTTATTAAAAAGACTTAATATGCTTAATTTAAATAGAAGTGATTTAGATCAAATAATGGAGGGCTTATATGAAAAACATAGGTAATATAAATAATACAAAGTTGTTATTAGATAAATACAACTTATCAGCTAAAATATCGCTAGGGCAAAACTTTTTAGTTGATGAAAAAGTTATTGATAAAATCATCAATACAATAGATATAAATGACGATATAGCAATTATTGAAATTGGTCCAGGTCTTGGGGCAATTAGTGAGAAATTAATGGATAAGGCTAAGAAGTTAGTTAGTATAGAAATAGATCAAAATATGGTTAAGATATTAAATGATTTATTTTCAGATCGTGATAATTTTGAGCTTATTAATGAGGATGTTTTAAAGTTTGATTTAAGCTCTTTAGTTAGTGAATTAAGAAAAGAATATAAAGAAGTGTATTTAGTCGCTAATTTACCTTATTATATAAGTAGCGAGATACTTTTGCAGTTATTTGCTTTAGACAATGAATTAGATTTAATAATGATTATGGTTCAAAGTGAATTTAGAGAACGTCTATTCTCTAAACATAATACAAAGGACTATCGTCCAATAACTGTTGTTTGTAAAACATTTTATAAACAAACTTTAAGTTTTAATATTAGTAGAAATGTATTCTTTCCAAAACCAAAGATTACATCATCAATTATTCAAATGAAAAGAAAAGATAGTATAATAAAAAATAAGAGAGAGTATATAGATTTTGTAGAACTATGTTTTACTCAAAAACGTAAGACATTATATAATAATTTAAGAAATGAGTACTCAGAGGAGTTTATAATTAATATCTTTGAGAAAGCTAAGATAGATCTAAAAGCTCGTCCAGCACAATTAGATATAGCGGATTATATAAGATTGTTTGAGGTGTACTATGAAGAGAAAATCATTTGCTAAACTTAATCTAATGTTAGATGTTGTAGGAAAGAATGAAGATGGTTATCATGAATTAGAGATGATTATGGTACCTATCGATCTTTTCGACACGATCGATATTGAGTTTGCAGATAAAACATCTATTACAAGTAATAAGGCTTATATTCCAAATGATCACCGTAATACTATTATTCAAACGATTGAATTAATGCGAAAAAAATATAATTTTACAGAACATTTTAAAATAAGGTTACAAAAGAATACTCCGACAAGAGGAGGAATGGGTGGTGGTAGTAGTAATGCTTCGCTAGTAATAAGGATGGTTAATGATTTATTAGATTTGAATATGGCTTATGAAGAGATGCATGAGTTAGCCAAGGAAGTTGGATCAGATGTTCCCTTTACCCTCTATGGTAAGCCAGCTTTGGTATCAGGTATCGGAGAGAATATATCTCCATTAGATATAAATATTGATATGTATATATTTATAGTTAAGCCAAAAAAAGGTGTGTCAACACCAAAACTATTTAAGAGTCTAGATCTTAGCAGTATTAATCATTATGACTATAAGAGTGTTAAGTATGCATTAGAAAATGATGATTATGATTTGTTTATTAAATCAATCGGTAACTCACTAGAGATACCAGCAAGCAAGTTAGTCCCGAAAATAAAAAAAGCGAAAGTTGAGCTAATAAATTTTGGCTTTGATGCTGCGATTATGTCGGGTGCCGGATCAACAGTATTTGCCATTACTAAAGATAAAGACTTAGTAAATCGTGCTGTAAAACATTTTAATAGGAAATATGACTTTGTGAAAAAGACTCGTATAATTAAAAGCGTTTACAGTGAAGAAAACATTAATAAACCTTTATTTAAAGGATAATATTGAGTACAATGTATATGGAGGCGCTTATGAAAAAAGTAATCATAATAGCAAATGAAAATAAGAATGAGTTTAAATCTAAACTACCGACAATCTTTCATGAAATTATTGATAAACCAATGATTAAAAAAATAGTGGATAACTTTAAAAGCATTGGCTTTAATGAAATAACAGCAATTTGTGAAAATGACTCAGAAAGTTTAAATGAAGTCTTAAGCGATTCATGTAATTATGTAAAAACAAGTAATAAAAAATTTGATTTTAAATCCTTAAAATCTTTAATTAAGGACGAAGAGGGCAGTGTAATAATTACTTATGGAACGATTCCATTGATTACACAAGAAACATATCAAAAACTCTTAGAAGATCTAAATGATTACCCAATGGTAATTCTAAGTTCAAACAGATTAAATTCTAAACAGGATATTATCTTAAAAACAGCAAGTGATACAGTAAAAACAATAATTAAGTATGAAGAGGCTAGTTCAGATCAAAAATCACTTAAAGAAGTTAATATGAATGTCTATGCATTTAATAACAAACTTCTGTACAAGTACTTAAATGAATTTGAAAATGACTTAGATTTATTTGATGTTAATGATTTAATCGAAATGTATAAGAAGGATAATCATACTGTAGTATCACACAAAGTAGCTGATCCGATGGAAGCTATCTTGATTAAGAGTCGTAGAGATTTAGTTAAAGCTAATAAGTGGGAAATTGAACGTATTAATAACTATTGGTTAGATAATGATGTAACGATATTAGATAGTGACACTACTATTATTGGCAGTGATGTTAAAATAGGAATGGATACAATTATCTATCCTAATACTAAAATTATTGGACACACAGTTATCGGTGAAAACAACATGATCTTAGGTGATACAAATATTATTAACTCAACTATCGAGGATAACAATAAAATTGAAAAATCAAAACTACTTAATACTAGGATTGCTAATGACAATGATATTGGCCCATGGACTAACTTACGTGAGAATGTGCTTATAGGAAATCACAACCGTGTTGGTACAAGTGTTGAACTAAAAAATACGACGATAGGTGATAATAACGCTTTAGCTCACAATGTTTACTTAGGTGATACGAGTATTGGAAATCACTGTAATATTGGTTGGGGAGTTGTAACTGCAAACTATAACGGTATTAGTAAGAATAAAACTATTATTGGCGATATGTGTTTTGTAGGATCATCATCAACTATTATTGCCCCAGTAACTATGGGAGACAAAGTCTTAGTTGCGGCCGGCTCCGTAATTAATAAAGACATTGAATCTGGCGCAATGGCAATTGGCCGCGCAATTCAAACAAATAAGCCTGATAGAGGAAAACAGTACATAGAAAGGGTCGAGTAGGACAATGGAAAAAGATATTATTGTATTTGCGTTATCATCAAGTATAGAATTAACTGATGAGATTTGTAATTATTTAAATGTAAGAAGAGGTAAATGTAAAGTTGAGCATTTCAGCGATGGAGAAATTATTGTAGAACCTGAAGAGTCAGTTCGTGGTAAACATGTATTCATCGTACAATCAACTAATGCACCAACAAGTGCAACAATAATGGAAGTTTTAATCGCACTAGATGCATGTAATCGCGCTTCAGCAGCAGAAATTACAGTAGTTATGCCATACTTCGGATACGCAAGACAAGACCGTAAAGCACGTGCAAGACAACCAATATCAGCTAGATTAATGGCTGACTTATACGAAGCAGCAGGAGCTGACCGTATGGTTACAATTGATTTACACGCGCCACAAATTCAAGGTTTCTTCAAGATTCCTACAGATGACTTATCAATCGTTTCAATGTTTGGACAATATTTCAGAGCAAAATGTGCAGACAATGAAATTACTAATGATGTAGTTGTAGTATCACCAGACCACGGTGGAGCAACTAGAGCTCGTAAGTTAGCAGATACTATTCCTAACTCTACAGTAGCAATCATTGATAAACGTAGAACTAAACCAAACGAAGCAGAAGCATTAAACTTAATTGGTGATGTAAATGGAAAAACTGCTATTGTTATCGATGACATGATTGATACAGGCGGATCAATGGTTAGTGGAATCGACATGTTATATGCTAAAGGAGCAACTGAGGTTTATGCAGCTTGTTCACACGGTGTATTATCAGGAGAAGCAGTAAGTAGAATTGCTAATTCAAATATTAAAGAATTAGTAATTTCAAACTCAATCCCATTAAAAGAAGATGCTAAAAAAGTTGATAAGATTAAACAAATATCAGTAGCTTATATGTTAGCTAAAACAATTGAAGCAATTAAAGAAAAAACACCAGTAAGTAATATTTATAACTTAT
>CAYTTS010000061.1:0-6425 GCA_964440875.1 uncultured Erysipelothrix sp. | reverse complement strand
TAACCTCATTTAATCTTTCTACATCCTATTGTACTATAAAAAGGTTAATTTAAATAGAAAAAGCCATAAGTCAATGATTGCTCATTAACTTACAGCTTCTAGTTAAATGTGAATTGGTAAGCCTTGTGCTAATTCAGCAGCATCCATAATCGTTTCTGCGATTGTTGGGTGTGCATGAATTGTTAATGAAATATCTTCAATATTCATTCTAGCTTCTACTGCTAATGTTATTTCAGCAATAATTTCTCCAGCACTTACACCTGCAACTTGACCACCAAGGATAGTTCCTGTTTCTTTATCTGTAATTAATCTTACAAATCCTTCTGTTTGTGCAACTGATAGCGCACGTCCGTTAGCTCCAAATGGGAACTTAGCAACATTAATACTTAATCCTTGTTCTTTTGCTTCTGCTTGTGTTAAACCTACTGTTGCAAGTTCAACATCAGTGAAACAAACAGCTGGCATTGCTACATAGTCAATCTCAACATTTTCTTTTGCGATTGCTGCTGCAGCGATTTTTCCTTCATAACTTGCTTTATGTGCTAGCGCTGCTCCTGGAGTAATATCTCCAATTGCATAGATATGTTTATTAGTTGATCGTCCTTGTTTATCTACTTTAACAAATCCTCTTTCATCTAATTCAACACCTGCTAATTCAAGTCCTAACTCATCTGTATTTGGTCTTCTTCCAACTGAAACTAATACATAGTCCGTTTCAATTGTTTCTACTTTATCATCTACTTTGTATGATACTTTTAATTGATCATTCTCTTCAACTGCTTCTTGAGCAAAAGCATTAGTAATTACTTTAATTCCTTTTGCTTTAAAATCAGCAGCAACAAGATCGATCATATCTTGATCAAAACCAGCTAAGATATTTTTATTAGCTTCAATTACCGTAACTTCACTTCCTAAGTTTGCATAAGTATTAGCAAGTTCACTTCCGATATATCCGCCACCAATAACAACTAATTTTTTAGGTACTTCTTGTAGGTTTAGTGCACCAGTTGAATCTAGTACTCTACCTCCAAATTTGAAGCCTTTAATTTCAATTGGTCTAGAGCCTGTTGCGATAATAGCATCATTAAACTTATATGATTGTCCATTGTCACCATCTAATACTCTAAATTGATTACTATCATTGAAGAAAGCTTCTCCTTTGATAATTTCTACTTTGTTCTTTTTAAGTAACATCGAAACTCCTGAAGTAAGTTTATTAACAACTTCTTCATCTTTCCACTTTTGAGTTTTAGCAAAGTCTAAAGTTACCTCTTTAGAATCAATACCAAATAATTGTGAGTTTTGAGCTTCTTGATATTTGTGTCCAACATTAATCAATGCTTTAGATGGAATACATCCAACGTTTAAACAAACGCCACCAATATTGTCTCTTTCAACGATTGCTACTTTTTTTCCTAATTGTGCTGCTCTAATCGCTGCAACATATCCACCAGGTCCTGAACCGATAACGACCGTATCAAGTTCTAATGCGAAATCTCCTACTACCATCTAATCATCCTTCCATTAATAATAATTCTGGATCAGCTAATAATGTTTTTAATTCATTCATAGCTTTTTGAGCTAGGGCACCATCAATAATTCTGTGGTCAAAGCTCATTGATAAGTGTAAGACACTTCCAACAGCGATTGTATTATCTGCTGTTACAATAGGTTTTTTCTCAATACGTCCCATACCGAAGATTGCAACTTCAGGGAAGTTAATGATTGGTGTAAACCACATACCCCATGCTGATCCGATATTTGATATTGAAGTTGAACCATTACTCATTTCATCACGTGATAATTTACCATCATGTGCTTTACTTGCTAAATCTGTAATATCTCTAGCAATTGAGAAGATTCCTTTTCTATCTGCATCTTTAATAACTGGTACATATAATCCAGCTTCCGTATCTACCGCGATACCAATGTTGTAGAAGTTTTTGTAAACAATTTCGTTTGTACTTGTATCAACACTTGAATTTAATACCGGGTATTTACGTAGTACTGAAACTACTGCTTTAGCCATATATGCTAAGAACGTTAAACTTACATCTTGTTTAGCTGCAACTTCTTTAAACTTAGTTCTATGTTCCATTAATTTAGTAACATCTACTTCATCAAAAATCGTAACGTGTGGTGCTTGAGCTTTAGAGTTAACCATTGCTTGTGCAATCGCTCTTCTAGTTGGGCTCATCGCTTCACGGTATGTTGCTTCACTTTGCGGAATTGAGATTGGAGCAACTGCAACAGGAGCTTGTGCTACTGGTGCTTGTGCTACTGCACTTTCCACAACTGGTGCAGCTTCAACAGCTACTACATTGTTTCCATCGATATCTGCTTTTGTGATATGTCCATGGTTTCCAGTACCTGCTATTGTTGTAATATCAATACCTTTATCACGTGCATACTGACGTACTGATGGCATTGCTAATACTCTTCCTGCTACTACTGATGATCCGCTAACAGCTGCTTTTGGTGTTGCTACTGCAGCTTCTTCAACAACTACATTAGCAGTTTCTTGTACTGGTAAATCACCTTCAACAGCGATTTCAACAATTGCATCTCCAACAGTTGAAACTGTTCCTGCTGCTACTAATATTTTTTGAACTACTCCAGTAACTGGTGATGGTACATCTTGTACTAATTTATCATTAGCAACTTCTAGTAATGTTTCATCAATCTTAATACTATCGCCTTCTGCTACAGCCCATGATACGATTTCACCTTCAGTAATACCTTCACCTACGTTTGGTAGTGTAACTGTAAATACTGAAGTTGATGCCGCTGGAGCTACAGAAGCCGCTACTGCTGGTGCTTCTTCTTGTGCTTCAACTGGAACATCTCCATCAACGATAAACTCAATTAATGGATCTCCAACTGTTGCTACTGTATTTTCATCAACATAAATCTTAATAATTTTTCCACTTACAGGAGATGGTACATCTTGTACTAATTTATCATTTTGAATTTCTACAATTGTCTCATCAACTTTGATATCGTCACCGACAGCTACGTGCCACTTTACGATTTCTCCTTCGTTGATTCCTTCTCCTACATCAGGCATTTTAAATATAAATGACATACTTTACCTCCTATTAATCAAACTTAATTACGTTTTGAATTTCTGCTTTAATATCTTCAGCATTTGGTAGCCATTCATTTTCAGCTAATCCAAATGGGTATGGAGTATCTGGTGCTGCTACTCTTGCGATTGGCGCTTTTAGAGCTAAGATTGCTTCAGGTCTTTCTGAAACTTCAGCCATAACATTAGCTGCAACTCCAGCTTGTCTTTGCGCTTCTTGTACAACAACTAATCTACCTGTTTTACTTACTGATTTAACAATAGTGTCAACATCAATTGGTTGAATTGTTCTTAAGTCAATTACTTCAACTGAAACACCACTGTCAGCTAATTCTTCAGCTGCTTTTAATGCTTCTCTTACCATGTAACCATATGTAACAACAGTAACATCACTACCTTCATGTGCTACTGCAGCTTTTCCTAATGGAACAGTGTAGTATTCTTCAGGTACTTCATCTCTAAATGATCTATATAATTTCATGTGTTCTAAGAATACAACTGGATCATTATCTTCAATTGAAGCTAATAATAAACCTTTTGCATCATAAGGGTTACTTGGAATAACAACTTTTAATCCTGGTGTTTGTGCCATTAATCCTTCTAGTGAGTCAGAGTGTAACTCAGGAGCATATACTCCACCACCGTAAGGAGCACGAACAGTAATAGGCATATTTCTTGTTCCACCCATTCTGTATCTTGTACGTGACATTTGTGCTGCTATTGAGTCCATTACTTCAAATACGAATCCAAAGAATTGAATTTCCATAATTGGACGGTAGTTTTCTAATGATAAACCAATTGCAAGTCCACCAATTACTGATTCTGCAAGTGGTGTGTCAAATACGCGTTCTTCTGAATATTTCTCTTGAAGACCTTCAGTAGCACGGAAAACTCCACCGTTAACTCCTACGTCTTCACCAAAAATTAATGTATCTTTATCTTTTTCTAAAGCGTTATCTAATGCGTTAGTAATCGCTTGTACCATAGTTAATTGAGCCATTAATTATTCACCTTCCTTATTTTTATATTTATCGATTTGTTCTTGTGTCATATGATCTGGTGTTTCAAACACTAATTCTAATAATTCTGAAACTTTTTGTTTTGGAGCAGCATCTGCTAATTTAACAGACTCTTGGATATCATGGTCAAATTGTTCTACAATTGCATCCTCTTTTGCTTCATCCCATAAACCTTTTTCAACTAAGTATTTTCTCATTCTAATTAATGGATCTTTTTTGTCCCATTCTTCCATACTTGCTTGCGTTCTATAACGCTTAGGATCGTCCCCTGACATTGAGTGAGCACCAAATCTAGAAGTAATAGTTTCAATTAATACAGGACCATTTCCTGCAACTGCCCAATCACGCGCAGCTTTAGAAACTGTATAGACAGCTAAAGCGTCCATTCCATCTACTTGAATTCCAGGAATACCTGCTGCTGCAGCTTTTTGAGCTAGAGTAACTGCCGCTGTTTGTTTGTCTCTTGGTGTTGAAATAGCATATCCATTATTTTGAATAAAGAATACAGTATTTACCTTCATTGCTCCACCAGTGTTAATTCCTTCATAGAAGTCACCTTGTGATGATCCACCATCACCTGTATATGTGAATGAAACTAAATCTTTACCACGTTTTTTAAGTCCAAGACCAGCACCTGCTGCTTGAATATATTGTGCTCCAATAATAATTTGTGGAGGCATAGCGTGTAAATCTTCTGGGTATTGGTTTCCTAATACGTGTCCTCTACTCCATAAGAATGCTTTGTCTAATGGTAGACCATGTTTAACTAATTGTGGGATATCTCTATATCCTGGGAATAAGATATCTTCTTTATCAAATGCTAAGTGACTCGCAAGTTGACTTGCTTCTTGTCCCGCAGTTGGTCCAAAGAATCCTAACCTTCCTTGACGTGCTAAGATTGTCGAACGATCATTTAACGCTCGAGCCCATAACATATCCTCAAATAAACTAACTAGTTCTTCATCTGATAAATCAGGTACTAAATCTTTATTTACAATCTTTCCGTTCTCATCTAAAACTTGAATCATCTCATAGCTATCTAATAAGCCATCTAAATGAGCCTGGAAATCTAATACATTTTTCTTGTTTTTTGCCATAACAATCACCTTTCTATTCAAAGATTAAGGATAGTATTTCATCAATAGTAATACTTCCAAAATATAAATTTATATCTACTGTGTTTAACACTGCCGAAACTGAATCTCTGTCAAAACGGACATTTTTAAGTCTTTCTTCGACAAGTCCTACATCACTAACGCCTAAGAAATCACCAATAAATCTGATCTTAGTAATATGTCCTTCATCAACGCTTAGATTAACTTCTAACTGGCCACCCGCAAACCTTTTCTCACTACTCATATCGAATTCTGGAGATTCTCCATAAATCCAATCCCAAGTACTGAACCGGTTTAGTGCTTCGTACTCAACGTTTGCAATATCATCATCCGATAATAATATCTCACTATCTAAACCACTGTTTGATAAGTAGTATTGAAGTGAGTCCCAAAAGTCAAATATGTCTGTATCTTCAGGTAAATGCTCTTTAATATTAGTTACTCTCGATCTAACAGACTTTACGCCTTTAGATATATATTTATCTGGTAGAACATTTAATGCTTGAACCATATTTTCAATATTAACATCGAATAATAAAGTTCCATGATGCATCAGTTTACCATTTGTAACTCTTTGAGCATTTCCGGATATTTTTAAGCCGTCAATTAATATGTCATTTCTTCCTGATGCTTCAGCAGTAATTCCCATGTCTGCTAATGCGTCAATAATAGGTTGGACATATTTCTTATAGTTAACTTTACCAGGATCATCTACATTGATCACAAACGTGAAGTTTAAGTTTCCTAAGTCGTGATAAACTGCACCACCACCCGATACTCTTCTAGCAACCTTGACATTATTTTCTTTTATATAAGCTTCGTTAATCTCCTCAACAGCATTTTGGTTTTTACCAATAATTACTGATGGTTCATTACGCCATAATATAAAGAAATCATCGTCCACGTCGATATGCTTCATTGCATATTCATCAAGGGCTAAGTTGAAGTAAGGGTTAGTTGACTTATTTATCAAATATCTCATCTTGACCTCCTATTCAATTCGTAAGTGTTAAGCGACAATTAAGTTACCCTCTGCTAACTTACACGCAAATATTAACATTATAAGCGTTTTCGTACAATCAATATGCATACATTTAGCCTAAGAAAACATTTTAAATACACTTGTGAACTTTACAATGTTTTCACAAAATAAAAAAAGACCTACTTGAGGTCTCGTTTATTTTAAACAAAAATTTAATTAATTAT
>CAYTTS010000060.1:0-6508 GCA_964440875.1 uncultured Erysipelothrix sp. | reverse complement strand
TTTTTAGTTTAGAAGTCGGCTAGATAGTTTAATGTACTTACTATAGTAATCTTTCTCTATATTAGCTATATAAACCTCTAGAGAATAAGCTTTATCATCTTGATCTAAGATTTCAAATACGTTATTTGCGAATAGATTATTTAAATCAGGGCTATCATATGGTATGTATAGAGTCATCTTCGTATAATCATTCAATATTTCAGTTTTTACTAATTTAAGTAATTCTTCAATGTCATCAATGTTTTTAGCACTAATACTTATTGAATTTGGGTAAATTGTAAAATCATCGACTAAATCAGTTTTATTGTAAACTTCAAGAATTGGGATATTATCTGCACCAATTTCTTTTAAGGTTTTTAAAGTTATATCTTTTTGTTTCTTGTAATTTGGATTTGATACATCGATAACATGAAGTAATAAGTCTGAATCAGCAACTTCATGTAAGGTGCTTTTAAAAGCTTCAATCAAAGTGTGGTGTAAATTATTAATAAAACCAATCGTATCTGAAAGTAAGAAACTTGGCATATCTTCAATCTCAATCTTACGTGTATAAGTATCTAGAGTTGCAAATAGCATGTCTTTAACAAATACTTCATTTTCATTATTACTGAGCTTTAACACTTGATTCATCACAGTTGATTTTCCAGCGTTTGTATAGCCTACAAGTGACACTCTAAAAATATCACTCTTATCTCTTTGTGCCTTTTGGGTTTCTTGTTGAATATTAAGATTTTTTAATTCCTTCTTATAAGAAGATAACATTCTATTTAACTCACGACGTTCTAACTCTAGTTTTGTTTCACCAGGTCCTCTATTCGCTAATCCACCACCAGTTGATCCGGCTTGCTTACTTAGATGTCCACTTGATCCAACAAGTCTTGGTAGTTCATAATTAATTTTTGCTATCTCTACTTGAATTTGAGCACTTTTACTTTTAGCTCTTTCACTAAAAATTTCTAATATTAACATATTGCGGTCTAAAACTATCTTATTAGTTAATTTATCAATATTTCTAATAACTCTAGCTGAAACATCAGAGTTTGTAATTATATAATCTACCTCTAAGTCATCAGCCATTCGCATAACTTCACTAATCTTTCCAGGTCCTACATAAGTATCTTTATTAACACGGTCAAGATTTTGGACTACTAAGCCAACGACCTCGATATTACATGCTTTTGCAAGATTTATTAACTCGGCCTTATCATCCAATGTAAAAGGAGTTCTAAATGAGTTTACTGCCATAATTATTGCTGTTTTATTATCGTTCATACTATCACCTACTAAAATTATTATAACATATTAAGTGTTTTGACATCTTTATCTTATGTTATAATAGTAAAGTGTTATTAGGAGGATATATGTATAAGGGGTTAAGAAATTATATTAAGTTTTTTATATCACTTGCTGTAATGGGATTTGGTATTTCTCTTGTTACAAAGTCAAGTTTAGGGACATCGGCAGTTTCAAGTGTTCCTTATGTATTAAGTAATGTATTTAACTTGAGTTTTGGTACATTTACCTTAGCGATAAACATACTATATTTTGTTATTCAAATATTAATTTTAAGGAAAGACTTTCCTAAGAATCAATATTTTCAAATAGTAGTTGGACCAGTCTTGGGTTTATTTATTGATCTGTCCATGTTTATCTTAGCTAATCTTACTATACAGCTGTATATCGTTAAATTAGTAGTTTTATTTATTGGCTGTTTTATTGTAGCTTATAGTATTGTTATGCAGTTAGAAGCGGATGTAGTTATTAATCCAACAGAGGGTATTGTAAAGGTAATAGCTGATAAAACGAGTATTGCTTTTTCGGCAATGAAAACTTACTTTGATATATTCTTAGTTATAGTATCTGTAAGTATTTCTTATCTTAGTTTAGGTAGGATTGTTGGTGTTAGAGAAGGTACACTAATTTCTGCATTTGTTGTCGGTTATTTTATTAAATTAATATTAAAAATTAAAAAAGGAGAATAAGATGTTAAACAGTTTAATTGTACTTGATGAAGTTTTTGTAGATAAAGTTTATGATGAAGATACTAAAAATGAAATTAAAAAATTAAGTAATTTAGTTTGTGAACCACTAACTAAAGCGGAATTATTAAATGATTTAAGTATTTTAGAAAATGTTGACGTTATATTTTCAGGTTGGGGAGCACCTACGTTTAATGAAGAAGTACTAGCCGCAGCTAAAAATTTAAAGATTATTTTTTATGCTGCTGGTACAATTAAAAAAGTTGTTACTGATGAGTTTTGGAATCGTGGACTACGTATTACTACTGCTAATACAGCAAATGCGATACCAGTTGCTGAATTTACACTAGCTGCAACTATTATGGGACTAAAAAACTCATTAAAAATGCATACTGATTATGTTACAACACGAGTATACCCAGATGGTGGAGAACGTGATATTATTGGTGGTTTTAAAGCTAAGGTTGGTTTAATATCACTTGGTGCTATCGCTAAAGAAGTTTTGAAATTCTTTAAAATGTTTGATTATGATGTTTATGTTTATGATCCATTTATTAGTGAAGAGGAAGCAAATAATTTAAATGTTACACTTTGTAGTTTAGATGAAATTTTTAAAATTTGTGATGTAGTTAGTCTTCACACACCACTTTTAGATGCTACAAGAGGAATGATAAGAAAAGAGCATTTATTATCAATGAAAGAAAATACGACGTTTATAAATACGGCAAGAGGTGCAGTTGTAAATGAGGAAGAGATGATTGAAGCATTAAGTACTCGAAAAGATATTACTGCCTATCTTGATGTTGTTTATCCTGAACCACCAGTTAAGGATTCACCACTTTATGAAATGTCTAATGTCTTCTTACTTCCACATATAGCAGGAAGTGAAGGAAATGAGGTTGCCCGAATGGGATCATTAATGTTATCGGAGTTTAAAAAATATCTTAATAATGAAGACCTAGAATATGAAGTTAGCAAAGAGATGTTTGAGGTGATGGCTTAATGAATAAAACAGGATTATGTTCAATTACATTTAGAGATTTATCGGCCGATGAAATTATTGACTTATGCGTAAAAAATAATATTGCGGCAATAGAGTGGGGTAGTGATGTTCACTTAGTACCCGATAATCTTGATGAAGCTAAAAGAGTAAAAAAACTTATGGATGATAATAATTTACTAACATCTTCAATTGGTTCCTATTATCGAGTAGGTATTGATAATGAATATTCTTTTGAAAGTGTTTTAAATATAGCCAAGATTTTAGATGCTAGTGATATCCGTGTATGGGCTGGTCGTTTAGGATCAGAGGTGGCTGATGAGGACTATGTCAATAAGGTTATTGAAGATAGTAAAAGAATTGCGGAATTAGCCTTTAAAGAAGGTGTAAGAGTAAGTTATGAGTATCACGGTAAAACACTAACAGATACACCAGAGTCGGCTCTAAAGCTGTTAAAAGCCGTAAACCATCCAAATATTCATCTATACTGGCAACCGGCAGTTGACCTTAGTGTTGAAGAGAGACTTAGAGATATAAATAAGGTAAAAGATTATATTACTAATGTTCATGTCTTTAGTTGGATCGGCATTGAGCGTGAACCACTGGCTAATCAAAAAGATAACTGGATAAAGTATATTAATGAAGTAAATCAGAATAATGATGATCGTTATTATATTCTTGAATTTGTTAAAGATGATAATGTTCAACAGTTTATAGAAGACGCAAAAGTTCTAAATGAAATAATATAAAAGAATTAAGATTATAATATCTTATATATAATTAAGGGGCTGTAACGAAATAGGTGATTAACTATCATCTATGGAAGTTACGGCTTCTTTTTTTGTTCTCAGATTTTATTAGGTATTTGTCATCACTATTAAAAAAATAATTGAAATTACTTAAAGTGCTATATACATCCTAATATAGGATGTATTCAAGAATAAAAAAAACTCTATAGTTCTAGTAAATAAGTAGATAAATCTGTCTTTATTTAGTAAAAACTTTAAAGGTATTTTAATAAAAAGTTTTAAATTACATTGTGATGCTTCAGTGCGTTATAAACACCATCTTCAGATACGTGATCTGTTACATAATCAGCATGTTTTTTGGCATCATCGACAGCATTACCCATGGCTACTCCAAAATTAGCATGTTTAATTGAGTCAACATCATTGTGGCCATCTCCAAAGTAAGTGTAAGAATCATAGTTATTTAATTTATTATATTTAGCGATTGCGATATGCTTGCCTGAATCTTTTGGAAATATCTCATACATGTTTGCCGTATTTAAATGATAATCGTATTTATCAAAGATAGGGTTGTCAAATCCATTCTCAATTAAATTAACATCTTCTAAGATTACTTTTTGAATAACTTCGTCTTTATAGTCAATAGTTGGTGGAGCTGTTATTTTAGATTCATAGAGAAATTGCTTAATAGAAGGATTTATATCTTTAGACATGTAGATTTGGTCACCTTCTAATATAATTGGCTCTGGATAAATATCAATTAAATCTAATATAAACTGTGGTTCACATGCTATATTTTCAAGCATATTTAAGTCTTTATCCATAATTATTCCACCATTTGCAAGTACGTAGGCATCCCATTCAAGTAAATTTTCAATATCAGTGTTCTTTACTGCTCCTAAAGTTCTTCCTGTACACATAGCAACTTTATAACCGTTTTCTTGAAGATTTCTTAAAGCTTCAATTGTTTTTGAACTAACAGTTTGTGTATCGTTATCAAAGATTGTCCCATCAACATCAAAATAAAATATTTTTGTATCTTTCATATTACCACCTCGCGTTTATTATAGCATAGAGCTAATAAGCTTATTGAAATTTAATCTAAAATTATTATCATCCTCAATAACTCTTTTTTTCGGACCTTTAACTCGTCCTTTTTTACTCGACCTAATTTTTTGATTTATGTGTCTTGTCGCAAGTAAGGTATCAATATTAAAGAGGGTGTACATTGAGCCAAAATGATTCATTATTTTTACATCCTTTGATAAAGCTAGGGAAGCTAGTCCATAGTCTTGAGTAATTAAAATATCGTTGTTTGATATCATGTTCATTATTTTCAAATCGGCAGAGTCATCAGCTTGATCAACAAAGATTATTTCTGAGTAATCAGAGTTTAGTAAATGATTGTGGTCACAGACTAAAATGCATTCAATATCATTCTCGGACGCAAGTTCTTCAATAATATTAATGACTGGACACGCGTCGGCATCCACGAATATTTTCATAATTATCACCAAATGTATCTTATCATAATAGACACACATTAAATAGAGTGATATATTATATTGGAAAGATGGTGAGAGAATGGCAGTAAAAATAATAACCGATAGTACTTCATATTTAAGTGATGATATAGTAAAGAACTTAGATATAGACGTAGTATCATTATTTGTCACATTTAATGATGAAAGTATTAAAGAAATGGAAATATCAAACTCTGAATTTTATAGAAGAATGGAATTGGAAGGAATTCCTACCTCTTCACAACCAGCAACAGGTGAACTACTAGAAGCAATGGAAAATGTTGTAAAAAATGGCGATGATTTAGTATGTGTCTTTATATCAAGTGTCATGAGTGGAACATACCAAAGTGCTCTAATGTGTAAAGACATCTTATTAGAGAAATATCCTGATGCAAATATAGAAGTAATAGATTCAAAAACAAACTCTATGCAACTTGGTTTTATAACACTTGCAGGAGCGAGACTTGCTAAAGAAGGAAAAACGATTGATGAAGTAATAGCAGCAATTGAACATACCATCAAAGCTAGTAGATTTATCTTTATACCAGATAATTTAGACTACCTACATAAGGGTGGTAGAATTGGTGGTGCAGCTACTCTCTTTGGAAATGCACTTTCAATAACACCTATATTAACGGTTGTTAATGGAAATGCCGATCAACTTCAAACAGTTAGAACGAAGAAAAGAGCAAAACGTACACTAATTGATAAAATGTTAAAAGATCATGAAAATGCAAATGTACTTGAAATAGCAGTTCACCATATAAATGCAAAAGAAGAAGCAGAACAATTTTTAGCGGAAGTATCTAAAGAAATAGATGTCCCAATAACAATTTCTGATATTGGACCTGTTATTGGAGTCCACGTTGGCCCAAAAGCAATTGGACTTGCATATCATACAGAAAAAGAAATAATATAAGTTAAAGAAAAAGACCTTACACATAATTGTTGTAGGTCTTTTTCGTATTATAATATTTAATAATAAATCGAGTATGCTAATTTTCTTCATTATTTATTCATAGATGAAATTCTATATACATAAATAAAGGCTAATTAACTAAATAAAAAAACACTAATAACAAAGTTATTAGTGCATAGTTTAATATTTGGCAGGGGTAGCAGGAATCTAAGCTGTAAGACTAAGTTGAACTTATTCAGCCGTCTATAGCCCTTTAACCCCCATTTAATTGAATTATAACTAAGTTAGTTCTATTAAAACTTAGAAGAACTGACATAACCGGTATACAAACGGTATAC
>CAYTTS010000059.1:0-7154 GCA_964440875.1 uncultured Erysipelothrix sp. | reverse complement strand
ATATATTTATGCTAAATAGGTATGAAAAATTCTTATATTTTATATCGAGATTTCTTCAATTTCTTGCTATTGTTCAATGTAAGGGATATAATGGAGTTATTGAACAAGTTTTATGTGCTTATTAAAACTAGAAAAGGTTGATACTATGAACAATGAATTATTTGATTTAATATACTTAGTTTACGAAGGTAAATTAAGTACACAAAGAGAGTTTTCTATTAAACTTTCTTTATCTTTAGGTAAGATTAATACACTATTTAAGGAAGCTATAAATTTAGATTATATTACAAATGACAATAATGAATACAAGATTACAAACTTAGGATTATCATTATTAGAAGAATATAAGGTTGATAATGCTGTTATTATGGCAGCTGGTTTTGGCTCAAGATTTGTACCTATGACATATGAGACACCAAAGGGATTACTAAAAGTTTCAGGTGAAGTTTTAATTGAAAGACAAATTAAGCAATTACATGAAGTTGGTATTAGTGATATTACTATTGTTGTTGGTTATTTGAAAGAGAGTTTTGAATACTTAAAAGATAAGTATAAGGTTAAGTTAATATACAATCCAGATTATTCAATCAAGAATAATATCTCATCGCTACACTTTGCAAAAAATGAGTTTAGAAATACTTATTTATTAACATCTGATATTTATATGGAAGAAAATCTTTACCGTAAATATGAATACTACTCATATTATGCGGCAGAATATCATATTGATAAGACTGAAGAGTGGAAGGTTGAGATTAATCGTAATAATGAAATATTAAGTATTGATCCAAAAGGTGGTAGTGAATGTTGGGCAATTAATGGACCTGTTTTCTTTAGGGAAGATTTAAGTAAGACGATAATTGCTGAGATAGAAGCTATCTACAATGAATCATATGCAGCTCAGTACTACTGGGAAAACGTCCTCATTGAAAACTTAAGTGAGCTTAAGATTCACATTAGAAAGTTTCCATTAAATACGATTATTGAATTTGAGTCACTGGAAGAGCTAAGAGCCTTTGATAAGTCATACTTAATTGAAGCGCAATCAGAAATACTTGATGTAATTACAAAAGTATTCAACTGTAATTTAGATGAGATTGTTAATATTGAGACATTAAAAGCGGGGATGACAAACGATTCATTCTTATTTGAAGTCTATGATAATAAATACGTATTTAGAAATCCTGGTGTAGGAACAGATAAATTAATTAATCGTAGTGAAGAAAGTGAAGTTTATAGTCTTATTAAAGACTTAGAAATTAGTGATGAACTAGTTTATATGGATCCAAGTAAGGGGTATAAAATCACTAAGTTTATTTATGATGGTAAACATTTTGATATAAATGATAAAACGCATTTAGAAACTGCGATGGGGATTTTAAGAGTTTTACATAATTCAAATAAGGTTTGTACACATGATTTTGATATTGAAGAACGTATAAATTTCTATCATAATCTTTGTGTTGAAAATAGGGCAATCTTATTTAATGACTTCGATGAAGTATATGAAAACATTAATAAACTGCTTGTCGATATAAAAGCGAGTAATCGTCCTAAAACTATTTGTCATATAGATCCTGTTTCAACGAACTTCTTATTTACAAAGGATAAAACATACTTACTAGATTGGGAGTATGCTGGTATGGCTGATCCCTTAATTGATATTGCTATGCATGTTATTTATGATAGTTTAAGTAAAGAACAGGCAGACATGCTCTTAGATGTATACTTAGAGTCAAAGGTATCTGAAGAAGATTCTAAGAGACTATACTCATACATTGCACTAGGTGGCTTTTTATGGGCACTTTGGACACAGTACAAACAATCATTAGGTGAAGATTTTGGAGAGTATGGAATGATCCAATATAACTATGCCAGAGAGTATAGTAGGAGGGTATTAAATGAAAGATAATGGTAAAGCATTAGGGTTAATGTCTGGGTTATTTTGGGGACTTGATTCTGTTTTAATAGGTTTAGTTTTACTAAGTAAGACACTTCTAAGCTTAGGTAATAATGCTTCCTTATATACAACGTTTCTCCATGATACATTCTCATTTCTACTATTATTTCTATTAATTATTAAAATGAGGAAATTAACTGAGTTTAAAAAAGTATTGTTTTCTAAGTCAGGCTTATCAATAATAGGTGCTGCTTTACTTGGAGGGCCAATTGGTATGAGTGCATATATATTATCGATTAACTATATAGGGGCATCACTAAGTTCTTCGATTTCGGCAGTTTATCCAATTATCGGAATGATCTTTGCTTACTTATTCTTAAAAGAAAAGATTAGTATTCATAATATACTTGGAATTATGATTTCAATTGCGGCAATAATCTTAATGAGTTTTTCATCAGTAATTGAAGTTAGTAACTTTTCTTTAGGATTACTCTTAGTCTTAATCTGTGCCTTAGGTTGGGGTAGTGAGGCAGTAATTATTAAAGCGACATTAAAAGAAGATGTCTCAAGTGAAGTTGCGCTTTTAATAAGACAAATGACGACAATGTTAGTATATGGTTTTATTATTATTCCAATTATTGGCTATAGTAATATTAGTATTATTTTATTTGATACTAAGTTAGTATTAATTACGATCATAAGTGGTGTAGTTGGAACTATATCATACTTAATGTACTATAAGGCAATCGATTTATTAAATGCTACATCAGCGATGGCGTTAAATATAACGTATCCAGCTTGGGCATTTATCTTTCAATACTTAATTGACAGAAGTTTTAATGCCTATCATTTCTTCTTATCACTCGTGATAATAGTAGGGGCAATATTAAGTAATGAAAATCCCAAGGAATTTCTAACAATGTTTAAGAAAAAATAGAATTAGCGCGTATATTTACTTAGGAGGTAAGTATATGCGCTATTTTTTAATCCTTATATTTATATTGCTACTATATAGCCTTAAACCATTAAACCTAGAAGATATTGATAAACTTAAGCCAAAAGAGATTAATGTCGAAGTTAAAGGATATCTTAAAAACCCAGGTATTTTTACTATTAAATCATACTCAAGTATAAAGGATTTAATTAATGATTTAGACTTATATGAAGATAGTAATCTTGACCACCTCAGCTTAAATAAACAGTTGTTAAATGAAGATATCATCGTCATAAATAAAAATAATGAAACAATAAAAGTTTCTATTAATAGTGCTAGTTTAGAAGAGTTGATGACATTAAAAGGAATAGGCGAGAAAATAGCTCAAAGAATTATTGATTATCGAAGCAATGTTAAACACTTTGATACACTCGAGTCAATAATGAATGTTAAAGGAATAGGCGAGCGTGTATTTCAAAATATAAAAGACTATATTATCCTTTAAGAAATCATTTCTATTTACTTTTAATATCACAAATCTTATTGATCTACTCATTCTATAAAAGCTTTAATTTGATGATTATTATCCTAATACTAGTTAGTGCTTACTACATTAAACTTAGAAAATCATACTTTGAATTATTTATTATATTACTAACACTTATACTTCTGCTATTTCAAATACCAAAAGATAATTTAAGTATATACGAGGGAAGAATAGTTAGTATTTCAAAGAACTACTATACAATTAAAACTAAGGAAACAAAGGTCTTGGTCTATACAAAAGAAGATTTAAACTATGATGATTATATAAGTTATAGCGGAGTTTATGAAAAAATAGAGAGTGTCGATTCAAAGATAGGCTTTAACTTTCAAAAATATATGAAAGAAAAGAATATTAAGTATCATATTAAAGCTACTAATATTGCAGTTATTAGTAAAGGTAAAAGTATAAAGGCAAGATTAAACAATAAAATAAAGGAACACGAATCAAAAGACTACTTAAGCATGGTTCTTTTAGACTATACATATGAGGATTTAGATAACAGTTTATCGACACTATTACTTAGTTCAGGCTTAATCATTAGAGAAATACTTAGGCACCTTAAAAAAATCTTGAATAAATTTCTATATTCAGAATATCTAATATTGTTTGAAATTATCTTTTTGCTATTCTACCTAATATTTATGCGAAATATTGAGTTTACATTATTTTTAATAATACATCGATTACTAAGTAAAAGTAATTTTGAACAATTAGACAAAATAAGTATCAGTTCAATAATGATTTTAATACTCTTTCCAAACTACCTTTTCTCACTCAGTTTTCAAATAAGTAATCTATTTCGCTTTCTTAGTTTTATAAAAGTAAGAAGATCAAATCTATTTGTAAACTATTTAATCTTAATTCCTATTCAATTAGTAAATTTTTACAAAGTCTCAATATTTCAAATTATGATATTTCCCTATAATAAACTTATTAATCTAATTGCTTATTTATCTGCCTATATCGATATCTTCTTTAAAAGTAATATGAGCTATACACTATCAAAAAAACTTTTAATTGAAGTTGATAAGATAATAATTACAGGGCGTATGAGTTTTATTGTCTTAATAATTTGGATAATCATTACTTTGAAATTACTACAGAAAATAAAAATTAGATATTTAATTAGCTTAAGTCTATTATTATTTATTAACCAGCATCAATTAGTCTTTAACCCAAGTCTTACTTATACTCAGGTATATATTGGACAAGGAGATTTGGCAATACTAACATATCCATTTAAAAGGGATGTTCTACTTATTGATACAGGATCATCTTTTAATCAGAGTAAGCTAGAAGTATATTTAAATTATTATGGAATTAAAGAGATAAATACAATAATTATCTCGCATTATGATGAAGATCACTCCGGTAATTTAGACTTCTTAATCAACAACTATGATGTTTTAAATATTGTCGATAATAGTAGCGAGTTTTATTTTCATAATTTAAAGATTAATAGTATAAAATATGATTTTGAAGATAATGATGGTAGTTTAATAACATTTTTTAAAGTTAATGATATTAGCTACTTATCTTTAGGTGATGTTTCCAAGGAGATAGAGAACTTGTTTATTAAAGATTTTGACTATTTAGACTACAAGATAGTTAAGTTGGCCCATCATGGCTCAAATACAAGTACAAGCTCAACTTTATTAAGTAAAGACTCATTACTTTTAGCCTTAAATAGCAGTGGTAAAAACAATCAGTATAATCATCCCTCACGATCCGTCCTAAAATTATTAAATGATCATCAAATACCAATCTTAGATACACAAGATTATGGTGATATAAAAATAATACACTTTTTTAATCATAACTTTATAAAGCTTAAATAATGTAAGTAAACTGTAAGTGAGAGTGAAATTTTGTTATAATATATATGGTGATAATATGAACTATGCTTTATTTGCGGAAAACGAATATTTAGTAAAAAAAGAATTAGATAAGCTAATCAAACAATTAAATGACAAGTACGATTGTGAAACTGTTGAATACGACGGAAATGATAAAGATTTTAATATGGAGACCCTATTAAATGATTTAAATACATTTCCTTTTTTAAGTGAACACCGTATCATAATTTTAAATAATCCAAGTTTTATTAGTGCATCTAAAGCTTTAGTAGATAAAGATAGTAATCTATTAGAAAACTATTTAAAGAATCCTGCTGATTTTTCTAGTTTAATTATTTACGTTGACAGCTTTAAAGTAGATAATCGTAAAAAAGCTACAAAATTAATCAAGAAATACTCAGAAGTATATGAAGCTAGTGCTTTAGATGATAGGGCAATTGAATCGATCGTAAGATCAGACCTAGTGAAAAATAATGTTCACTTAGAAAATGATGCTATGAGAGAATTACTAAGAAGAATAACACCTTTATTTGATAATTGGCCAATGGAATTAGCAAAATTAATTTTAAATAATAAAGAAATAATTACAATCGAAGATATTAGATTACTTATTTCTATGAGTGATGGTGACAATATCTTTGATTTAGTTAATGGAGTATTAAATAAAAATATAAATCAAACACTTAATATTTATCGAAATCTTGCCTTAAGTAGTAAGGAGCCAATATCACTTATAATGTTGCTAGCTAATCAGTTTAGACTTTTATATCAAGTCAAAACATTAAGTGATGAAAATATGAGTGAAAGAGATATCGCAAGCGAATTAAAAGTTCATCCATATCGCGTAAAAATATCAAAAGGAATTTCCTATAAATATTCGTATATGGCGATATTATCAGTCTTAAATAAATTGGCAACTTTAGAACAAAAAATAAAGAATGGCCTAATCAATCCAGAAATAGGCTTTGAGTTATTCTTAGTAGAGGTATGTACCTAATGAAATCAATAAAAGACTTATATCAAATAAAAACTAATAATAATTTAAGTGAAAAAGATATATATCCACATAAAAGTCTTAAAGAAATAAGAGAATATAACTTAATAAACTCATTAAGTATTTTTGACTATGTAATTAAGTATGAAGAAAATATTGAAGAATACTTAAACTTAGTTATTGATGAGATGCTTACATTAATTAAAAATGGATTAAGTAAGGATAATGAAGAAAGATTAGCAAAAGAAATAATGTTTCAATCATCTCAACTTAGTGATAAATATGAAGCTGAGACAATCTCACTAATCGCATATGCATTTGCTGCAAGTGAAGAGTATGAAGAAGATACTAAAAAAGAAATAATCATCATTTCTAGTTTAATTTACTACTATTATTATCAAAAAGACTACACTAAACAAAGCTTAATAGAAGCACTATGTTTAGCTGGTATTTTTGCAAATATCGTAAAAGAAAATAATCCAAGAGAAGATCTATATTTATTAATGGGAACAATTTTTATTGCCTACTTGAATGACGCTAGTGTGAGCCTCTTAGAGTACACGGCAATAAGCGCTTTAAAAGCAAAGTCTAATTATGAAGAATCAAATAGTCTAAGCTTACTAAAATGCTTTGATATAGAAAGATTATCGAGAACACTCCATAAATTAGAAACTGATAAATTAACTTTAGATGAACATGTTAGAATCAACTAATATTAAGCCAATAAAAAAGATTAATAGAAAAGTGTGAACTAGAAAGACAACTGAAAATATGCTATAATTTAATAGAGTATATGTAAAAATATAAACAAAAGGATTAAAATATAAGAAGGTGAAAGAATGTTATTAAAGAGATTGAAAAAAAGCGGACTAATAATACTAAGTATTAGTTTTATGCTGTCTGTAACATTGAGTACTTTGGGT
>CAYTTS010000058.1:0-7337 GCA_964440875.1 uncultured Erysipelothrix sp. | reverse complement strand
GGCAATTATTAGTCCAATAAAAATATTCATTGTAGACTAAATTAAAAGACTTCACTACATTTGTAGCGAAGTCTTTTTTTTTAATTATTAATAAATCTATTTAAGAAAGCTTTAGTTCTTTCTTCTTTTGGTTGTGTAAAGATTTCTTCAGGACTTCCTTCTTCAAGGATTACTCCATTATCCATAAAGATGACACGATCTGATACATCTTTTGCAAATGTCATTTCATGGGTAACAATAAACATTGTGAAGTTCTCACTTGCAACATCTTTAATAATTGCTAATACTTCTTCCACCGATTCTGGATCAAGTGCACTCGTTGGCTCATCTAACAATAAGAATTTTGGATTCATCGTTAAAGCTCTAGCGATTGCAACTCTCTGTTTTTGTCCACCTGATAAGTTCTGTGGTTTGCTATGTGCATAATCTAACATTCCAACTTTTTCTAAGTTTTCAAGAGCACGCTTTTCTGCTACTGCTTTATCTTCCATTAATATTTTAATTGGACCAAGTGTGCAATTCTCTAAAACAGTTTTATTATTAAATAAATTAAATGATTGAAAGATCATTCCAACTTGAGAGCGATATTCGTTAATATCAAAGTCTTTAGAATCGATGTCTTTATCCTCAAAGTGGATACTTCCGCCATTATATTCTTCTAATTTATTAATGCATCTTAATAATGTTGATTTACCACTACCACTAGCGCCAATACAAGTTACTACTTCTCCGCTATTAATATCTAAATCAATACCTTTTAATACTTGGTTATCACCAAAGTTTTTACTGAGGTTTCTAATTTTTAATAATGCCATCTTAATTTCCTCCTTCATTTGTAAAGTTATGTGGAGTTGTAATTGACTGTGGTCCACTACTTTTTGGATGATCTAAATGATATTCAATAATATTTAATAATTTAGTTGCGATTATTGTCATTAATAAGTATAGAACCGCAATGATAAAGAATGGTTCTAATTGTCTATAGTAAATACCATTTAATCTATTTGCTTGGAAGAACAGTTCTGATACCGTTATTACGTTTAATACTGATGAATCTTTTAGGTTAACGATAAATTCATTACCAATAGATGGTATTGCGTTTCTAACAGCTTGTGGAAGAATAATATAAATCATTACTTGATTATCGTTCATTCCAATAGACATTGCTGCTTCTCTTTGTCCTTTATCAATTGCTTGAATACTTGATCTTAGTATTTCAGCCATATATGCTGATGTATTTACTGAAATAATAATGAATGCTGATAGCATTGCAGATATTGGTACTCCGATAGAATGTAGTCCGTAGTAGAATAAAATACTTTGAACCATCATTGGCGTTCCTCTTAATATTTGAATATAAGAAGTTGTTAGTGCTCTTGCGATATATTTAATTGTTTTAATTATAGCGTTATCGTGTTTTTTAACCTCACTATTTCTAATTAAAGCTAATAATAGACCAATTGCTAATCCGAATACAGTACCAACTAAAGCGATTAATACAGTTGTCATAACACCGTTAAAGAATAGTCTAGAGTTATTTTGTAGTAAGAAGATAACACCTGCGAAGAATCCCTTAGGCATTAAGTTATCGTTACTTGGCTGTCTTTGAATAGCTGATAGCATTATTTCATCGCGATCTTCAACAGTTAAATTAGCAAGTGATACGTTTACTTGTTCTAAAAGTTCTGTTTTTTCTTTTGCCATACCAATGGATACAGTAACTTCTTCTTCATCTACTTCAAATCCAAGATTATTTTCAAACTCAATATACATTAAGTTTTCATTACTTTCTGTAATAGCCATTGCTACCGGTTTTTCTGATACAAAGGCATCAATAGCATTGCTATTTAATGCTGTTGTTAATGATGGAAATGAATCTAGTGGTAGGCTGTGGTCAACGTTAGGTATTTGATCTACTAACTGATCATGCATAGTTCCAATTTGTGCTGATACGGTTGCAGAATCGAAATCAGCTAATGCATTAGCATTTGCATATTGACTATCTTTTCTTACGACTAATACCATATCACTAGAGTAATAAATATTACTAAAGTTAACTTCTTGTCTTCTTTCAACTGTGTCAGTCATTCCTGCAATAATTAAATCAATATCATCTGATTTTGCAGCTTCAAGTAAGCCAGTGAATACCGCGTAGTTTTTAATAACTAAATCACGGTCTAAATCGTTTGCAATTATTCTAGCAATAGCGACGTCATAACCATCACAGTATGTTCCCTCTTCAGCAAGTGGCATTGCCTCTTCGCTATTAAAGTTTTGTGTCCAGTTGAATGGTGCGTAGTTACATTCCATCCCAACAATTAACTCTTCTCGATCAAAGTTTGTCTGTACACATCCAACAAGTAGTAGTAATCCAAATACAATGAACAATATTTTTCTCATATGTTTCCCTCCAAATAAAAAAACCTAAATAAAGAAGGCTTTCATATAAGTTAATATATTGTCCTAGCTCCTCTTCAAGATGAAGGAGTGTCATAAGTATTTCCTATGACCCCGTAAAATAAATATGTCTATTTAAACTACTCGGCAATGGTTACCTTTCAGTATAGTCTTCGTCTACCAACTCGTATACTTACTCATTTGCATTGCTGCCTCTATTCGGTTTTATAGGGTCATAATATCACTAAGTAAAAAACTTTGCAAGTTTTATGTTTGCTTTATGTCAGTAATACCTTTATACTGTTAAAGCAATAAAAATAAATAGAAAAAAGTGATAATATGAATTTTGAAGATTTAAAATTAATTAAGCCGTTAAGATCGGCTTTATCGGATGTTGGCTACGAAAGTCCAACTCCAATCCAAAGTGAGGCAATCCCTCACATTTTAGAAGGTAGCGATCTTTTAGCTACTGCGCAAACAGGTACAGGTAAAACTGCTGCGTTTGCACTTCCAATGTTACAAAACTGCTTTAATAATAATGTTAACCATAAAGGTATTAGAGGATTAGTTATTGCTCCAACACGTGAGCTTGCACAACAAATCTTTGAGAACTTCTTTGAATATAGCAAATATATTAATATTAAAACTACTGTTATTTTTGGTGGAGTTTCTCAAAAGCGTCAAGAAAGAATTCTTGCACGTAATAATGAAATAATTATTGCCACACCAGGAAGACTTATAGATTTAATGGATCAAGGTATTATTAAATTAGATATGGTTGAAACATTCGTTTTAGATGAAGCTGACCGTTTATTAGATATGGGGTTCATTCATGATATTAAGAAAATAGGTAAGGCACTTCCAAGTGATGTACAGACTTTACTATTCTCAGCAACTATGCCAAAATCAGTTGTTAAAATATCTAATGAACTATTAAAGAATCCAGTATCGATTGCAACTGCAATTGAATCAACACCAGCTGACACAGTATCGCAAAAGTTATACTATGTAGATCCAGACAACAAGAAGAAATTACTAGTTGACTTAATCAAACGTGACTATAACGATAGTGTATTAGTTTTTGTTAGAACAAAAAATAATGCTGAAAGATTAACTAGATACCTAGATAAAGCTGGTATTAGTGCAATGTCTATTCACGGTGATAAGAGTCAAAACCAAAGAGCTAGAGCGTTACAAGGATTTAAAGAATATAAATTCCAAGTACTAGTAGCTACAGACGTAGCAGCACGTGGTATTGACATCGACAAATTAGGTTGTGTATTTAACTACAATATACCTGATGAAGCTGAAGTATATGTTCACCGTATTGGTAGAACAGGTAGAGCTGGAGCAGTTGGTGAATCAGTATCGTTCTGTGATCATGGTGAAAAAGGTTTATTAAGAGACATTGAAAAACTAATGAATCTTGATATCGAAGTAGAACATGAACATGAGTATCCATTAAAAGATACAACAGTTCTTCCTCCAGATAACCGTACACGTAGATCTAAATCACGTGGTGGCCAAAATAAACGTGGTCGTGGTAATAGAGGACGTGGTGGAGCAGGTAAATCACGCTCTAATTCATCTAATAAAGGTGGAAGTAGATCATCATCTAGAGGTGGTGGAAGATCTTCATCTAAAGGTGGAAATAGGTCATCTAACAAAGGTGGACAAAAGAAAAACTAATTAAGAATTAAATTTCTGATAGTCAATATAAAGGGTTTATTTTCGAATTGCGGAAGATGGATCCTTTTTTATTTACCCTAATGCTCTTATCAAATTTATGTTATTACTATTTAAAGAGGTGTGTTTATGTATAAAATTATGTTGGTTGAAGATGATCTTAATATTAGAAATGAGTTAAAAGTTTTTCTAAGTAACAATGGTTATGAAGTTTTTGCTTTAGATAGATTTGATAATGTTATTGATGATATCTTAAAAAGTGATATTGATACCTTACTATTAGATTTAAGCTTACCTAATATTGATGGCCATTATATTGCGAGGGAAATTAGAAAAGTTAGTGATTTTCAATAATAGTTGTCACTAGTCGTGATAGTAAGATGGATGAACTTTTATCGATAAATATTGGTGCTGATGATTACATAACAAAACCTTATGATTTACAAATACTATTAGCGAGACTTGAATCACTTTTAAGAAGAGTGAATATAAATACTAGTAATGATAATACTTATACAATAAGAGATATTGTTGTTGATCTTGAAAAAGCTGTAATTATAAAAGATAATTTTAATATTGAGTTAACTAAAAATGAAATACTTATATTAACCTACTTAATAAAGAATAAAAATAAAATTGTTACTCGTGAGATGTTAATGGAGCACTTATGGGGTAAGGATAGTTATATTGATGAAAATACGTTAACAGTTAATGTTAATAGATTAAGAGCAAAGTTATCTGAACTTGAAATTGAAGTCTTAATTGAAACTAAGCGAGGTATGGGGTATATAATTAATGAGGATTAAAGACTTTATAAGAGATAAACTATATTTTATTACGACATTTATTTTTGTAATGACTTTTTTAAATGGCTTTTTATACTTTATTGAGACTAAACTAGCTGTTATTTTTATGATCAACATTGCTTTTTTAATCTTGTTTTTCACAGTGATCTTTGTTGAGTTTTTCAGAAGATATGACTACTATAATAATATTTTGAAAATGCTAGATGAAATGTAAGAAAAATACTTAATATTTGATTTGATTGAAACGAAAGATTTCCTTGATTCAAATGTTATGGAAGAAATTATTAAGTTAGGTAATTACTCAATGAATAATAAGGTCAACAAGTATCGTCTATCACAAGAAGAATATAAAGATTATATCGAACTTTGGGTACATGAAATTAAAACACCTCTCAGTGCCTTAAAATTAATGGTCGACAATAATAATTTTAAAAACGTTAAGAATGAAATAGAGCGTATTAATTATTATATTGAACAATCACTATACTATGCACGAAGTTCCTCTGTGGAGAAGGATTATCTTATTGAAGAAGTAAACTTAGAATTAAGTATTAAAAAAGTTGTAAGACAACTATCGAATAACTTTATTCAAAAGAATATTAGTGTTGATTTAGATTTAAAAGCTAATAATGTTTTTAGTGATAGTAAATGGATTGAATTTATAATTAAACAAATATTAATTAATAGTGTTCAATACTCCAATAATAATACATCTGTAAAGTTAATTAGTCGAAACAGTGATAATGCTATTATCTTAGAAATAATAGATGAAGGTATTGGTATTAAAGATACAGATATAGCTAGAGTTTTTGAACTTGGGTTTACAGATGAAAGTGGACGAGTATATAATCAAGCAACTGGAATGGGTTTATAATTAGTGAAAAAATTGTGTGATTCATTACATATTAATGTTGAAATAAAAAGTGAAGATGGGGTAAAAGTATCATTAATATTTCCAAAAAGTACTAGTCATTTCCAATACTAACAATAATGTAAGTTAATAATATGATTAATCAATGTTTTCAAAGTTGCTTATATCATATTATATTTATGAAGGAAGTGAAATAATGAAAAAAAATAGTTGAAGTAAATAATATATCTAAGTATTATGGAAAAGGTAGTAATATAACAAAAGCACTTAATGGTGTTAGTTTTAGTATTGTTGACGGTGAGTTTGTCGGAATTATGGGTCCATCAGGATCTGGCAAGACAACTTTATTAAACTGTATATCAACAATTGATACTATAACTAGTGGAGATATTATAATAGGTGATGATAATATCTCATTATTAAATAGAAGGAAATTACAAGAGTTTAGAAGTAGTTCACTAGGTTTTATCTTTCAAGACTTTAATCTACTTGATACACTAACTGGTTCGGAAAATATTGCCTTACCACTATCAATAGCAAATGTTAAATACGAAGAGATTAAAGATCGTACTGAAAAAATTGCCAAGGTTTTAGGTATTGAAAATGTTATTAAGAAGTTTCCATATCAATTATCAGGTGGAGAGAAACAAAGAGTTGCTGCAGCAAGAGCATTAATTAATAATCCAAAACTTGTACTGGCAGATGAGCCAACAGGTGCACTAGATTCAAAAGCGAGTAGACAATTATTAGAGAATTTACAAAAAATTAATAGTGAACTTAATTCAACGATATTAATGGTTACTCATGATGCATTTAGTGCAAGTTACTGTAATCGTATCTTATTTATAAAAGATGGAAAAATCTTTAATGAACTAAGAAAAGGTGAATTAAGTCGTAAAGCGTTCTTTGATCAGATAATTTCAGTAATGACATTACTAGGTGGTGAGTTAGAAGATGTACTTTAAACTTGCCTTAAAGAATGTTAAGAAGAGTTACAAAGATTACTTTGTATACTTTATGACATTAATGATTTCTGTTGCCTTATTTTATTTATTCAATTCATTTGAAGCACAACAAAAAGTAATAGTACTTGATGAGGGTGCGTCATTTGGCTTTAAAACAATATCAGTTGCTATGTCGGTATTATCAGTACTAGTGGCATTTGTCTTTGGTTTCTTAATCTTATATGCCAATAACTTTATAATGAAACGTCGTAAAAAGGAGTTAGCACTCTATACACTGCTTGGTATGAAGAAATCAAGAATGAGTAGAATCTTTGTTTATGAGACGATCTTTGTTGGTTTGTTATCACTAGTATGTGGAATTAGTTTAGGTATTATTGTTTCTCAAGGAGTAGCAGCATTTACAGCGTATATTCTTGAGTTAAAAATTAATTATAGTTTTATTTTTTCTTCACAAGCAATAATATTCACACTATTTAGTTTTTCGGTAATATTTGTACTATTTGCTTTGCTAAATAATATTTTTATTAGTCGTGCGAAGTTAATAGATTTATTTAAAGCTAATTCAAAAAGTGATGAGTCATTATTTCATCATCCAATAATTGTTACTGTAAT
>CAYTTS010000057.1:0-7340 GCA_964440875.1 uncultured Erysipelothrix sp. | reverse complement strand
TTATATATTACTCGTCTGAATACTAATGATATCTTTTCTCTCGGAGAGCTCATCAACTAGTTTGTTGAAGTAGTCATCTTTATATGATTTTAGTATGTAAGTATTTGTACATATTAAGCTGTCTCCAAATGGGACAACATCGTATTTTTCCATTCTTGCGTTTATATGTAGTCTTTCAAATGTCTTACTTACAAATCTATTTGCTTCTTCACTCTGGATAAACTTAATAATGACTTTCTCTGATCGATTAATGTGGATAAGATGCTTACTTATAAATAGTAGTGACACTATTACTATTGTTGCTATAAGTGCTATATCATAGTAGCCATATCCAACTGCAATTCCAAGACCAGCTACTGACCATATTGATGCGGCTGTTGTTAAACCAGAGATGTTTCTTGTCGTTACAATAATTGTCCCTGCTCCTAAGAATCCAATCCCAGTTATTATCTGGGCTGTTAATCTTGCCGGATCTACTCTTACAAGTGATAAGAGTTCTGGATTTGCAAGTGAGAAGTTAATACTGTCTAATGATAGTCTTACTTGCGTAATCGTTATTAGTGTTGCCGCAAGACAAACTAGTGCATGTGTTTTAATACCTGCGTTACTTCGACTCATCTCACGCTCATAGCCTATAACTATCGCTATAAGAAGACTTACTATCATCCTAAATAGGATTACATCGATGCCCATTATTTACCCCACTCCTCTTTTAGTCTTTCATTAATTCTTTCTATTATTATATCATTTTCAAATTCATCATTGGCTCTAATCATTTTACCGATTAATCTTTCATAACTATATATATCTATTGGATTTTTATCGTTATCATATGTTTCTCTAATCGTATTCTTAATTTGTTTAATTGCTTTATTTAAGTGATAGTATTTATTTGAAACATATATTTGATCAATAAGATTTCCATTAGTACAAACTCCATTATTTTGTGATAAGGCATACTTAGTATATGGGTTTAAAAACCAAGTTAGAAAGTCTTCGGCTTCTGGACTTGTTTTTACCATTGATAAGATCCCTCCACCTAACATTGGATTTGATCCTGGTATTAACGTTACTTCCGTATGGTCAATCACATCATACTTTGATATGTTCATTATTTGGTTTGAGTAACCAAAGATCATTGGTGTTCTGCTATTACTATAGTCTTCTATTGCCTGAGTAAACCAATCAGTATTATTTCTTAGTGATTTTCTTCTTAGTGTGAAGTAGTGATTTAAAGCTTCTTCTCCAATAACTGGATCTACTTTGATTCCATCATTTCCAACTAAGGTTCCACCTAAACCATAATAGATACTTAAGTAGTCACTACTAATTACGTTTGGATCTTTAATGTTCATTGAGTTTCCACATTCAAAGTTGAAATTAGGATTATCATTAATGAAATCAACTACTTCAATATATTCTGTTATTGTTGTCGGTACTTTTAATACTTTCTTATATGATTCATAGAATGTACGTTTAAATAGTTCATCTTCAAAGAGATCTTTTCGATACATAAATGATTGAATACTCGTATCAAATGGTACACCTTTTTTTGTTAAATCCGATCCCACAATTCTTTCTATCAGATTATTAAAAACATCATCTTTTCCTTCGACAATAGTTAAGTCTCTTAACTCCACAAACTTCTCATTTGCAAAGTATGGATATATTGATATATCTATTCTCACAAAGTCATAGTTTGATATCAGTTCACTCTTAATTAGATCGTAGATCTCATCATGCGATAATACATCAATTTCTACATTTATACCTGTTAACATCGTAAAGTTTTTAGCAACATTAACAAGGGCATTAACGGTCGGGTTATTATTTGATACTATCTTAATTACTTTCTTTGAACTCTTAATCTTTGACTCATATGCTTCATACTTAAATGTTTTAAAAGAAACATCTTCTAGTTTACTGTCATCTTCAATCGCAGTCCCGATATCAATACCATGTTGATAGTACTTAGATATGATCATCGTATCAACGTTTGGGTTTACTCGTTCACTTACTAGTATTATTTTTGATTTAATATCAATTCCATAATACTGGCATTTCTCAATAAACTTTTGATAAGTATTATTGTGGATAAGTACGATATAATCATTTTCTAAGTGTGCTAGCATTTCACTTTTTGAGATTATATCTAATTCTTGTTCTTTAGTTGAACTTGTGTACTTATATATCTTACAAGACTTTCGATACTCATTAATATCATCTGAGAAGTCATTTTTAATAATATGAATTTTCTCGTCTGATTTTATTTCATGATCAACACCTAATAGTATTATTTTCTTGTACTTAGAAGTCATTAAAGAGTTTAACAAATTGTTAAACTCTTTAATGTTACTTGGATTTTCAAATAAGTCGATAGACATTTCACTATCTGCTAGTGAATATTCTAAACCTTTATAAAAATTCATATATTCTTCAATATTAAAGGAACCAATAATAAGTGCGACATGATTTGATTTACCTTCTCTTAATGTTCTAGCTTCATTATTTCTAGAATAATTAAGGGCAATTGCCGCTTCTTCTACTAATCTTATTTTCTCAGCAGATACGTTTCCTTTTTTGTTTAATACATTTGATACCGTTCCATGAGATACTCCAGCTTTTTTCGCAATATCTAATATACTTGCCATTTATATCCCTCCAGAATCATTATACTAAATAATAAGTTTATTTACTTCTTTTTTCGCGATAACGATCCCAAATCGCAATCCAGTCAGTTTGAATAATTTGTGGATTATATTCCATTATCTTATCCCAAGCATTAGTATCTAGAGATTTAATTACATTGTCATCATCTAACTTATAGAATAATGGTGTTTTGTAATCTAATGTTATTGAGTTAATCCAGATTAAGTATGATTGATCTTGTAAGTCTTTTAAGTATTCTTTGTCATCTAAGCTATTATTTCCATCAAGCACAATAATTTCAAATCCTAAGATATTTCCATCTAACAATTCAATCGCCTTACTAACATCTTCCTTAGTTCTTACTATCGCTAAAAACATAAAGTCTTTTAAATCTTCTTTGTATTCACTTAAGTAATCTCCAACTGGTCCTTTTATAACCATACGATCATTAAGACCATACTCACTTATCTTAGGTAATAAGATATCTAAGTAGTCCCAGCTTCTATCAATATTTACAAAGAATTCAAAATCAAGTCCTTGTAAGTATTTGAAGTAGTCATCTAACTTAAGTAATTTTTCATCTGTTGCCTTAGTTATATGATTATATATAGTTAGCTCATCAATCTCAGAGCTTGTTAAATCAAAAATGTTAATATCTTTTTGGAAGACTCTTTTCTCATTTCCATCATGGAATAAGTATAATACTCCATCTTTTGATTTAATTAGATCGATCTCAACGATGTCCCCACCTTCTAAGATTGCCGCATTAAAACTTCCAATTGTATTTTCAATGATGTTTGCCTTAAATGTTCCACGGTGTGATGTTAATAAAAATCCTTTTTCTAAAATTCTTTTGTCTATTTTATTTCTCATTATTCTTCAACTCCTCTTTTTCTTGTCATACGTAATGTAATAACTGAGAATAACATTAATATTACTGAATACACATATACTAAAGCTTTATCATCAAGTGACGCTGTATCTGATGATACTGCCCCTCTAATCATTATCCCAAGTGGTTTTAATAGTGGGTGATATAGAAGTACTGTAATATCAAAGTCCGCTAATCTTCCGTTGAAGTTTAATGCGATAACCGATAAGATAACCGGCATTACTATTGGTAATATTACTCTTGTAAATGTATAGAAGCTAGATGCTCCCATAGTTTGTGATGCTTCTTCAAAACTCTTATCAATTCCAAAGAATGATGACTTAACCATTCGTAGGGTGAATGGCAGCATAACTATTATATAGGCAACTAATAAGATATATGGTGTTCCAATTAATGTCTTATTAAACATTAGTGCTCTATTTGAATCATAAGTCAGCATTAAACCTAGGGCAATTAGTGTTGCCGGAAGTAACATCGGTATTAATAAAGAGTTCTCTAATAACTTACCAAATTTATTTTGATTCTTCATAATATATCTTAAGGCAATTACAACGACTGTTACTGCCAGCACTGATGATGCTAATGCATAAATGAAACTAATAATAAATGGACTTGCCGCACTTGAGTCAGTGAAGACTTTTAAGTAGTTGACAAGTGTTAACTCGCTTAAGGAAATCTTACCTGATGCAATCGCAGTTGATGACATGAAACTATATAGTACTGATATAACTAATGGAATTAGATAGATAATCGCAATACCATAAGCCAGTATATGAGCACCAATATTTAAGAACTTATTATCAATCTTACTACGTTTTAATTTAGCACTTGCCTTAGCACCTGAACTATATAGTGTTTGACTCTCATTACGATTAAATAAGAATAAAATTACTAATGTCGCAACACCTAGAAATAACGATAATAAAGCCGCTAAGTCACGAGACTGTGTTGTTTGTGAGAATGTTATTATCATCGGGTTAATCGTTTGAAACTCAGTACCACCAACAAGTAGTGGAGCTGAAGTTGCTGATAAACCAGTTAGAAATAATAAACTTGATATCGCAAATAATGTTGGCTTAACACTAGGAATAATAATTGTTCTAAATATTCTCATAGCACTTGCTCCCATTGTTTTGGCAGCCTCAACACTTTGATTATCAATATTTTGGATTGCCTTTGATAAAAACAAGATATGATTTGAAGTACAAGTAAATGTCATAATGAATAATACTCCAAAGTAGCCACTAAACCATGCTGGATCAAGATTTGGGAAAACACTGATTAAGAAATCTGTGATTACACCTCTTGGACCATAAGCTAGTGTATAACCTGAAACAACTAAGATACCACCATATACTAATGGAATACTATAAATTGCTTTAAGCATTTTACGACCTTTTAAATCAAAGTAGTTAACTAATAATACTGTTGTGATACCAACAACATTAGTAGTAACAAGTAGTGAGAAAGCTAAGATAAAACTGTTTTTCAAACTTCGCATCGCACGCTCTGATCCAAATAATCTACTAAAGGCACTAAAGTCTAATTGACCATCAACTAAAAATACTTTTGATAGTATATTTATATTAGGGAAAATTAGAAATGCCATAACAAACCAAGCTAAGAATACAGTAATAATTATTTTAGATGGTTTTGTCCTTTTGATTCGATCTAGTAGCATAGAAGATCGCCTTCATCAAAGTCTAGATAAACGACATCACCTAAATTAAGATTTTTGTTATAGTTCATTTCAATAATACTAAATACCGTATTATGTAAACTTATATCGATCTTAGTATAGAATCCTGTGAAGTCAATATTTTTAATAAGACCACCAAATTTACCTTCATCATTATTTAAACGTAAATTCTCAGGTCTAATAAATACTTTACTATTTACTAAATCTTCAGATAATAATGATTTCATCTCATCATTAAATTCATTTATTTGTCCAATGAAGTTTGCAACAAACTCAGTTTTAGGTTTGTTATAAATTTCTTCACTAGTACCAACTTGTTCAACGATACCATGATTAAATACAGCAATACGATCAGATAGCGTTAATGCTTCCTCTTGATCATGTGTTACGTAGACTGTAGTAATGTTTAATTCTTTCTGTAGTAGTTTTAACTCAACTCTTAACTGTGACCTTAAAGCCGCATCTAAGTTAGATAAAGGCTCATCTAGTACTAGTATCTCTGGCTTAAGAACTAAGGCACGAGCAATCGCAACTCTTTGTTGCTGACCACCTGATAACTCAGAAATATTCTTAAATAAGTGTCTTTCATCAAGATCAACCATTTTGCAGATTTCTTCTACCTTCAGCTTAATACTCTCTTTATCTTCTTTTCTAACCTTTAGACCATAAGCAATATTATCATACACATTCATTGTCGGAAATAAGGCATAGTTCTGAAATACAACACCGATACCTCTATCTTCAATTGGTAAGTCATTCATCTTTGTATCTTGAATATATACTTCACCATCGGCAATTGGCGTTAATCCAACTAAGGCTCTTAAAGTTGTTGTTTTCCCACATCCTGATGGACCAAGAAGGGTGAAAAATTCACCCTCCTTGATATCAAGTGTAAGTTTATCAACAGCTACAAAATCTCCATATTTAATTTGTACATCGTTAAACTTAATCATATTATCCCCTTTTTAGTCTCTTAACTCTAATTCGATTTTCTCTACCCATGAGTCAATATTTTTAGTAATGAACTCCCAATCTAATTCTTTTTGAGGTAAGTCAGATAAGATCTCTTGCATTCTTACATCACTTGAATCTTGTGATTCAACAATTACTGGAACTGAACCTTTGGCAACTGCATATTCAGCACGAACTTCAGCTGATCCAAACCAGTCTAAAAATTCTTTCGCTTTATCCTGTTTCTTAGAACCTTTTAAGATACCAACTTGTTCAACTACATATGGAACACCAGCTTCAGGTTTAACAATACCAAATGTTTGTTCAAAGTCAGACTCTAATGTTTTCATACCATTTGACCACATTCTCGTTATTGGAACATCACCAGTAGCAACTAAACCTTGGAAGTCATCCCCTTCAGCAGCTTGATAACCTGAATTGAAGTAAGACTGAATTGTATCCCAACCTTCTTGACTAATACCTAAATCACCATTTGGATCTCTATAGTCTGATAAGATACTACCAATTAATACTTGAATAGTTCCACCAGTTAACTTACTATCAGCCCAGTACATACCTTTATATTTCTCATTTAACGCTAAATCATTCCATGACTTTGGAGCATCTTCAGCCGAAACTTTCGACTGATTATAAATCATTAGAATAGCAATTTGCTCATAAGAGTAATACTTACCATCAACATCATTAAATCCTTCAGGAACTAAATCAGCCCAAGATGGCTTAAACTCTTCTAATGTATCAGCAGCCTTCATCTTCTCAAAGCCCATTTGATTTGAACCAATTACGATATCCGCAACTGGATTATTCTTCTCAGCAATAATTCTATCAACTAAAGCAGAACCACCAATATCAACTAACTCAAGCTCAAAACCTTCCTTAGCTGCCTCAGCAGTAATCCAATCCCCACGACCCTCAGAAATAGCATTTGAATAAATAATTAATTTATCCGAACTATTACCACTACCACAAGCAACAAGAACTAACGATACTATCATAAGCATTAATACAACTCTAAATCTTTTCATATTTCCTCCTTTTGAAATAAATTGGAACGTGTCAATCCAACTCGTGAATTTATAATATCATTCCTAATTATAGAAGTCAACACAAACTTGTAAGAGTTTACAA
>CAYTTS010000056.1:5444-7493 GCA_964440875.1 uncultured Erysipelothrix sp. | reverse complement strand
AAATAGATACTAAGTGTTGACAAAGTAAAAAAATAGGTCTATTATGACTACATTGTCAAAGAAGAGAAGTAGTAATTTAAGTAAAGCTGAAGCGAGTCTAGGTTGGTGTGAGCTAGATAGTATATCTTAGGTGAACGTGTCTTGGAGATTATTTTAAGTAAAAAGAAAATACGTATACTGGCGTTAACAGTTCGAGTGGTCCTTTTTTTATTAAGGACAATTAGAGTGGTACCGCGTCAAAACGTCTCTATCTACAAATGTAGATAGAGGCGTTTTTTAATTATAAGGAGTGAGTGTATGAAAAAGTTAATGATAATAATGATAAGTTTACTAATGATTGTTGGCTGTAGTGTAAAAGAGCCAGAATCACTAGTTGATGAGTTATTATATGATGATAGAATTGTGGTCGGTGTAAGTCCAGACTATCCACCTTTTCAATATTTAAACAATAAAGGAGAAGTAGTTGGATTTGAAGTTGAATTATTTAGTGAGTTAGTAAATATTATAAATCGTAATTATAACTTAAATCTGAAAATTGAATACCGACAAATGGCATTTGAAATGTTGATAAGTTCAATTCATACACGACAAGTGGATGTTGGATCAAGTGGATTCTCTTACTCACCAGATCGAGATGGAGTCTTCTCTGAAACATTCTTAGATTCAGAACAAATTGTTGTTGTAAATGAAGATAGTGATATTGAAACATTAGATGACTTAGTTGGAAAACGTATCGGTGCAAATCTAGGTTCAACTGGTGAAGAGGCAGTAAAGGATATTAAAGATGTTAGAATTACTAACTCTGAATATACAATAATGTTTACAGCCTTAAAGAGTAATAGTTTAGATGCTGTTGCAACAGATATGATTGTTGGAAATCAATTTATTAAAGAGTTAGGTTTAAAAAGACTTGAAGAACCATTAATGGTTGAAGAAAATAAATTATTATTTAGACATGATTTAAAATTTTTAGATAAAGCATTTAATGAATCAATATTAGAATATTTAGATACTGATGAGTATCAAGAATTATTAGAGAAATGGGGATTACAATGACAGAAATATTTAGTTTAGAAAATTTATCATTTATATTTAAAGGTGCAGGAGTTTCACTTTTAATTGCTAGTTTCAGTTTAGTCTTCGGTATCATTATCGGATACTTCATTAGTTCACTACGTTTAAGTGATAAAAAATATCAAAGAATAATTGGAAGTGTCTATACGGAAGTTATTCGTGGTACACCGATGTTATTACAATTAATGTTCTTCTATTTAGTTGTTCCATACGTCTATTTAAATATAACTGGTAAAGGCTTAGATGCATCACCAATTGTATTATCGATTATCGCAATCAGCTTAAATAGTGGAGCATATATATCAGAGTTATTTAGATCAAGCATTCTTTCAATTGATAAAGGACAGTGGGAAGCAGGTAAATCACTAGGTCTTTCCAAAAAAGTTATCTTTAAAAAAATCATTATGCCACAGGCAATTGTTAGAAGTATTATTCCTCTGGCTAATGAGTTTGTAACATTAATTAAAGATTCAAGTTTAGGAAGTGCTATTGGGGTAGTTGAACTACTACAGTCAACAAAAGTTATTGGTAGTATTCATTATAACTATGTTTATCCACTTCTAGGTGCTGGGGTAATTTATTTAGCAATGACATTAATTGTTTCATACTTTACTAAGATATTAGAAAGGAAGTTTGTTTTAAATGCTTAAAATAGAAAATGCAAAAAAGAAATATGATGACTTTCACGCAGTAAATGGCGTTAACCTACATGTTGAAGAACATGATGTAGTCTGTTTAATTGGACCAAGTGGTAGTGGAAAGAGTACCTTACTAAGATTGTTAAATGGCTTAGAAACATTAGATGGTGGTAGTATTTCATATAAAGGAAAAACAATCGACTATACTAATGAAGATGAGCTAATGACATTAAGAAAAGAAATGGGATTCTTATTTCAATCATTTAACTTATTTAATAATTTAAGTGTATTGGATAACTTAATTCTAGCTCCAATGGAAGTATTAAAAATGAGTAAA
>CAYTTS010000056.1:0-5344 GCA_964440875.1 uncultured Erysipelothrix sp. | reverse complement strand
GTAACTCATGAGATGCAATTTGCTAAAGAAGTTGCCAATAAAATAGTATTTATGGATAAAGGCGACATTGTTGAAATAGGTAGTCCTGAAGATTTCTTTAATAACCCTAAATCAGATCGTGCACAAGATTTTTTATCAAAAGTATTATAATTAAACAACTGGGAAATTTAACCCAGTTTTTCTCTGCTTAAATGTAATTAACACTTTGCTCTTTATAAAATATTAGAAGTTTGCTATGATAAAAAGAAAGTTGTGGGGGCGATTTTTGTGTATGGGTATATTCATTTGAAGAATTTTAAATGTTATGAAGATGAGTTTATCAATTTTAAGGATTCAAGAAATAGAGTTTTAAGCGAGATTCATTTCATAGGAGATAATTTGTCAGGCAAAAGTTCAGTTATAAGTGTTTTTAGCTTTTTACAAGAAATGGTAATGTTAAATTATAATCATGATGTTGCTAGAAGAAAAAGATTATGTCTAAGATCAAGAGATTATAAGTTGCCAAATATGGAAAGATTAGTTAGAAGTCACAAAAATTATTTTACCGAAAAGGGAATTGAATTAGAGTTTGAAATTATTATCAATAATAATAAATACTACTATAAATTAGTTTTTAATAATGACAATAAATTAGAATATGAATCACTAATAAAGGCAACAAATAACAACGATAGAATGCTCTTTGAAAGAGATGAAAATACTTATAGATCTGGTAGGGGAGTTATCAGAGTAAGTGAGAAAGATAAATTTGATAAACACTTTAAGGATAATAAGGCAAATTACACATTGTTGTCGATGATTTATTTAAAAGTATATAAAGAGGAAATGAAATCAGTATCTGACATTATAAATATATGTAATTTTATACTCTTACACCATATTAATAATGATAGCCATAAACACTTAGATATATATAATTTTGATAAAGATGATTATCGATCGATTACTAAAGGAGTTTCATCAGAAGCATACTTAAAGGTATTACATGCAACAGAACCAGTAATTAAAGAGTTATTAAACTCTTTATCATCGGATGTTATTGATGTTAAATATGATGTTAACGAGATTGAATACGATATGTATGAATATGGATTATTAATAAAGCAGCAAAGAAATGAAAAATCTTTTTGGATGAAAGAAGAAGAATGGCCCCCCTTATATGATGTCGTAATTAATATTGTACACGCAATCAATAGCGCTAGTTTTAATGGCATTGTAGTACTAGATAATATAACTAATAAACTACATTATAATACCCTTAAAAAACTACTAGTAGGATTTAATAAATACTCAACGGGCCAAACTATCTTTACATCAAGCTCACCTGTATACTTAAACGATATTGAACACAGCTCAATATACCTATTAAAGAATGAGAGTGATAAATACTTTATTCAAAGAATTGTTGATGACTTTGATTATCGATCAGAACATAATATTAGATCAAGGTATGAACGAGGACTTTACGGAACTATTGATAATAACGCCCCAAGATCTTCAATTAAGTGTCAAGAAAATTTTGACGGTGAGATTGAGAGATATTTTGAAAAATAGTGTAATAAATTAAAATATTTAGCATAAATAATAAAGTGAACTATATCAATCTATAAATGATTAATATAGTTCTTTTTATAATAAAATTACTAGAAGAAAACTTGCTGTAAAAAATATTTAAAGCAGTCAAAGCAAGTGAAAATTAGGATTTGTTCCGAGAATACACTATTTATGTAATCTCAACAGTAAACTGATGTGTAAGTAATCAATAGTTATAATAAATAATAGAAATATTGTAAATTGTTTTTATAGGGGGGATTTTTATATGAATAAAAATCTGAAGAAAATGATTTCTTTTGTTCTTGTAGTATTTTTATCTTTTAGTAACATTCAAGCTGTCAATTTAGTTAATGATACTGATCTTGAAAATCAATCATCTGTGAATACAGAAGATTACAAAAAAGACAACGATAATATTCAACAAGAACTTATTGAAGAAAATCAAAAAGAGAATGAGGAGTTATCTCAAGAGGATTATCAAGACGATGATTCTATTGATGAAAATAAACTTGAACAAATAAATGAGGAAGCTTTTACTGATCAATTATTTGCTTCAATAAATGGGGTCGAAATTACAGTTACATCTACTGAAAAGGAATTTGAAGAAAATACTTTATTAATTATCCAAGAGTTAACTGATGAGGAAACAAGAGAAATAAAAGACTCTTTAAAAAATGCAAATCAAATTGAAAGTTTCCAATTATTTGATATCTCAATAAAAAATCATAACGGTGATTACATTCAGCCAAATGGAACTGTCACAGTAAATTTTTCAAACTTAAGAATAGATAGTACAGAAAGATATTCTGCAGTTTACATTGATTCAGATGATGGTCTAATAAATAAATTTGAGAATATGCTATTTGGTTTATTTAACAATGGTAAAAAGTATGGAGTATCTTTGAGTGAACTGGATAGTACAATAAGTAATAATTCAATTAGTTTTTCAACAGATCATTTTTCTATTTATGGAATTGGTGTATATCATACACACACATATAAGTTTTATAATGAAGATGTTTTGATGAGTGAGCAAATATTAAAAAATGATGAGAAACTTATAAATCCAGAAACTCCAAAAGCAGAAATTGGGAAGAAATTCAGTGGATGGTTTATAAAGGGAACAGATGAAAAAATAGAGTTTGGTAAATCGATAGCAATTGACTCAACCTCCTTGATAGAAGTTGAAGCTAGATTCGAAGACGCAATAAATGTTCAGTTCATTTATAATGGTGATGTTGTAACAACAAAAGAAATTCTACCAAATGAAACAACTGATGAATCAGGTATATCTATGTCTATACATGAGGATGGAAAAGTACTATCGCATTGGTCGCTTACTAAAGATGGAGAGCCATTTGATTTTACTACTCCTATAAATCAGGATTTAAAATTATATGCAGTCCTAGCAGACAGGTGGCAAATCACTTTTAATAGCCAGGGTGGGTCAATTATTTTACCATCCTACATTGAGGATAATGATGTACTAGGAGATATATTAACTACAAAAGAAGGATATACATTTGTTGAATGGAATACAAGTTCAGATGGCAGAGGTAGTAAATATAATAAAGATACTCCTATCACAAGTAACATAGAATTATATGCAATTTGGTCGCCTAATAAAAATATAAAATATACAATTGTTTATTGGCAGGAAAATGCAGATGATGAAGGATACTCATACCATAGCTCCAAACAAAAATCTGCTGATGCAGGAAGTAAAATTATTTTAAATGAGCGTGATGACTACTCTACTGGTAAATTTGATTATTTCACCTACAAAGAACATGACACTAATGTTATTGTCAAAGGCGATGGTTCAACAATAGTTAATGTTTATTATTCCCGAAATAGTTACACAGTTAGGTTTAATCTGAAAAATAGTAATGCAACTATGAATATAAATAATGGTACTTATACAGGTAGATTATACACGATAACGGCAAAATACAATTCTAATATATCAGATCTTTGGCCTACAACGGAACATATTACTACTACTAATAGTAGTAAATTCAGAAGTTGGAATGGTAATTTAGTTTCAAAAAGGATAAACTTTACTTCCGACTTATTTGACTCAAATCAGAATAATACAAAAGTCTTCGAAGCTGGATATTCTGAAAGTAACGATGTCCAAACATTGCACTATATGCTTGAAAATTTGTCTTATCAAACAGGTGGAAAAAGTTTCGATGGTTCTCTTTATACGGAGGATATGAAATACTCTCAAAAGGTGCCTAAAATTAATAGTCTATGGAGTGCAAAGGTAATTGATGGTGCAACAAAAATAACTAATACACCGGTAAGATATGAGAGGGTTAATACAAGAGATGACAATGTTTATTTCATATATACCAGAAATACCTATGTCTTAGAATTTTTTAACCCAACACACCAAAAGAAGGTAGATATTAAGTTTGAGGAGAAATTAAATGATCAAGAGTATACTCCTTCTCGTCCAAGTAACATTCCTGATACATATACTTTTAATGGTTGGTACACGACACCAGAAGGATACGAAGGAACAAAGTTTGACTTTCAAGAGATTATGCCTTCAAATAATATCTCACTCTATGCTAAGTGGGTTCCACCAGTTCACACACTAGAATATTATCTATATCCAGGTGCTGAATCTGAGTCAATTGTAATAGAGGGTATTGAACATAAATCCACAATTGATTCCGAACAACTTGAAGGTAGGATAACACCGGATGGGATGACTAAAGAAGATTTTGTAGCTTGGTATTGGTTTGTTGGAGGAGCATTTGTTCAATATAATTTTGAAAATCCAATAATTAACGATGATATTGTTTTATATCCTGTTTGGATGAACAAATCCTACAATATTACTTATGATCTAAATGGTGGAACAGGTAATCCTATTCAAGATAATCAAGACTACTTATTGGGATCAGGTGCAATAGTTAAAGGAATTAATAATACAACACCACCAAAAAATAAAGTCTTTGTTGGTTGGGAAGATTCTAATACTGGTAGGATATATTATGAAAACGATAAATATATTATTTCTAATGATATAACACTTAAAGCGGTGTGGGAAGTAAAAGAAAACTTAACATCAATTATTTATAATGGTAACTTAGGTATTCTAGAGGATAATTCAGATACACTGACTATTGAAAATATACTTAATAACTCTAATCATATTGTCCTAGCTAATGAATTCAGTAAAATTGGTCATAAATTTGTTGGTTGGAACACACAAGCAGATGGAAAAGGTGAATCGTACCAACCTAATGATAAAGTATTGATAGATAATGTTGGCGAGAATATTTTGTATGCTATTTGGGAACTAGATAAATTTACTATTTCGTATTTTTCAGATAGTAATGGTCAAATTAGTGGAGAGTCTCGTCAAACTGTTGGTTACTTGAATAATGGTTCAGAAGTAACAGCTGTTCCTAATTATGGATACAAATTTGTTAAATGGAGTGATGGTAATCTAAATTCTACTAGATTTGAAGAGAGTGTAAAAGACAATCTTTCATTTACGGCAACTTTTGAAAAAGATGAAACTTTATGGCATAAAATAAAATTCAAGGCAAATTTAGGTGGAGTTCTTAGTGGTGAAGTAGTATTTACTGACATTTTAAAGGGATCATTATGGAAAGACCATATTGTAATACCAGAAGCAATTGCTAATCTAGGTTACACTTTTGACGAATGGGATACAGTTTTCCCTGAAAAAATTATGTCTGACCAGATATTCTATGCTAATTTCTTAGCTAATACAGATATTTCATATACAGTAAGATATGTTGATACT
>CAYTTS010000055.1:0-7509 GCA_964440875.1 uncultured Erysipelothrix sp. | reverse complement strand
TATCCAATTTGGAGTGGTAATTTTAACTGAAATGGTATATCATTATCTATGCGGATAGAGTGATATACTTCTGTGTTCAAATTTATTTGTTCCATAAGTATATTATACTAAAAAGGCGTTATTCCTAATATAGGTTTAACGCCTTTTTATATTTAGAGACTTATACTTTCGTTACAGCCCCTTTTTTTAATATTCACTCATAACTTTAACTAAATCATCTAAACTACTTAATATTTCTCCCGCTTCTTTAATACATCCAATAGTATATAAGTTAACATAATGGAATTGATTTTCACCAAGATCATTTTTTAATGCTTCAATCTTCTCATCTGTATATGTAAATCCTTGTCTTGTATCTGTATAAAGGCCAAATATTTTAATCCCCTTAGCAAAGGCAACACCGATTTCAGTTGCAACTCCAACATCAATTGATACACCATCTAAGACAGCAATTAAAACTTCCGACTCTAATAATTTTTCATTATCACCATTAGCAATCATTCTACTATCAGCATATAAACTCTTATCATTAATCGCCATATTTTCTTGTGGTAAGTAAATATCTAAATTAGGATTAGACTCTCTAAGTTTAGCTACCGCATACTCATTAAACATTTTTTCCATATCATTAAATAGTGGGCTTGCAAAATACACCTTTGTTTTACTCATTTTTCTCTCCTCTATCATAAATCCATTTGAAACAATCTAATTTTAAGATTTCTTCATCAACGACAACACCAAGAGGTATCATCTCTTCATCACCAATAAACCCACTTCCAATAGAAGCAAGTTTATTTGTAACTTTACAAAACTCAATTAATTTTAAACTATTAACAACTGATGCTGACGCATGAAATACTTCGACACCATCTAAATTCTTACTTACAACCATCTCTAATAAATCGGCGATATCTCTTCTATACTCAAATGGATGAGCTAAGAAAACCTTACCACCAACATCTTTTACTAATTTTATAATCTCATCAATATCAAGATAAACGTCACTAAAATCAATAAAGTAAGGACTATCCTCTCTTCTAATTTCATAGATTAAGAAGTCACGAACATTATCATAAGGAAATTCTGGATACTCACTTATTAAAGTTTCAAATATTTCATGATAAGAAACTGCTAAACGATCATATCTTAAGTCTTCAACCTTAATTTCATAACCATCTTTTTTTAGTTTATCTAACAATTGTGTTGACTTAGAACCTTCTATTATTTCTAAACGTTCTAAAGGGTAAATTTCATCATACCATTGATTCACTTTTTCAGTATCAATATCGTAAGCTAAAAGTTCTATAATCCTATCATTATAAATAGTTCTAAATTTAACCCCTGTAATTAAGTTAGGAAACTCATCTTTATCTATTAAACGATATGCTAAAGCATGGTTGACATCAACTATTGAAAAATAGTCCAAGTTAGCTTCCTTTATCGTTTCAAGTAAACGGTAAACACTCATCTTCCCTTCACTTGCTATTGTATGTATATGTAAATCTATCATAATATCACCTATACTAATTTTAACATAATTAAGATTAATTAATCTTCGAATATTCAAATATCATTTAACGATTATTTACATACGTTTCAATAATATTAAATTCATCATCACAAACAATTAAATCACTGTCATATCCAAGTTTTATCAAACCTTTTTTATGGCCAATATTTAAGTAATTAGCTGGATTAATCGTTGAGGCATTAATAACTGTCACAAAATCAAGTTCAGCATATTTAATCGCATTATAAACACCATCATTAAATTTTAGACTAGATCCAGAAAGGTTTCCTTCAGGAGTTCTAATACTACCATCCTCGCTAACTATTCGATTATATCCCTCTTCAATTGCTTGATAGTCCTTATAAGAGCTAGAGTCAGTTACTAAAACTAATTTATCTTTACCCTTTAATCTTCCAATAATATTAACAATATCATAATGTAAATGTAGTCCGTCAACAATTACTTCGGCATACAATTCATCCAAACGCATCGCTGCCCCAAAAACCGCAGGCTCACGATGATGAAGTGATTTCATACCATTACCTGTATGTGTTGCACCTGTTAAACCATAGGCAAGGGCTTCTTTAACATCAGCAAAGTTAGCTCCCGAATGTCCAACAGAAACGCTAATACCAGCTTCACTTGCGTACTTAGTAAATTCATAATTATCATCTAACTCTACCGCACAAATAACTGATTTAATATGATTATTACTCGCTTTTATATAGTCATTCAATACCTCAACATCAGGTTTAACAATTGTTGCTAACTCCTGAGCACCACGATGTTTTTCATTAATAAAGTTTCCTTCAACATTAATACCAATAACCTCAGCCCCAACTTTATTATCTTCTTCAATGAAATCACTAATTATTTTTAATGCCTTGATATTTTTATCATAACTTTGGGTTCCAGTTGTCGCAAGATAACTTGTTACACCTTCATTCAACATATTTTTTGACCATACATTTAAACCTTCAACTGTAGGACGGCTAGCATTGTGTCCACCATAACCATGAGTGTGGATATCAATAAACCCAGGTAAAATTAAATTATCACCAAAATCAGTATCATAGCCACTATCATAATCATTAATAGAAATAATTTTATCATTATCAAATTCAAGTACTTTTGCTTCTAATTTCTCATTAATATAAACTCTTTTACTTCTTATTTTCATAAAAACACTCCTTTATATTTATCTTTATTATACAACATAAGTTTATTCATATTACTTACATTTTATCACTAAGTATACTAAAATGTACTTATTAGCGAGGGGGACATATATGTTTGATTTAGCATTATCACAATTAAAAGATTACAAAAAACAATATCTATTATTTTTCATTAGTTTTATAGCCATTAATTTTACGGTTGATTATTTAAATATGCCTTATAATCAAATGATCATTGAATACAATCTATTTTTAGTTATATTAAATATCACTTTAAATATCTTAATGAGTTTAATAACAGCATTAACACTTACACTAAGTGTTATAAACTTAAAGATTAATCAAAAAGATACAAGAAGTAGTAATCTTAGCTTCTTTTCCGTTATTTTTTCAATCATGACTTACGGTTGTACAGCATGCGTTATTAATTTTTTGGCAGTATTCGGAATATCTTACTCAATAGCATTACTACCTTACGCAGGTCTTCCTTATAAATTAATTGCTTTATTTATTATAATTATCAGCTTATTCTTTACTAAGTATGAGATGAATAAACCATGTGTGGTGAAATATGAGTAAAGTTGATTGGACTAAAGTTTGGGCTAAAAAATACCCGATATTAGAAGAATACCAAAACATTGAAAACATTGATAAATACGAAAAAATAATTGAAGATTTATACCTAAAATTCAAAAATGAATTTAATTTAAATGATGAAGATACAGTACTAATCTTAAAAGATATATTATACAAGACTTTTAAAAGCAAAAAATAGGATTTACTCCTATTTTTTTATTTCTATTAAAGCACTATTTATTTCTGCCCCTAAAACAATAACACAAGATAATAAGTTTACCCAAACTAGAAAGACTATTACTCCTCCTAAACTTCCATAAGTAAGGTTGTAGTTAGCAAAACTATTTACATAAAACCCAAATCCTAATGACATAATTATTCCTGCCGTAGTTGAGAAGAGAGCCCCTATAAATGTCGATTTTAAACTAATCTTTTTATTAGGTGCAAATTTATATATCAAGGTTAAAACGACAAACATTGAAACTGCCGGTATAACTAATCTAAGTAAATGGAAAGTTGATAAAACTTCCTCATTAATATTTAAATAAATTATTAATTTATCTAAAATTACTTTACCAAAAACAACCATCAGTAATACAACTACTATCAGTGCAGCTAGTGAGACTGTAAAAATTAAAGCCAATATCGTTTTGCTAATAAAATTTCGATCCTCTTCAATATTATAAGCTCGATTAATTGATCTAATTAAACCTTTGAGTCCTTTTGACGCTGTGTATGTCGCAAATATTATTGATGTTGATAGTAGTGCTTCACTACGAGAATCAACAATTTGTGACAAAACATTTAAGATATCGCCACCAATATCACTTGGTAATAATATTATTATATTTCCAAGGAAATCTATATCAGCAATCGGTGTATAACTTATTAGCGAAATTACGAATATTATAAAAGGAAAGAAGGACAAAATAAAATAATAAGTTAACATTGCCCCATTATCTAAAAGATCATGGCTACTAACCTGTTTATACAGTTGAATAGTAAAACGATATAAATTATTATCTTTATATTTTTTATCTATCTCTATTAGTCTTTCCTTTATTCTATCCATTAGTCCTCCATAATAAAGTAGTAATTATAATCATCTGAATGCTCAGAACTAAATCTATAATTTAAATTACTATATTTTTTAATACTCTCTTTATCCTTTATTTTATTCTTAACTAGATAATCTAAGATATTACCACGAGCCATCTTTGCCGCAGTACTTTTACTCTTTAAGTCTTTATCCACAAAATTAATATTTATCATATTATCGTGTTTAAAACTTTTCGAAAATTCATTTGATGCCAAATTAATAATTAAGTCTTCATCTTCAAAGTACTTACTTAATATCTTATCCCAATACTTATAAAGGTCTAAATCAAATTTCATCAAATAATCTAGACGATAACTTTGAATATTATCACTAACTTTAAGTACACCATATAAAGCTGAAAGTATTCTTAGATGATCATTCATATAATCTAAATCACTATCATCATATGTACTTAAATCTAATTGTTTAAAAACTAGTCCATCGTATAAACTTAAAGCACTAGATCCATCTTTAGCATTTTGATAAAATTCATAGCATTGATCTATTATTTTATCACTTGATTTGTATAATTCTTTTAATTCATCTTTATTCTTACTCTTTAAGATATTGCGTAGTTCTTCACTTTTATCTTGATAGATAGGAGTAGTTATGTTTAAATCAATTTCCTTTAATTTCATTGTTTTTGTTGGAGATAAGATTATCTTCATACTAAATCACGATACTCCGACTCTTTAAATCCAATTAAAACTTTATCTTTCGTTATTAATAATGGCCTCTTAATTAACATACCATCTTTACTTAATAAGTCTAATCTTTCATCTTCACTTAAATTATCATAGTTTTCTTTTAAATTAAGTTCACGATATGCCCCACCTCTTGTATTAAAGAAAAGTTTAGTATCGATATTACCTAATTTTTTCCAAGCTTTTAGCTCTTCGACTGTTGGTACTTCATCAATAATTTCTCTTCTGCTATATTCAATATTTAAGTCTTTTAACAATTTCTCAGCTTTACTACAAGTACTACAAGACTTGTATCCAATAAAAATATTACTCATTTTATCACCCTTTTATCTATTATATCAAAAAAGCCTAGTCAGTGACTAAGCTTAATATTACTTAAGACGTGAAGTCCAATCTTCAAATGAAGTTATAAATGACTGTAAGAAGTCTTTTGTTCCTTCATTAACTAATGAACCATTCTCATCAAATAATGTATGTGAAGCTCCAATGTATGCCTCTGGTGATTGCATCATTAATACGTTTAAGAATACAACCGCTTGACGTAAATCATGGTTAGCACCAAATCCACCAATATTACCTGCGCCTGTAGAAACTACTGCACCTGGTTTGTTAGCCCATACGTTTTCTTCAGCTGGCTGTGAACCAACATCTAATGCATTTTTTATAACAGCTGGCATTGTTCTGTTGTATTCAGGAGTAATGAATAAGATTGAATCTACTTCTTTCATTTCCGCTCTAAATTCAGCCCATCTAGCTGGAACATTTGCTTCTAAATCTGGGTTGTAATAATCTAATCCTTCAATATCAATTAATTTAACTTCGTTATTTTCACTAAACATTTTAGCTAATTCATTAGCTAATAGTTTACTAAATGATCCTTCTCTAAGACTTCCTACTAATATACCTACTCTATTTTTTGACATAGTATCCTCCTTTGTCCACATAAGATATTAACATTTCCAATTGGAAATTTCACATATAATGATTTTATTTCGAATTAATTCTTTCTATCGAAGATCATTCTTACGCTACTTAGGTAAGTTACGACAAAATATAAACAATAAATAGAAACAAGAAGACCTACGGCAACAAGAATCATTACGTAACTATTTGAAATTAAACCACCGATCACAAGAGATTGTGTAACTGCTGAAATTCCTACGTAACTGTGAATCAAAGCAATTAATAATGGTAATCCAAAGTATACTAAGTTTTGCTTAAATATTGATTTCTTCTGTAACTTTTCACTTACACCAATCTTATCTAAGAGTAAGTAACGTTCAAAGTTATCACTAGCCTCACTCAATAATTGAAGTGATATAACCATAACACTAACAACAATAAAGGTTAAACCAATGTATAATCCTAAATAAGTAATTAGTAAGGTAGATTCTTTAGCAGCATCTAAGTTACTCGCTTTATTACTGTAAGATATACCATAGCTTTTAATGGTAGCATTTCTCAATTCTTGCTATACAACTTCATTTTCAATATAAGGATTAGCTCCTTTTGGATAATTAATATTAACAAGATGCCTATTATAAATACCGACCTCTTCATCACTAGAAACGACATTAGCTAGCATTTTATTTAAGGTATTATTATTTGCAACGATGACAAATCTAAAGTCGCTACCTGATATGCCTAGGTTAGTATAATAGTTTTGATGATCCTTAACGTGTAGATCTTGATTCAATAACGTAAAATCATCATTTAAATAGTTCATTTCACTTCTATCATAGACTAATCCATTTGGTAGATAATAAATGATTTCATTGTCTTTAAGTTCCAATTTTTCATGACCTTCTAAACTTCTATAATAATTATACTGACTTAGCTCTAATAAATCTAAATTAAATCCATAGATATCAAATGGGTTATCTTCAATTTCTTGATTTATTACATAATCACCAAGTGTTTCTGAATTTAAGCCGGATGAGTAAATTGTTGTTCTATGAACTTCATAGTCCGATTTTAGATTAACTAAGGAATCAATATCATTATCATCACTTCTATCAACACTAATTTCATAAGAGAAATCAAATGTACCTTCTGCCGCAAACATATCATTTAAGACTTTTTGAATATTTAATGATGTTGCAAGTGATCCAAAACTTAATAACAACATTAGTGAAACTGTCGCTAATAACTTATAAGTTGATTTAATTTTTGATGAAATCTGTCTGGTACTAAATGCATTTAAATCTTTATAATAATAGTTTTTTAATAATTGAGAAAATTTAATAAACCAATATGATAATGAGAAAAAGATTCCATACGTTGCTAGTGAACCTAATATTAAGACCATAAATAAATTTTGTATTAAATATAATGGTTGTAAAACTTTAATATATAAGTAGCCAAGCATCGCCATACTAAGTAACATTATTACAGTAACAATTATTGGATGATGAAATAATGACTCATCACTTTTTGAATTAG
>CAYTTS010000054.1:0-7676 GCA_964440875.1 uncultured Erysipelothrix sp. | reverse complement strand
TTTCGTTACAGCCCCTTGTTTTATTATCTGTCTCCGTTAAAGATTGAATTTTTAACGATTACGTAATCTACTTTTCTTATTGCATCTAAATCTTTTCCACCTGCATATGAGATAGATGATTGAAGGTCTTGTTTCATCTCTGTTAATGTATTAATAATAGGTCCTTTATACTTAACAACGATTCGTTTTCCTTCAACGTTTTTATGTTCGCCTTTTTGGAATGCTGAAGCACTTCCGAAGTATTCTTTATATTTTACTCCGTCTTCTTCAATAATTTCTCCTGGTGACTCATCATGTCCTGCAAATAATGATCCAATCATGACCATTGATGCTCCAAATTTAACTGATTTAGCAATATCTCCGTGGTCTCTAATTCCACCATCAGCGATTAAAGGTTTTCTTGCAACTCTAGCACACTCTTTAAGTGCAGCTAATTGCCATCCACCTGTACCAAATCCAGTTTTTAATTTAGTTGTACAAACTTTTCCAGGTCCAACTCCAACTTTTGTCGCATCTGCTCCAGCAGCTTCAAGATCAATAACAGCATCTGGTGTAGCTACGTTTCCAGCAATTACGAAAGTTTCAGGTAAGTGTTCTTTAATAAATTTAATCATAGAAATTACTTGCTCGTTATGACCGTGAGCAATATCAATTGTAATGTAGTCTGGACTTAAGTTTTCTTCTACTAGTGATTTAACAAAATCATATTCACTATCTTTAATTCCCACTGAAATTGAAGCGATTAAACCTTTTGACTGCATATCTTTAGTGAAAGCAATTCTAGTTTCTGGCTCGAATCTATGCATTACATAAAAATAATTGTGCTCAGCTAAATATACCGCTAATTTCTCATCAAGCACCGTTTGCATGTTTGCTGGTACTATAGGCATTTCAAAAGTATGTTTTCCAAATTGAATGCTAGTGTCACATTCGCTACGGCTCTTTACGACACATTTTCTTGGAATCAACTGTATATCTTCATAATCAAATATTTCCATTTTTCCTCCTCTGTAAAATAGCATATCTTATCTCAAAGATGTAACTACCACTATTTCACCAATGAACATTATACAGTATTAATATTTATAATCAAAAATTTCACACGATTATCATCAAAAGTTCTAGTTTATTTCTATTATATATATAAATAAAGAAAAAACATCATTTCTGATGTTATGCTTTCTTAACAAATTCTGTTTTTAATTCCATCTGACCAAATCCATCAACCTTACAATCGATATCATGATCTTCATCCTTTAATTTGATATTTTTTACTTTTGTACCTTGTTTGATTGGATTAGATGCGCCTCGAACTTTTAAATCTTTTATTACGATTACATCGTCTCCATCAAATAGTTCTGTACCATTACTATCAAAGTATTTCTTTTCAGCAGTTTCTTCATTTAATTCTTCTTTACTAAATTCATGTGAACATTCAGGGCAAATTAGTAAACCTCTATCTTCATAGACATATATAGAAGAACATTTTGGACAAATAATATTATCTGACATATTATACCTCCTATTCATTCATCTATTATTATACAGTTATATTTATTTAATTCAAATTTCATTAGTTAATTAAATAACTTAATAATTAAGAACTAGTCAAAGCTTTAATATTGTATAATAAATTAGTCAAATAGAAGGGTGATATTATGAAAGTTATTAAAAGAGATGGAACACAATCTGATTTTAAAATAGAAAAAATTGGTACAGCAGTATCAAAAGCTTTTTACGCAATTAAAAAACCTGTTACTCAGGAAGAAATTAAAAATATCCAAGAAATAGTAGTTGGAAAAATAAGTAGTGATGTAGTAAACATTGAGGAAATTCAAGACTTAGTTGAAGATACATTACTTGATTTAGATTATGAAGATGTTTTTAAAGAATATGTCACATATAGAAGAAAAAGAACTTTATCAAGAGAATTTTTATCAAACAATCAACACGACTTTTTAAAGAAATTAGAAAATATAGGTATAGATACAACTAAGAATCATGACTTTAAAAGAGAGAATGCTAACGTAGATGGAAATACAGCTATGGGTGTTATGCTACAGTATGGATCAACCCTATCAAAAGAATTTACTGTTGCTTATTTATTAGATAATAAAACTAATAGTGCACACCAAAGTGGAGACATTCATATCCATGACTTAGATTTTTACCCAATGGGAACAACAACTTGCTTACAAATTGATTTAGATAGATTATTTACTGGTGGTTTTAATACTGGTCATGGTCATCTACGTGAGCCACAACATATAACTTCATATGCTGCATTAGCTGCAATCGCAATTCAATCAAACCAAAATGATCAACATGGTGGACAATCTGTCCCAATGTTTGATTTCTATATGGCAAAAGGTGTTATTAAGTCATTTAGAAAACATTATAAAAATATAATTTTAGATAACCAAAGATTTACTAAAGCTTTAAGTGATAGTGAGTTAGAAAAAGCAATTAAGACTATCGATGAACTAGAGTGCTTAGATAAGATCAAGATTAAAGATGATAAATATGACACAATAGTTTATGATCTTGCAATTGAGAAAACTGATAGAGAAACTTATAAAGCAATGGTTGGCTTTATTCATAACTTAAATACAATGCATTCAAGAGCTGGAGCACAGGTGCCATTCTCTTCAATCAACTTTGGTACTGATACTTCAGTAGCAGGTAGAATGGTCACAAAAAATTATCTACTAGCATTAGAGAGCGGACTTGGAAATCATGAAACACCTATTTTCCCAATCGCAATCTTTAAGATTAAAGAAGGTGTGAGTTATTTCCCTGAAGATCCTAACTATGATTTATTTGAACTTGCATGCCAAGTTTCAGCTAAACGTATGTTCCCGAACTTTAGTTTCATTGATGCACCATTCAATATTACACATTATGATCCTAAAAACCCTAAAACTGAGGTTGCATACATGGGATGTCGTACAAGAGTTGTTGCTGATGTTACTGATGAAGCACAAGAAGTTGTATCTCGTGGTAACCTAAGTTTCACTACTATTAACTTAGTAAGACTAGGAATTAAACATGGAATTATCTTAAATAATGAATTTAATGAAGAAGCTTTCTTCCATGATCTAAGAACACAAATGGAACTTGTTAAAGAACAATTATTAAAGAGATTTGAATATCAAGCAAATAAGAACATTACAAATTTCCCATTCTTACTTGGAGAAGGTAACTGGAAAAACAGTGATAAATTAGGTATTCACGACAATCTAAAAGATGTATATAAACACGGATCATTATCAATTGGATTTATTGGTCTTGCCGAAACATTAAAAGCTACTTTAGGAAGCCACCATGGAGAGAGTGATGAAGCACAAGCATTTGGAATTAGAATCGTAGAATTCATGCGTAGTGTTTGTGATGAGTTTGCAAGTGAATATAACTTAAACTTCACATTACTTGCAACTCCTGCAGAAGGATTATCAGGTAGATTTGTTAAGATAGATAAAGAGAAATACGGTAGCATTGAAGGAATTACAGATAGAGATTATTATACAAACTCATTCCATGTTCCAGTCTACTATGAAATTACTGCTCAAGATAAGATTAATAAAGAAGCAATATATCATAGTTTCACAAATGCTGGACATATTTCATATATTGAACTTGAGGGTGACTTAATTAGAAATCAAAAAGCATTTATGAATGTTGTAAGAATGATGAAAGAAGCTGGAATGGGATATGGAGCAATTAACCATCCATTAGATAGAGATCCAGTCTGTGGATTCTCAGGAATTATTAACGAAGTTTGCCCTGGATGTAACAGAAGGGAAAATGGAGTTCCATTTGAAAGAATTAGAAGAATTACCGGTTATTTAGTAGGTACAGTAGATAGATTTAATAATGCTAAAAAAGCCGAAGAGAATGACCGTGTTAAACACAAATAAAGTTAGACTATCTAGTCCAATAGAATTTGATAGTGTCGTGAATGGTGATGGCTTAAGAATTGTAATATGGTTTCAAGGATGTTTATTTGCATGTCCTGGCTGTCACAATCAAGATACATGGGCAATCGATGAAGGATTTACAATGGAGATTGAGGATTTATTAGAAGAAATTAAATCCTCTCTTCATAAGCATGTTGATGGTATTACCCTATCAGGTGGAGATCCAATGTTTCAAAGTTCAGCTCTTAAAATATTAGTACCTAGATTGAAAGATCTTGGACTAAATATTTGGATGTATAGCGGAGAGATTTATGAAAATCTACTTAAAGATAAAGATTTCCAGCTTATAAAAGATTATCTAGATGTTATTGTCGATGGTCGTTTTGTCGAAAGTAAAAAAGACTTAACCTTAGACTATCGCGGATCATCAAATCAAAGATTAATTGATGTACAAAAAACAATAGCAGAAAATAAAATAATTCAATATAAAAGACATTCTTAGTGAATGTCTTTTTTTCTACAAGTGATATTTATTATTTTCAATTAGCTTTAGTAGTTCATGGAAGTCTTCAACAAAGACATCACCTGTATTTGCAATTTCCTCATGGTCAGATTTATAGTACTCTTCTTTAATCGCTACTGTTTTAAAGCCAGCATTCTTAGCTGTTTTAAGAGCATACAATGCATCTTCAAATACGATAGTCTCCTCTGGACTTGCACCTAAACGTTTTGCTGCATCCAAGTAGATATGTGGGAAATCTTTAGTTTTACCCACTCTACCTTCAGTTGTAATAAACTGAAAACGATCTAAGATACCGTGGCGTTTAAATGTATCTTCTGCTCCATAATTTCTCGTCGCTGTTGCAATAGCATATTTAATTCCATTTTCATCTAGTAAGTCTAAAAATTCAATAAATCCAGGTATTAAATCATACTCATTTCTATACATTGCATAATGAGTTTCTAAGTATCCATCACGAATCGCTTTGTTACAGAAATCTGTTCCTAATGATTCATTAATATCATCAGCTGTTATAAACCACCCAAGTTTAGCTAATTCTTGAACTTTAGGATCATTAATATCTAAGCCTAAACTTTCTAGATAGTTTGTAACGTTATATACGGATAAGCCCATTGAATCAAGTGCTGTACCATCCATATCAAAAATAACTGCTTTAGTCATTTATTCTCCTACCTTCTTTATTTCGTCAATTATTGCTTGCATGTTTTCTTCACTAACTCCAATATATGAGTATTCATCTTCATCAACACTTTTAGCAGTTGTAAAAGTAGATTGATCAAATACCTTCATACTTCCTGAGAAGTGAATTTGTTTAACATTAGTATGTTCTAAAATCTCTTTAACATTATGAGATCTAACTCCACCACCAATTAAGATATCAATTTGATCCCCATATTTTTCTTCTAACATTTTTAAGACATCAAGGTTATCCATAATGTTACCTACACCGCCACCAGTTAGAATTCGTTTTATTCCTAAATCAATTAATATTTTAATTGAAGCTTCTAAGTCTGCAGTTGAATCAAAAGCTTTATGGAAAATAGCTGGCTTATCGCCGATTACTTTTACCATTTCTCTTGTTCTTTCCACATTAATCGTCGCATCATCATTCAAGAAGCCAAATACAATACCATCTGCACCATTTTCTAATAGCACCTTAGCATCAATTAACATCGCCTCATATTCCTCTTCAATATAATTAAACCCTTGAGGACGTGCTCTAATCATTGTATATAAAGGTATATCAGTTAACTCTTTAGATTTTCTTAATGTTCCTATTGATGGTGTCATACCACCATTCTCTAATGATGAGTTCAACTCAATTTGATCAAAACCTAATCTATCAGCAATAATAACATCTCTAACACTTCCACAACAAGCTTCCATTCTTATCTTACTCATAATTGCCTCCTCTTAATAAATGAATTTCTACTACATTATACCATTATTAAAACAACTTTGTAACATTGTATATACAAACTCAGCATATTAAAAAAACACTATAATAAGTGTCTTTTTAATATTTCGCTTTACTTATTTCTTATACTTAATCATACTTTCTCTTCTTTAATATCCTTAAAATACTTAATGATATAATAATAATAAAGACATAGAAGTAATTATTAAAAACTGAAGATGTATTTACATCATCTTTATCTTTTGGCTTATCATCTTTATGATCTTCATCTATGATTGGTGGCTTTATGTTTTCATCAGCAAATACTGCATTTAAAACTATCTCACTCTCGCCGTTAATGATATCTTTAAGTGAAACCGTAGAACCTTCTTCAATAAATTGTTTGTTTTTAGATATTTCCCAACCAATAAAGTCATTATCCGCAGGTAAGTCTCTAAAACCATTGATTAGTACTTTATCATTTATCATATAAATATTATTATCTTCTTTTAGATAATCTTGATACTTTATTGATTCATATTTTATCTTGTAATCTTCTGAAACAACTAATTCCATCTCATACTCATCAATGGCGTCAGTATAGTCAAACTGATAAAAGATTATTTTATAGTTTATAGTTTCACCAGCTTGTAAATTTTTATTTTTAAGTTTATATTCATAATCAAGCGCTAATTTTTCACCTGGTAAAATTGTATAATATTTATTTTTTTGATCATCAGTATAAATTTTACTTTCGTATACATTATCTAATGTAGGTGATTTTTTAAAATTATCTGAGACTACTTCAATATCAGCGGAAATTATTTTTATTCCTAATCGGGTATTTTTATATTTACCATAATTATCAAGGTATATTTTACCTTTATTAATATTGTTTTTTGAAAGATAGTAATTATCATCAGTAAATGTCATTTTAGTATTTGAAAATAGCACCAATTTTCCTTCATGTGTTACTTCAGATGATAAATCTGTTCTTTGTTTATCCATTTCTGCATAAGCATAGAAGTAAGTAGAGTTATTATATGAATTACCACTATCATTTATTTTATATGTAACTTTTATTGAATCTTCCATGTATACTTCATTTATATATCCATCATAGTTTGAGAGTGGATCACCATTCTCATCTAGCATTCTTAACATAATATTGACCATACTTATTTTACCTTCTCCATGTTGGATACTTAACTCTTCTTTAGTAACAATTTGTGATGAGTTAGGGCTATCTACAGGGAAATGGACTTCTATACCTTCGTTTACATAGTTAGTACTTCTAATTAAATAGTACATTGGAAGTTTCTTACCATCTTTACTCTTAAAGTATGTTCTCGGCAGTTCAATTGATTGGATATCGCCACTTTCTTGAAACTTATCAGCAATTACCTTTATATTGATTCCAAGTAATCCATTTTCATCGATTTTATATCGAAGTGGTGATATTGATACTGTTACTTCATCACCAACATTAACTACTGATTTATTTGTGCTGATCTTTAAGCTGTTATTACTATCTTGAAGGGCCATAATGCTTGTCGAAAACTTTACTACTGAAAATGAGCAAAAAGCCATTGATAATATTAATAATTTCTTAATTATCTTATCATTAAATATTTTCATCTTTATCCTCTTTTCTAGTTATACTATTACTTCTTTAGTTTACTCTTATAAAGTGGTATTTAATATTCATTAATTCAGATTTAAATAAAATTTTGACTTTCTAAAGAAACTATATTTGAAAAGATAATATTTATTAATATTTTTAAGATAAAAATAGCATAAAAATCTAGTTATCCGCATAAAAACTGGACTTATCACACTT
>CAYTTS010000053.1:5029-7688 GCA_964440875.1 uncultured Erysipelothrix sp. | reverse complement strand
TTTTTTATTAGGATAAAGTAAAATGCTTCCATATATTATGGTGGAGGTGTTTTTATGCATTATGAAGTAATTACTGATCTTTTAAATATTATGAGAGGTTATAAAAGTGATAAGAGTATTGAAGATATTATAGAATACTACTTAAATTATCAAAGATTAATCTTTGAAAAGATGGATTCATATACAATTGCTAGAAATCTATTGAGTGAACTTAATTATGATATGCGAGCAAATTATAAATCAAGTGAGTTAAATGGATTTAAAGTGAAACCAGGAGATATCTGTTATATCGATTTTGGTAAGGCGTATATAAATGAAGCAGGATATCAACACTTTGGTTTAGTTTTAAATTGCTTTAATAGTAAGGCACTAGTTGTTCCAATGAGTAGTAATTTAAATATGTATAATCAAAGTTATTGTGAAAAGACCTATCCATATGGAAAAACACACTTATATCGTTTACCACAAGTTAATGGACTAAAGCGAAAGTCAGTATTATTTTTAAATGATATAAAGTATATTAATACGGCTCGGATTATTGAGGTTAAGGGTAATATCGACTGTGACAGTAGCTTATTTAGTAGTATCAGTGAGCGGGCTTTAACATTAATATAACATAATTGTGGCTTATTCATATGTTATAATAATAGGACTTGAGGTGATAATATGAGAAAAATTTTAGTAGCAGTATCTGGGGGCCCAGACTCAATGGCCCTACTACATATTTTAGCTATGCAAGACTTTGATATCATCGCTGCTCATGTAAACTATCAAGTAAGAGATACATCACATATTGACGAAGCAATAATTAGAGATTTCTGTCAGAAGCACAACATTGATTTCAGATTATTAAAATCAGAGAATCATTCACAAGGGAACTTCCAAGCTTTTGCAAGAGACTTAAGATATCAGTTTATGGTTGATATTGCAGATGAAGAAAACATTGATGATATATTTGTTGCCCATCACTTGGATGATCACTTAGAAACATATTTAATTCAAAAAGATCGTAATATAACACCAAGCTACTATGGATTAAACTACCGATCAAAATATCAAGATAAAAATATTATACGACCTTTATTAGATTATACTAAAGCTGATTTACTTGATTACTGTGAAAAAAATGATATTAAATATGCGATTGACAAGAGTAATTTTGAGAATGTTTATCTAAGAAATAAGATTAGAAATACTGTTTTAAATCAAATGAGTGATGAGAAAAAAGCCCTTCTGTTGAAAGAAATAAGTGATGAAAATGATCTTTTAATGGATATTAATGCTGTGACAAATATGCATCTATCCGATTTTGAACAAAGTAATAGCTTAGATTATTTACTAAGTTTACCAGATTTTTATTTGATTAATACAATTAGAATGTACCTTACTAAGTATTCAATTTATGATATTTCCAATGAAGAGTATGAGAATATATTACTGTTCTTAAAGAGTGATAAAAACTCAGAATATGATTTAGATGATGATTATATTTTAAGTAAAGCATATGGAAAAGTAACTGTTGAAAAAAAGCAAGAATCGACTTACTCGTACACTTTTAATGAGATAAAAGAGTTTGAGTGTGATCATTTTAGTCTTAAATTTGAAGGTAGTAGTACAGAGGCTTTAACTCTTTTTGAAAGTGATTTTCCAATCACTATTAGAAACTATCAAAAAGGCGATTATATTGAAATGAAATATGGTCGGAAAAAGCTTAGCAGATTCTTTATTGATCGCAAAATACCTACGCATCTACGCAGTTTATGGCCGATAGTGGAGAATGTTAAGGGTGAAATTATCTTAGTTGCAGAACTAGGCTGTAATTTGAGCCATTTCTCTAACAATCCAAGCGTGTTTGTGGTAAAATAGCACTATTGTAGGAGGAAATTATGCATCAACATCTAAGTAAAGTATTAATTAGCGAAGAAGAGATAGTTAAAAGAAGTAAAGAGTTAGGTAAAGAAATTACAGAAAAGTATAAAAATGACGAGAAACCGCCAATTTTAGTAGCATTATTAAAAGGTTCAGTTCCATTTTTAGCAGAAGTAATCAAACATATAGAATTAGATGTAGAAATTGACTTTATGGATGTTTCTAGTTATGGAGCGGGTATGGAGTCTACTCGAGACATTAGAATTTTAAAAGACTTAGATCGTAGTATTAAAGATCGATCAATTATAATTGTAGAAGATATTGTAGACACAGGACGTACTTTAAAAACGGTTATTAAGATTTTACACAATAAAGGGGCAAGTTCAATTGAAGTTGTTTCACTATTAGACAAACCAGAAAGACGTGAAGTTGAAGTATCTGTAGAGTATATTGGATTTACGATTCCTAATGAGTTTGTAGTAGGATTTGGATTAGACTATAACGAGAAGTATCGTAACTTACCGTACGTGGGAGTATTATCAGAAGATTATTATTAGTGAGGAGTTAATTAGATGCCTAAAAATAATAAAAAAGGTTTAATAGCACTTATACCATATTTATTAATGATCGTTATGTTTGTAAGTTTAAGTACAAACTTTAGAAACGGTGTTAATGAAGATATTGGTTTTAAAGGTTTAAACCAAATTATAGAAAATGAAAAATTAGAAAACGTTGACGTTCAAGTTGATGGTTTAACAGTAAAAGTTAGTGGTTCTTATAAGAGTGGAGA
>CAYTTS010000053.1:0-4929 GCA_964440875.1 uncultured Erysipelothrix sp. | reverse complement strand
GTTGTTAAGAGTAAGGCTCGTATTCAAACAAATGTAAAAACTAAATTTAGTGATGTTGCTGGAGCGAAGGAAGAAAAAGAAGAAGTTAAAGAATTAATTGATTATCTTCAAAATCCAAAACGCTTTGAACAAATGGGTGCAAGAATACCGAAGGGTATCTTACTTGTTGGTCCACCAGGAACTGGTAAAACATTATTAGCACGTGCAACTGCTGGTGAAGCAGATGTACCATTCTACTCTGTATCAGGTTCAGACTTTGTTGAACTATTCGTTGGTGCAGGAGCAGGACGTGTTAGAGATATGTTTAAAACAGCTAAAGAGACGGCGCCATGTATTATCTTTATTGATGAGATTGATGCAGTTGGTAGACAACGTGGAGCAGGTCTAGGTGGCGGTAACGACGAACGTGAACAAACACTTAACCAATTACTAGTTGAAATGGACGGTATTGAAGATAATACTGGAGTTCTAATTATGGCTGCAACTAACCGTGCTGACATTTTAGACCCTGCTTTATTAAGACCAGGTAGATTTGATCGTCAAGTTCAAGTTTCACTTCCAGATGTAAAAGGAAGAGAAGCAATTCTTGAAGTTCATGCTAGAAATAAAAAATTAGCTGAAGATGCTAGTCTTGCAGCAATTGCTAAACGTACTCCAGGATTCTCTGGAGCAGATTTAGAGAACGTTCTAAATGAGGCGGCAATATTAGCAGTTAGAGGAAATGAAACAGTAATTACATTAGCTCACTTAGATGAAGCCATTGATAGAACTATGATGGGACCAGCTAAACATTCACGTACTTATAGTGATGCTGAGAAAAAATTAGTTGCATATCACGAAGCTGGACATGCTGTTATCGGAATTAACTTAGAGAAAGCAGATAAAGTTGCTAAAATCACTATCATTCCACGTGGGGATGCTGGTGGATACAACTTAATGATGCCTGAAGAAGAAACATTCATGCAGACAAAAGGTCAATTAATGGCTCAAATCACATCATTACTTGGTGGACGTGTTGCTGAAGAAATCGTTTTAGATGATATCTCAACAGGTGCTCATAATGATATTGAGCGAGTAACGAGAATCTCAAGAATGATGGTAGTTGAATTAGGTATGAGTGATTTAGGACCTATCCAATACCAAAACATGTCACAAGAAGTATTTATCGGACGTGACTACGGTACTGGAAGAGCATACTCAGAAGAAGTTGCAGCTAAGATTGACTCAGAAGTTAAGAAAATTGTTGATGAAGCATACAAACTTGCAACAGATATCATTAATGAAAATAGAGATCAGTTAGATTTAATTGCAAATACATTAATTGAACAAGAAACAATTACAGAAGAAGAAATTAATAACTTAGTAGCTGGAAGACCATTAGATTATGTTGAAGCTGAAGTTGTTGTTGAAGAAGAAGTCGAAGAAAACAAAGAAGACTAATTTTGGAAGAAGATGATGAGAGTCATCTTTTTCTTACTTAAAAGGAGAATTATATTTATGGATAAATTAGCTATTGGTATTGCAAGAAATGGCAATATAAGAATATATAGTGTTGTAAGTACAGAATTAAGTGAAGAAGCAAGAGTACGTCATGATTTATGGCCTACATCTGCTGCAACTTTAGGACGTACTATGGCAGTTGCTTTAATGATGGGAGCAATGGCTAAGAGTGATAAAGAAAAAGTTAATATTCAAATTAATGGAGATGGCCCAATCAGAACTGTAGTTGCATCAGCTAATAACAAAGGTGAAGTTAGAGGTTATGTTGGAGATCCTCATGTAATGTTATCTTATACTGATAAAAATAAACTAGCAGTTGGTTTAGCTGTTGGAAGTGGGTTTTTAAACGTTAGTAAGTCTTTAGGTTTGAAACAAGACTTTGTAGGTACAGTTGATCTTGTATCAGGTGAAATCGCCGAAGACTTTGCTTACTACTTCAATGTTAGTGAACAAACACCAAGTGCTGTCTCACTAGGAGTACTAGTAGAAACAGATAATAGTGTTGTTGCAGCAGGTGGTTTAATTATACAATTAATGCCAGGTTATACTGAAGAGGATATTGTTGCAATTGAAAAAGCACTAGAAACATTAAAGCCAGTTTCAGAGTTAGTTAAGAATGGAGAAACAGCAGAGACATTAATCACCAATCTATTTGAAGATGCGAAGGTATTAGAAACTAGAGACGTTCAATTTAAATGTGAATGTTCAAGAGATCGTATGTATTCAGGACTTGCGACAATAGAGAAAAATGAAATTATTGAAATGATTGAAGAAGATGAGATTGTTGAGACTGTATGTAATTATTGTAATGAGAAATACCTATTCACAGTTGATGATCTAAAAGGTTTATTGGATGTTAAAGACGCTTAATATTGGTAGTGTAAAATTAGAAAATAATGTAATCTTAGCACCTATGGCTGGCGTTAGTAATCAAAGTTTTAGAGAGATTGCGAAAGAGTTTAATGTTGGTCTTGTATGTGCTGAGATGGTGTCTGATCAAGCTATTAACTTTCGTAATGAAAAGACTTTAAAAATGACTCAAGTATCTGAAAATGAACATCCAATTTCTATGCAAGTTTTTGGCAGCGATATTGATAGCGTAACTAAGGCTGCAATTTATTTAGATCAAGAGAGTAATTGTGACATCATAGATTTTAATATGGGATGTCCTGCGCCTAAGATCGTTAATAACAACAGTGGTAGTGCACTTATGAAGGATTTAGAGCATGCTTATAAGATAGTTGAGAGTATTGTTAAGAATGTAAAAAAGCCTGTTACCGTTAAATTTAGGTCAGGTTATGACTTTGAAAATATTAATGCAGTTGAGTGTGCAATCCTAATGGAAAAAGCTGGTGCTAGCGCAATTACAATACATCCAAGAACGAAAACACAAATGTATAATGGTAGTGCTGACTACTCAATTATTAAAGCTGTTAAGGCTGCTGTTAGTATCCCTGTTATTGGGAATGGTGATATTAGATCTTATGCTGATGCTAAGCGAATGATTGAAGAAACTAATTGTGATGGAGTTATGATTGGCCGTGCGGCATTTGGTAATCCTTGGGTCTTAAAAGAAGTAATTGATGGCTTAAGTGGCAAAGATAGTGAAGTAGTTAAGGATTTAGATGAAGTGTATAAGTTTATTTTAAGACACTTTGAAAGTTTAAGAAAGTTAAAAGGCGATACAATTGCAAGTCGTGAAATTAGATCACACATATCGTGGTATATTAGTGGCTTGACACTAAATAAGCGAATTAAAGATATTGTTAATCGCTTAGATAATCCACAAGATATATTAAGTTTATTAGATACGTATTTTGAGGCATTAAATAAAAGTGAAGATAAAGTTATTGAAAGTGTTGAAAGTATAATTAAAAGCTATGATAAGTAGCCTTAATACTGTGCAAACAAAGGTAAATTTGATATTATAGTAAAGAGAAAAGATGGTGTTTAAATGAAAAGAGAATTTAGTGAACAAGAATTAGTTAGAAGAGAAAAATTAGAGGCTTATAAAGAGCTAGGTGTAGATCCTTTCCGTAATAAGTTTCAACCAACTAATACTGCAAATGAGTTAATTGAAAAATATAATGATTTAAGTAAAGATGAGTTATCTGAAATGAATATTAGTGTTAAGATCGCTGGCCGTATTATGACTAAACGTGAGATGGGTAAGGCGGCTTTTGTACACTTACAAGATAGTACTGGTCAAATTCAAACTTACATTAGAAAAGATGCTATTGGAGATCAATTCGAAGTATTTAAACTAGCGGATATTGGTGATATCATTGGTGTTGAAGGAGTAGTTTTCAAGACTAATAAGGATGAGTTATCAGTTAAAGTTTTAGAATATAAACATTTAACTAAAGCTTTAAAACCATTACCAGATAAGTTCCATGGACTACAAGATATTGAAGAGAGATATCGTAGACGTTATGTTGATTTAATAATGAATGAAGATTCAAGAAGAACAGCTTTCTTAAGACCACAAATTATTAGATCAATTCAAAGATATTTAGATAATAAAGGCTTAGTAGAAGTTGAAACACCAATGTTACATACAATATTAGGTGGAGCAGCAGCTAAACCATTTATTACTCACCATAATACTTTAGATCAAGAGTATAATTTAAGAATTGCGCCAGAACTACCTTTAAAACGTTTAATCGTTGGTGGCTTCTCTGGGGTATATGAGATTGGTAGAATGTTTAGAAATGAAGGAATGAGTACAAGACACTCTCCAGAATATACAATGCTTGAGCTATATTTATCATACAGCGATATGGCTGGTATGATGGAAATTACAGAGAATTTATTATCAACAGTTGCAATGGAAACATTAAATACAACGGAAGTAGTTTATGGTGATAAAGAAATTTCGCTGAAAGCTCCATTTAGAAGAGTTAAAATGACTGATGCTATAAAAGAAGAAACTGGTGTTGATTTTGAGAAGATTACAACAGTTGAAGAGGCAATCAAAGTTGCAAAAGAACATCAAATTGTTCCGGAAAAACATGAGGAATCATATGGTCACATTATTAACTTATTCTTTGAAAGATATGTAGAAGAAAAAATTGTACAACCAACATTCATATATCACTACCCTATCGAAATCTCACCATTAGCAAGTAAAAATGCTGAAGATGATAGATTTACTGATAGATTCGAATTATTTATTGATGGACGTGAATATGCAAATGCTTATACAGAATTAAATAATCCAATTGACCAACAAGAACGTTTCGAACACCAGTTAGACCAAAAAGAATTAGGTGATACTGAAACTACTGAAATGGATATCGATTACGTAGAAGCCTTAGAATACGGTATGCCACCAACTGGTGGGATGGGTCTTGGTATTGATAGATTTGTTATGTTACTAACGAATTCAGAATCAATTAGAGACGTAATTTTATTCCCATTAATGAGACA
>CAYTTS010000052.1:0-7758 GCA_964440875.1 uncultured Erysipelothrix sp. | reverse complement strand
GCTACCCCAACTTATTTTGGAAAGCCGTTTTAATAAATTATTTAATTAATAGTGGAGAGATTACACTAAATAGTAATAAACCTGAGATTACTACGATTAAGCTTTTTCTTAGTTTCTGACTCATTAATTGTCCTCCTTACTAAGATTGCTCATAAATCTCCAAGTATCTTCACACATTTCATCAATATTTGATTTTGTCTTCCAGTTTAATAATTGAAGTGCTTTATCAGCATTAGCATATGAAGTTGCGATATCTCCAGCACGTCTTTCATATATTTGATATGGAATTTCTGTATTTGAAGCTTTCGCAAATGCATCTTTAACTTCTAGAACAGAATAACCTTTACCAGCACCTAAGTTGATGAATTCAATTCCTTTAAATTCATTAGTATATTCTAATGCTTTAATGTGACCTTCTGCTAAGTCTTCAACATGAATGTAGTCTCTAACACCAGTTCCGTCAGGAGTATTATAATCATCGCCCCAAACACGTAAGTGATCACGTTCTTTAGTTGCTACTTGAGCAATAAATGGTACTAAGTTATTTGGAATTCCTTTTGGGTTTTCTCCAATTAAACCACTCTTATGTGCTCCAACCGGATTGAAATATCTAAGTGCAATAGCACTGAAGTCTTTATTAATATTGGCAACATCGCTTAAAATGTTTTCAACCATAATTTTAGTTTGTCCATAAGGGTTAGTTGCATATGTAGCAAAAGTTTCATCGATTGGTACACTTACCGGATCTCCGTAAACTGTTGCACTTGAGCTAAAGATAATTTTATTAACATCATATTTAGCCATTAATTTTAATAGGTTTACTGTAGCACTAACATTGTGCTCATAGTATTTTAATGGGAGTTCAACTGATTCCCCTACTGCTTTTAGTCCTGCGAAGTGAATTACTCCGTCAAATTTATCTGCTTCAAATACTTTTTCTAAGTTATCATAGTCTAGTAAGTCTACAACTACATAATTAATTTTTGTTTTAGTAATTTCTTCTAATCTTAGAGCCACATCCTCAGTAGTGTTACTTAAATTGTCGACAATAACAACTTCATGTCCACTTTCAATTAATTGAACAACTGTATGACTTCCAATATATCCTAATCCACCTGTTACTAATATTTTCATCTTTTTCTCCTATCTAAACAATATTCTACTTATATCATTATACGTTGTTAACAGTAATAATGCGATAATAAATACAAAACTTCCTAACATTAAAGCTGTTTCAATTTTCTCATTAACATTTTTTCTTGTAATAATCTCAAATAAGGTAATTATAACTCTTCCACCATCAAACATTGGAAGTGGAAATAAATTCACTATACCAAGGTTGACTGAGAATGTGGCAATTAATATCATTAAAATATTCACTGATTGGCCAAAGCTTTGAGCTTGATCCATTATCTGATCTGTTTGATCAATAATACCAATTGGACCTGACAATTGATTCATTCCAACACCTTGAACTAAAAATTTAAACCCATCCATAATCAATGTCGAACTAGATTTAAAATCTTTAAAACTTTGGATTAAAGCCTCACTAGTACTCAATTCTTTAATATCACCTAAAGTTCCATTAATTCCAATTAAAAATCTTTGGCTTTCTTCATCTAATCTTGGAGTTGCTACAAGCTCATAAATACCTGTATCTCTTTTAACTTTAAACTTAACTTCTTTATCTTCAAATAATGGAAAGTACATTCCAATCTCTGAGAACTCTTTTGGATAAACAATATTTCCACTTGGATAAATAACTTCAATAACTTCATCATTAGCTAAAAATCCTGCTTCTTCTGCTACACTATTTTCACTAACACTCTGAATAATAGGTGGTGCAGGAAGTCTAATCTCACGATTAACTAAATTAACCGTCATAAATAGAATTAGTGCTAATACAAAGTTCATAAATACACCAGCTAACATAACAATAATTTGTTTCCATTTGCTAATTCCTTTTATTGTTCGCTCATAAGGTATACCACTTTGATCAAAGTCAGCATCCGCCTCGCCAGCCATTGCTACAAAGCCACCAATTGGAAAGAGTCTAATACTGTATGTTGTTTCCTTATACTTCTTAGAAACAAGCTTAGGACCCATACCAAAGGCAAATTCCTCACAATACACATTGAAGTACTTAGCTGCTAATAAGTGACCTAACTCATGTATTAAAATTATTGATCCAAATACTAATATAAAATATAAAACTACCATATTTTCACCATCTTTATAATCTCTTCGTAATTACTATTAACATATGCTTTAATATCATCATTAATTAAATAAATGTCATCAAATGTATTAACTTCTTTAAACTTAACGTCATTAGAAACATTAATTACGATTGTTTCTATATCTAAAAATCTTATCTTATCATCTAAAAATAACTGAACCGCTACTTCATTTGCAGCATTCATAATTATTGGTTTATTTCCTTTTAGCTTGCCCATATCATAGGCTAGTTTAACTAAAGGATAACGCTTTAAATCAACATTCATAAAACTTAGATTCTTTATTTTGGCCAAGTCTAAACGCTCATTATTATCTAAAGGCAAATGTTTTGGATAAGTTAGTGCATATTGAATTGGGACATTCATATTAGCACTTCCCATTTGAGCCAAAATACTGTAATCATTAAACTCAATAAACGAGTGGATAACACTTTGATGATTAATTAAAACATTAATTCTATCATAATCAATATCAAACAAGTAATGTGCCTCAATAACTTCTAGACCTTTATTCATCATCGTTGCTGAGTCAATTGTAATCTTCTCACCCATTGACCAATTTGGATGATTAAGGGCCTGCTCTTTTGTAACATTAAGTAAGTCACTTCGACTTAAATCACGAAAACTACCGCCTGAGGCTGTTAAGGTAATACTATGTAAATCATTTCTATCATTTCCATGTAGTGCTTGCCAGATTGCTGAGTGCTCACTATCTATTGGATATAAATTAACATCGTATTCTTTAATAAGATTCATAATCAAATCTCCGCCTGTAACAAGCGTTTCCTTGTTAGCAAGCGCTATATCTATTTTATTTACTATCGCGCTTACCGTTGGTTTAAGGCCTGCTATACCGACTACTGCATTGACTAGAAGATCTGATACATTCTCATCTATTAAAGTCGATAAATCATCTATCGCATTATAAAATTTCGTTTTTGGAAACTTATCTTGTAATTCAAGCCTACGTTCATCATTCATTAAAGCAACTGCTTTTAAATCATACTTAGTTATTAAAAACTCTAGATCTTCATCACGTTTCCCAACACTTAAAGCATTTAACTTAAACATATTTGGATATTTATCAATTACTTCTAAGGTTTGTCTACCAATCGAACCGGAAGCACCAAGTAAGATTAAAGTCTTCACTAGAAAATACCAATATAGTTTAAACTAACAAATATTAACATAAATACTAATGAAAAAATCAGACTATCAATTCTATCTAAAACTCCACCATGACCTGGAAATAAGCCTCCAAAGTCCTTACGGTTAAAGGTTCTTTTTAGTGATGAAAAGAATAAGTCACCTAACTGACCAATTACTGGCAATATAAAACTTACTGCCGCTAAATGAAATAAACTTGCGTAATCTATAAAGAAGATACCAAAGATAATACCTAATAGACCACCAAAGACAACTCCAGCTATTGATCCCTCAACCGTTTTGTTTGGGGATACTTTAGGTATCAGTTTAACTTTACCGAATTTAGATCCAATAAAATATGCCGCAGTATCACTACCATAATTAACAATTAATAAAAAGAGGATTAAATTAGGACTTAAACTAAATAAATGCATAAATGAGTTTAAAGCAATACCTATTAATATTGAAACAGTATATGATAGAGCTAAATTATTAAATCCAATCTCATTAAAGACTAAATCAGATATAACAAATACTAGTAAGAAAATACCTAAAACTAATGCTTTATCTTGGCTTCCAATAAAATCTAAACCTAGCGATATAATCAAGGAAAAATTTAATCCTATGATTAATGGATATTTATCGTCTGAAATTAGATCATTTAATTCTAACGATGAAACAAACGCAACCAGTATTAATACTAAATATAAATATTCTATTGAAAAGAATAATGGGATAACACCTGCAATAATTAACAGGGCTGTTAATATTCTTTGTTTCATACTATCCACCATACCTTCTATTTCTATTATTAAATTCATTAACTGCTTCTTCTAATAATTCTTCATTAAAATCTGGGAATAAAGTGTCCGTGAAATAAAATTCGGAATAACTTATTTGCCATAGTAAGAAGTTAGATAAACGATATTCTCCGCTTGTTCTAATTAGTAAGTCAACTTCTGAATGATTTTTTGTCATTAAATAATTTTCAAATGTTTCAACTTCTAAATCATTTTCTCGCTTATTATTAATAACATCATCAGTATATTCCTTAATCGCACTTACTATCTCTTGGCGTGATCCATAATTAACTGCAAGATTAAGGATCATTCCCGTATTATTTTTTGTGGCTTCCATTGAATTATAAACTACCTTTTTTGTAGATGTCGGTAATTCATCAATAAAACCAATAAACTCAACTCTTATGTTAGCTTGCATAATCTCTTTTAAGTAAACATCAAAGAATAGACCTGGTAGTTTCATTAGGTAATTTACTTCTTTTTCAGATCGTTTCCAATTTTCAGTTGAGAAAGCATAAAGAGTCAAAACTTCAATATCAAGTTTTGACGCTTTAACTGCTATATTTTTCATATTTTCAGCACCCTTACGATGTCCAAATGAACGGTCTTTACCACGAGCTTTCGCCCATCTACCATTACCATCCATTATAATCGCAAGATGTTTTAGTGAATCTGACATTAGATAGTCATTAAATCCGCTGACTTCGCTTTAACTAATTCATCTACTTTAGCAATATTGCTGTCAGTTAAATCTTGTATTCTCTTTTGTTCGCTGAATACTTCGTCTTCTGTATAACTATCTTCTTTACTAATATCACTATTAGCATCACGTCTGATATTTCTAATAACAATCTTACTATTTTCACCTAATTTTTCAACGTCTTTTACAACATTTTTTCTAACTTCTTCAGTTAAAGGTGGAATATTTACTCTAACAACACTACCATCATTAACAGGGTTTAAGCCTAAGTCTGATTGGTGGATTGCTTTTTCAATATCTCTTAACACTGATGTATCATAAGGTTTAACAACAATTTGTGTACCTTCAACTACTGATAAACCAGCTACTTGATTTAAAGGTGTCATTGCTCCGTAATATTCAATTGATACGTTATCAAGTACACTTGTACTTGCACGTCCAGTTCTTACTTTTGCTAACTCATTGCTTAATGAGTTTAAAGCTGCAGTCATCTTTTCTTTTGCTAAATCGTAATACATAAATTATTTTTCCTCCCTTTTAATACGCGTTCCGATCTCTTCTCCATCGATAATGCGTGATATATTATTTAAATCATCCATATTAAATACAATAACTTCCATATCATTTTCCATGCACATAGAACTTGCTGTTGCATCCATAACTTGTAAGTTTTTATTTAACATTTCCATATAAGTCAGTATATCATATTTAACAGCATCAGGATTAATTTTAGGGTCTGAATCATAGACACCATCTACTCCATTTTTTGCCATTAAAATAACATCTGCATTAATTTCGGATGCTCTTAGAGCCGCTGTTGTATCAGTTGAGAAGTATGGATTTCCCGTACCTGCCGCAAAGATAACTACACGTCCCTTTTCTAAATGTCTTTTTGCTCGTCTAACAATTAAAGGTTCAGCTACCTTACTCATATCAATAGCTGATTGTACACGAGTATGTAGTCCTTGTTGTTCAAAAGCAGATTGTAAAGCTAAAGCGTTCATTACAGTAGCAAGCATTCCCATATAATCTGCATGAACACGCTCAATACCACTATTTTGTACTTCTTTACCTCTTAAGATATTTCCACCACCAACAACAACAGCAACTTCAATACCGCGATCTGAAACACGTTTAATTTCTGTAGCAACATCTTTTAAGACTTCAGCACTAAACAATTGATCTGGACTTGATAAAGCTTCTCCACTAAGTTTTAATAATATTCGTTTGTACATAATTATTCTCCTTTAAAAAAAAGGCAGTATAACTGCCTTAAAATTATCTCATTTGTGCTTCTACTTCAGCAGCAAAATCTTCAACACGTTTTTCGATTCCTTCACCTAATTCATAGCGGTTCATTGAAACGATAGTAGCATTATTTTCTTTTAAGTATTGACCAACAGTTAATTTTGAATCAATAATAAAGTCTTGATCAACTAAAGTAAAGTCTTTCATAGTCTTTGAAATACGTCCTGAAATAATTCCTTCTAGAACTTTTTCTGGTTTTCCTTGTAATGATTCATCATTAGCAAGGATTGATTCTTGAATTTCACGTTCTTTAGCTAAATCTTCTTCAGCAATATCATCACGTGTAATATATTTAGGATTCATTGATGCTACTTGCATTGCAACATTATTTGCAACTTCAGCACTTGCACCATCAGCTACTAAAACAACTGAAATTCTTCCACCAGTGTGGATGTATGAACCAAATTCTTGTGAATCTTCTTTAGTAATTCTTTCAAATCTTCTGAATGAAATTTTTTCACCGATTTTAGCAGTAGCTTGGATAATCATTTCTTCGATTGATTCTCCATTAATTTCTAAAGCTAGAGCTTCTTCATTAGTAGTAACATCACTTGATAGTAATGCATTTCCAATAACATCGATCATTTCTAAGAAACTATCGTTTCTTGCAACAAAGTCTGTTTCAGCATTAACTTCTAACATTAAAGCAGTGTTTCCATCAACTTTAATATCAGTAATACCTTCAGCAGCAATTCTATCAGCTTTTTTAGCTGATGCAGCCATTCCTTGTTTTCTTAAGTAAGTAACAGCCTCTTCAATATTTCCATTAGTTTCAGTTAGTGCTTTTTTTGCATCCATAATTCCAGCGCCTGTCATATCACGTAACTCTTTAATCATAGCAACAGTAATACTCATAAATATCTTCCCTCTCTATACAATATTTAATTTAAAATTAATTTAATTATTCAGATTTTTTTGCGTCTTGTGCAACTGGTGCTTCTTGACGTGGAGCACGGTTGTCTTGACGGTTGTTATATCTTGGACGTCTATTTTGTTGACGTTGTCTTCTTTCTTCCATTCTTTGACGACGACGTCTGTTTTGTTCTTCTTGTTGTCTTTGAACGTTAACAATTACGTCTTCCATTGTAATATCGTCTTGATCTTGATCTTGGTGAGCAACAGCTAATACGCCACCTTTTGATTCAACTACAGCATCCGCCATTAGTTCAGTAATTACTTTGATTGAACGAATTGCGTCATCGTTTGCTGGAATTGGGAAATCAACGATTGCTGGATCACAGTTAGTATCGATTAATGCGAATACTGGAATGTTTAATTTTTTAGCTTCAGCAACTGCGTTTGCATCTTCAAGTGGATCTACCACGAATACTGCATCAGGTAGTTTACGCATTTCTTTAATACCACCTAAGTTTTTCTCTAATTTTTCTGCTTCTTTACGAAGGATTGTTTGTTCTTTTTTAGTGTAAATACTAATTGAACCATTTTCTTCCATAGTTTCAATTTCAATTAATCTTCTAATTGATCTTTGGATAGTTCTAAAGTTAGTTAATAATCCACCTAACCAACGATTGTTTACATAGAATGAACCTGATCTTAAAGCTTCTTC
>CAYTTS010000051.1:0-7769 GCA_964440875.1 uncultured Erysipelothrix sp. | reverse complement strand
AAAAGAAATATTCTTTTCAGCTAATGCTCTTGCGATGACACGCTTCATGTCAATATAATAACAAATACACAATAAATGTCAACCGCTTTCATTAATTATTTATTTTCTCTGATAGTTTTAGCAACGTTACCATTGTTTTTGGCTAATAACTCTTTTGCTTCTTCGTTTGTTGAATCTGTTAATCCTTTTAGGATTGCAATTTTAACATCCATATCGCTTGATTCAAGTAATCCTTTTGCAGTATCAAAGTCAACTCCGACAGCTTCTGAAACAATTCTTGCTGCACGGTCAACTAACTTAATGTTTGTTGTTTGTACATCAATCATTAAGTTTTCATATACCTTACCTGATTTGATCATTACAGTTGTTGATAGCATATTTAATACTAATTTTTGTGCCGTTCCTGCTTTCATTCTTGTTGATCCTGTTACTGCTTCTGGTCCAACAACAACTTCAACTGGATACTGAGCTACTGTTGCAAGTAGTGAATCAGCTGCGCATGCAATAGATCCTGTTTTTGCTCCAATTTCATTTGCATATTCTAATCCACCCATTACGTATGGAGTTCTTCCACTAGCGGCAAGTCCAATAACTATATCTTTATCGTTTAATTCAATGTTTTTTAAGTCTTCAACTGCTAACTCTCTTGAGTCTTCAGCTCCTTCAACTGCCTTAAAGATTGCTGTTTCTCCACCTGCTATAAGAGCAACAACATCCTCAGGTCTTGTTCCGTATGTAGGAGGACACTCTGCAGCATCTAATATTCCAAGTCTACCTGATGTTCCAGCTCCTATATAGATAATTCTTCCACCAGTACTATAAGCTTCATATGTTGCATCAACTAGTGCACTAATATTATCTAAAGCTTTACTAACAGCTAATGGTACCTTAGTATCTTCGTTGTTAATTTTTCTTAAAATATCAATTGTATCTAGTATATCTAAATCTAGCGTATCTTGATTTCTTTGTTCTGTATCTAATCCTGATAATTTCTTTTCCATATTTTCCACCTCTTTATAATTATACACTTAATCATTTCTTAATAACAGTCTTATTGTAGTTCTATAATCGTATCTAAATATTCCAATTCTTTATCAGATTCATTAACAACATTTTCAAAGCTTCCAGTGTTTAGTATGATAATTGGCGTAATGATTGGATAACCCGCTTTATTAATCGCATCAAAATCAACTTCTACTAGAAGATCACCGATTTCTACTTTTTCTCCTTGTTCAACTTTAAGATCAAAATGCTTTCCTTTAAGATCTACTGTATCTATACCTACATGGATTAAAACTTCTACACCATCCTCAGTTTCAATTCCAAATGCATGTTTTGTTGGAAATACTGAAGTTAATTTCCCTTTAACAGGTGATAAGACTTTATTTGAACTTGGAATAATCGCAACTCCTTCACCCATCATCTTCCCACTAAATACTGCATCTGGTACTGTTTCTAATGCTACTAACTTACCTTGTAACGGACTATAAATTTTCATTTTTCTACCTCTTCTATTCTAATAAATTTTATCTTTTCATTATGATCTATAAATTCTAGTAAATCAACATAGTCTGGATGGACAAAACCAATGTTATTACTTCTAGAACTATAAGTCATGTCTTTTTTAACAATCGAAATCTCTCCACTATAACGATTAGCTAACTTATTATCCATAACTATTGAACCTAATTTACGATGGTTGTTCCTTTTTACTTCAACGTCTGGAAGTCTTATTGTTCTTAGTCGAATTAAATTTTCTGCCATATCTTGCCTAACTATTAACTCATCGTCATACAGGTATTTATAATCATCATATAAGTAAACCGGAAGGTTTACAATACCCTCATATATAAAATCACTAATAAATCTTAAACTTGCTATAGTACTTTGATTATCTCCAATAAAAATAGTCTTCACATTATATTTTTTTCTTAATTCAACAGCACTAATGAATGGATTTTGATCACGATGCTTTTCTAATGTTGGCAATCCTTCATATAAAGGTAATCGTTTGTATAAGTCACCAGCAACAAAAGCCATACTATTTAATTTTAACTCCTGATGATCATTATTCATGTTATTAAAATAGTCTTTGGATAATGCCGTATCACTTCTAGGATAAAAGTTATGCATTAAGTAAATATCATCTAAACCCAGATTAATACTCTCTAGTGATTTAAGATAAGCTTCATCAACAACACTAGCATTCAAAACAATTTTGAAATGTTTTGATATTTCTTTAACACTGGCTAGATTTTCAAAGCCAAAGTCTAATCTAACTAATTCAAAACCAAACTCTTTTAAACTTACATAATCGTTTTCATCAATTCCTAGTTTATCAAATGTATATGGTGATATGTCAGGGATTATTGATAAGTTTAACTCTTTTGCTAACGATAATAATTTTTTCAAATTATTATCAAAATTACTAAAATTTTCTTCAGGAATATGTAGTGATGTGAAAATATACTTTACTTTTAAATCACTAGCTGCCCTTAAATATTCTTCATCTATATCTGACATATATACTGATATTCCAAACATTTTATTTTTCACCTTTCTTATTATTTAATGTTAGTCTAGCAATATGTAATGCAATATACATATGTTCGTCCAGACTCAATTTACTATCTAAATGACTTTCAATTATTTTTGCTATAACATTACTAACTTCCATGTACTCAGGGAATTGTTTCGCAATATTTTCCACCATAGGAACACTTGCCAGTGGTTCATCTTTTGTTAATCGCTCTATTAAGAACTTGAGGTGAGTAACAAAACGTGCATAAAATGCAGATGATTTATCCAAATCAAAATTTAACTCATTTTCTATAGTATCACTAACATCACTTATTATTGCATTTCTAAGGGTTGTATTATGACTGTCATAACTCGATACAATACTATGAATATATAGTGTTAAAAAATCAATCTCGGCTTCAGGTAATCTTATGTTGATCGACTGTTCAACTTTATCGGCTATTTCTAGTGATACTTTGTAACTATCACCATAGAGTATAACTGTTTCATGGTGAAATGGATTTGGAAATATCTCATCATTTTCAACTCTAATTAACATTGCTCTAACATGATTTGTTAAAGAGAGAAATGAGTGTTCTGATATTTCGCCTTCTACGTTTTTATTAACAATATCAATAATTTCAGCTGTGTTTTTTATGATTAAACTATTGCTACTGTCTTCTTCGCTTATCAAATGATATTCTTTCTCAACTAAAGTTGTGTCATAAATAATGTCACCGACTTTTTGTTTGAAACCAATACCCTTACCGATAATAATTGTTTCACTATTTTTATCTTGTACTAATAGACTATTATTATTTAATACTTTAAGGATTATATATTTTTTCGCCATAATTCACCTCCCTATTAAAATATCTCCATATTTGACATTTTTTTCTTTTATACTTAAATCTATTTCATTTACTTCTAAAAAGACAATTATGATTAATTTTTTTAAGTTGTTTTCATCAAAATAATTAAAATCTACTGTTAGTAAAAGATCACCTTCTTCTACATAAGAACCTTTTTTAATAGACGTCTGAATTACTCCTTCAGGAATTTTATAAGATCCAAGACCATAGTGAATCAATATTTCATATCCGTCATCATTAACAATAACTAGTGAGTGATTAGTATGATAAATATGTTTGATATATCCAGATGTTGGTGCATAAACTTTATTGATTGATGGGACTATCGCAAATCCATCTCCCATGAACTTTTCACTAAAAACAGTATCATCAACATCTTCGATCGGTATTATTTCACCATCGCAGATACTTCTAATTATCATCACTTTTATTAAACCAGTCAAAACATTCCATATCTAATAGATCTTTATGAGCTCTAACCCCGTGACTTATTAGACGGTTATCACGGTGGAAATCACTTCCACCACTACCTAACAAGTTATGTTTGCAGCAGTATTTAGCTGTTTTAATACTTTGGTTAATACTCATACTAGGATGGAAGCACTCAATTCCATCAATACCTAAATCAATTAAATATTCATATAATTCTTCAATCTCACTTATTCCATATTCATAAGGATGTGCAAGAATTGCAACACCGTTTGCCTTATGTATTAACTCAATTACTTCACTAATACTTGGATAGTATCTACCTTCATCTATGAAGAAATCACTTTTTGGATTACTTAATGCAGTTCTAAAAAACACTTTATAACTAGGGTAAATAAAATCTGGATAAGTCTCTTTCAGATAGTAATATATTGCTTTCTTTGACTCTCCCTTAATAATTTTATCCATTTCTAAATTATCAGATATTTTAAAACCATTTTTTCGGGAAATATCTTTTAATTCTGAAAATAGTTTAATCTCATTGCGTATCATATTTTCTTCGCTATAAAAGTCATTGTACCAATTATTTATTATTGTTGGATTAATGTTATAACCAAGAATTTCAATCACAACACCCTCATAAGATGTAGTAATTTCGCTCCCTTTTATCATCTTCATTTGTAATGTGTCTTCAATATAATTATATGCCAATGCATGATTATGATCTGTTATTGAAAATAACTCAATATTATTTTCTTTTAAACGAGATAATAATTCAATTACACTTAATTCTCCATCACTTAAATTTGTATGCATATGTAAATCAAACATAATATACCTTCTATCTATTCATTAAAAATTAATTCTATATTCTCTTCATCTACTCCAAAGAAGTAGGTAATCACATAACCACCAAGATAGGCTGTGAAAAGTCCTATCAAATAAGTTACTCTTGATCCACTGTTCATAATAAGTGGAGCCATAATACCTGATACACCTTGCGATATTGCACCTACTTTTAGAAGTACTATCATTGCACCACCAAATCCAGATCCAATACAGGCTGTAATAAAAGGTCTAAACAACGGTAATGTTACTGAGTACATAAGTGGTTCTCCCACTCCCAATATACCTGCTGGTATTGTTGATAAAATAGTTTTCTTTAATTTACTATTTTTACTTCTACAATATAAAGCTAATGCTGCCCCTACCTGGCCACCACCTGCAACCATCAGTATTGGCAGTAAGTAGTTAACTCCATTACTAACACCACCTGGGTCGCTAAGAATAGCATGTAGTGGAATAAAAGTTCTGTGCAATCCTATTGATACTAATGGCAATTGAACCATTGATAAGATAAAACCACCAAATATCCATAGTCGATTAAAAATGAATTCTGTTACAAAAAATAATCCTTCTGTCAGTATTGAACCTAAATATTGAAATACTAAGACAGAAAGGAATCCACCAACAATAATAGTTATCAATGGTGTTACAAACATATCAACTATTTCAGGTGTATATTTTCTAACAAACTTTTCAATGTAGGCAAACGCAATACCTGTTAAAACGGCAGCCAATATTCCTCCTGATGCAGAGTCATATGCTAAATCAGTAATAGGTAATAATATTGCTTCACCTTTAATAATACTTAATAGTGGCATATTCGCATTAAACACGGATAAGGCTCCGCCAATACCACCTAATATGGGTGTCCCTTTAAACTCTTTCGCTGCATTCATCCCCACAAATATCGGTAGATATGTAAATAATGCCCAACCAACAGTCATAATCAAGGCATACCACCAAATATGTACATAAGCATTATTATTAGAAATATTAATTGCTCTAGTAATGCCATTTATTAAACCAGCTCCAGCTATTCCTGGAAGCAGCGGTAAAAACATATTTGCAAAATGTTTAAAGAATTTTTGGACTTTACTTAATTTATTATTATCAAATTTCCTATTATTATCTTCTTTTATTGTTGAAATAACCAAGTCGTTTTCTGACCCCAATGGAATTTTACTTATATTTGAAAACTCATTTCCCACATTAACAACTTTTCCAGGGCCAAAAACAATTTGTATTGTCTCTCCTTCAACAACTCCAAGAGCTGCATCCAAAGATTTTATTGCTTCAATATCTATTTTATTTCTATCATGAAATCTTATATGTAGTCTTGTCATGCAAGTTGTATTATTCGTAATGTTAGCAATTCCACCACAATATACAATTAACTCCTCTGCAATTTGCTTATTGGTTTTTTTCACCTATAGATCACCCTTAACTATCATACTATATTGTACTATTATTTATGTGTTATTGAAAATAACACTTCACCATATAGGTGAAGTGTTTATGTTATTTAGTAGTTTTCAACTAACTCATCTGGAATAAATATATACGTAATTATTGCTGCCATTACATATGAAATTAGAATTCCAATTACATAGTATTTAACTAACTCTGGTAATACATGAGTTACAGCTAAGATACCTGATGGACTAAATGCAGTTGAAGCAACTGCTTTATACATAACATATGCTCCACCAAAACCAGCTCCAAGTCCTGCTGTCACAAAGGGTTTAACTAGTGGTAATGTTACACCATAAATTAATGGTTCTCCAATACCTAATATACCGGCTGGAATCGCTCCTGCGATAACAGATTGTAATTTTCTATTTTTTAATCTTCTAGCTTTAATCCATAATGCGATTGAAGCACCTACTTGTCCTGCACCCGCCATTGCAACTGCTGGGAATAATTTAGTAAATCCAAATGTTTCAATTTGTAGTGTATAGATTGGTGTTAAACCTCTATGTAAACCAACTAATACAAGTGGTAAGAATAATGCTGCTAAGAAATATCCAGTTAAGATAGTAACTATTGGGTTAGTTGAGTCGATAAATAAACCTAAGAAGTTAGCTAATAGTACTGATAAGTATCCTGTTGCAGGCATTACTGCAAATACGAATATTGGCATTGTAATTAACATTGATAATAATGGTGTAAATGAAACGTCTAATGCATCTGGCATCCAACTATGTACCCACTTCTCAATTTTAGATAATAACCAAACTCCTACAATTACTCCAATAACACCACCAGCACCTGATGATAGTATTGAATCAGCTGGAACATCTGTATTGTACCATCCAACTAGTTCAGACAGAACATTAATGTTTTTATCTAGAACAGCGGCACCGATCATACCCCCAAGCATTGGGTTAAGTTTAAATTCTTTGGCTGCATTAATACCTGTAAAGATTACTAAATATGCTAAGAATCCAGACCCTACTAATGCGACTAAAGCTTGTAGTACAGACGTAAACTGATTCGTTGGAATCGTTCCATTAGTCATTAATATCTTAATTAATCTTCCTAAACCATTACTTACACCTGATGCAATAAATGCAGGAATCATTGGTGTGAAGATATCTGAAATTATACGGACACCCTCTTTAAATTTATTGTCTTTTTGACCTGCTTTTATAGCTGCTTTATTTTTTTCCCAGTCCTCGACATCATCATCAGTTTTTTCTTTGATTCCATCTGCTAAATATACATTCATAACATCACGTACTTTACCAGGTCCAAGAACAACTTGAATATAGTTTCCATCGTCTGCTACAACCCCTAGTACTCCATCAACATCTTTCAGTGCGTCAACATCGACATTGTTAATATCTCTAACATTAACTCTAACTCTTGTCATACAGTTTTCAGCATCAAGGATGTTTTCTTTGCCACCCAATTCTTTTAGAATTGCATCTGCTAAATCTCTTGCTTTCATAATTCTTCTCCCTTCAGGCATTTTAAACAGTAAAAAAGCCGAAAAGAAAACAAGTTTCTTTTCGGCTAATGCTTCTGTAATCACACGCCTATTAAATATATAATAGCACAATCTATTATCTTGTCAACGCTATCATTCATTTATTCTAAATT
>CAYTTS010000050.1:0-7790 GCA_964440875.1 uncultured Erysipelothrix sp. | reverse complement strand
GAAATCGAAGCATATATGAGTAATGGAAAGTGGATGGAAGTAGCTGAAGCTAAGATAAAAGCTTACGCTGAAGGTTTAGGCTATACTTACTGGCCACCGACAATTGAATCAGATGTAGATAATAAATAGATGAAAAAAAGTTAGAAAACATATAAGTTTTCTAACTTTTCTATTTATTAATCTCTTGAATTACGATTGCCACTAACAGCGATTAATCTTAATAGTTGCGCAATTGCAACAATAGTTGCCGCAATATAAGTGAAAGCTGCTGCGGTTAATACTTTCTTAGATCCACTGATTTCATTTGGACTAACTAAGTTATACTGTTGTAGCTGTTTAATTGCTCGGCTACTTGCATTAAATTCTACTGGTAGAGTAACTATTTGAAATAAAACAGATGCTGCGAAAATTAGTATTCCGATATTAACCAGATTAGAATAATTAAATAAGAATCCTGCAAAAATAAATATCCACATAAAGCTTGAGCTAATTGTTACTACTGGAACTAAACTAGCTCTGATCTTAAGAGGTAAATAGTTTGTTGAATGCTGTATTGCATGTCCTACCTCATGTGCGGCAATACTTGCTGCTGATATTGAATTACTTTGGTATACTCCACTAGATAATGATACAACTTGAGTACGTGGATCATAATGATCTGAAAGTGTACCTGCTACTTGTTTTACACGAACATGTTGTAGTCCGTTTTTATCAAGTATATATCTAGCTACTTGCTCTCCTGTTAATCCTGTACTATTTCTAACTCTACTGAATTTTGCATATGTACTTTTAATATAAATTTGCGCCGCGAAAGCTAATAACATAAAGGGAATTATGTATAAAATATATCCGGCGTCATAAAAATACCATTGAAAAGGCATATCATATTCCTCCTATTCCTATTGAATAGTATAACATAAGAATGTATTTAGAATATGTTTTTTAATTAATGAGGAAGAGAATATTTTTTTAAAAAATAGTCATAACAAAGATAGTGTAGAGTTTGTAAATAGATGTAAGAAAAAGTGAAATATGATAGAATGGAGTATGTGAAAAGAGGATAGATAATATGAAGTTTTCCAAGAGACAAGTTGAGCTTAACCCTTATGCTAAAAAAAGAAATAAGGTTATTTTAATATTACTTATAACACTTTCTCTAATTGGATTATCATTTTATACTATCATCTATTTTAAAAACAAAGAAGCTCCGTTACAAGGGAGAATTCAAGTGTGTGACTTAAGCCAAGAGGAAACAATAGAAAAGTTTGAGGATCACTCTTTTACTGATAAAACGACTATTAACGATTATTTTTTCTATGGGGAGTCATTAAGTTTATTTAGTGAAACCTATAATATTACTTCTAAAGATCCATTAATCGGGAAAACACTCTTATTGACTAATATTTGTACTGGTGATAACTATCATTATCTAATTGACTTTGATGTTGATGGACAAATTCCATTAGAGAATTTACCTAACGGACTATATGAAGTCTTTATAAATATTGATATGATCAAAAAACGTGTCGTTATGAATGAAACATTTAATGAGTCAATTAATCTTGTTACAAGATCTGATCATCATAGACAAGTTGAAGTGATCGGTGATAAAACTATTTTTGATGATAAAGATAATGTTAATTATTTAGATGATAATTACTTATTTTTAAATGTGACTAGTTTAGAAAACAAATCAGAGGACTACGATATAGTTTTAGATCCGGCATATGGTGAAAATAATAGTGGTTGGTTTGACAATTATGGTCAAACTTTCTTAGGAATGGTCGAAGCTGATGAATTATATAATATGGCTACTATAATAAAAGAAGACTTAGAAGCTGCTGGATTAAAAGTTATGATAACTAGAGACTCAAAAGACCATATCATAAATTCATATGGTGAATCCGGTCGCTTTCATAATGCTTATAATAGTAAAGCTAAGTATTATATTGAACTTGCTTTTAATGATAAGGTTGATGGTGGTTTAAGAGTTTCTAAATCATCATATGCTTCACAGGCCTTTGCCTATAATATTGCTGACTATTTATTATCTAATACAGATCTAAATGAGTTTGCCACAAGAAGTGTCGTATCCTCACTTAGGTATGCAAACCTTGATGGTTTGATAAGTGTTAGGGAAATGGGGGGTAAAGCACTTAGTGCCGCAACGTTCTCAGATTTAGCAAAAGAAGCGAATGCTAGTTTTGCTTATTTAAACCCACACGGCTTAGAGGCGATTATTATTGAGTATGTAAGTTATAAAAATCCTGAAGAAATTGAGATGTTTAAAAATAATAAAGAATTATATGCCCATAAGACTGCAGAAGCAATCTTAGAGTATTTAAAATTAGGAGAAGTTGAAATAGATGATATATCAGATTAAAAATGGTTATAAGCAATATCAAACGACAATAGTCTTTGACAATATTGAATTTAATATTAAACGTGGTGAAAAAGTTGCTCTTGTTGGTAGAAATGGGGCAGGTAAAACTACGCTAATGCGCATTATTGCTGAGGATGAAAGTTTAGACTCTGGAAATGTATATAAATCCAGTGATTTTGAAGTTGCTTATTTAAGTCAAAATACATTAATAAATGATGATAATACGATTCTTGAAGAAGTAATGCTTGTTTATAAGAAAGTTGAAAGTATAGCTGATCAGCTGAAGGAGTATACTGAAAAGTTAGAACTTGATCCAAACGATAAGTATGCATTGCGAAAGTATGAACGACTTAGTAATCAATTTGAAATGCTAGGTGGCTACAACTATGAGCATGAGATGTATCGAGTACTATCAAATTTTGGATTTAATGAAGATGTTTGGGATCAAAAAGTAGGTACTTTATCTGGTGGTGAAAGAACAAAAGTTGCATTTGCTAAATTGTTACTTCAAAAACCGGACTTACTATTATTAGATGAGCCAACTAACCATCTAGATTTATCGACAATTGAATGGTTAGAGGGGTATTTGAAACAATATGAACAGGCATTAATAATTGTATCTCATGACCAAATGTTTATTGATAATATTGTCGACAAGATTTGGGATATTGAATATGCAAAGATAAAAGAGTATGTTGGGAATTACAGTTCCTTTGAATTACAAAAAGAAGTCTTTATGGCAACACAGAGAAAACATTATGTTGAGCAGCAAAAAGAGATTAAACGATTAGAGGCTTTAATTGATAAGTATCGAGCTACTGCATCTAAAGCTGCCTTTGCTCAATCTAAAATTAAGTATTTGGACCGTATGGATAAAATTGAACTTGATAAGGTTGATGATAATGTTTTTAAAGCGAACTTTAAATCTGGAATTAGAGGTAGTAATAAAGTATTAGAGGTAAATAATTTAAGTGTCGGTTATGATAAAGAACTAGCGAATTTCAATTTTGAAGTATATCGTGGTGAAAAGATCGCGATTATTGGTGATAATGGAACTGGAAAGTCAAGTTTTGTTAAAACGATTATGAATAACTTGAAGGCTCTAGATGGTGAGTTTTTATGGGGACATAGTATTACTACTGCTTATTTTGATCAACAGCTAGCTCAAGTAGATTCAAAGAAAACGGTACTGGAGGATTTATGGCAGGAGTATCCAGATTTAACTCAGAGTGAGATCAGAACTTTATTAGGTTCATTCTTATTTAGAGCTGATGATGTCTTTAAAAGTGTTTCGGTTCTAAGTGGTGGAGAAAAAGTTAGGTTATCACTTTTAAAAGTAATGTTAAGTAAAGCTAATACTTTAGTTTTAGATGAGCCAACAAACCATTTGGATATTCTTAGTAAACGTGCTTTAAGTGAAGCGATGAATACATATGATGGAACAATAATATTTGTTTCTCATGATAGACATTTTATTAACAGTGTCGCAAATAAAATTATTCTATTAAAAGATAATAAGATTGAAATATTTCCAGGAACATATAGTGAGTATGTTGATAGATTTAATGAAGAAGAAATTAAAGAAGTTGTTGTTAAAAAAGATACTGTTAAGAGAACGGTTAAAACTTACAGCAACAACTGGGTTAAGGCGATCGAGAAAGACATTAGTAAACTTGAAAGAAAAATTGAAAAACTCGAAGCTTCTACCTTTGAACCTGTTATTTATGAAGACTTCGTAAAATTGCAGGAAGTAAATGATGAAATTGCAGAACATAAAGCGGAATTAGATGAATTATCGCTTGAATACTTCGAGTATTTAGAAACTTTAGACTAGCACTAGTGATAAGTAGCAAGTCTTTGATTAATAAATTAAAATAGGGTATAATAGTTTAGGAATAAGAGGAGGAGTTTATAATATGGCAAATTGTTTAGTAGCACAATCTGGTGGACCGTCATCAGTAATTAACGCGACAATCGCGGGGGTAGTAAAAGCAAACCAATTAAATCCAGTTTATGGAAAAGTTTACGGTGGATTACACGGTATTGAAGGTATTTTACAAGAAATGTTCTATGATTTAACTGACATGAGTGAAGACGAAAACTTAATTTTACGTCAAACACCAGCAGCAGCATTAGGTAGCTGCCGTTACAAGTTATTAAGAGAAAACGAAGCTGACTTCAAACGTCTATTTGAAGTTATGGAAAAATATGATATTGAAACTTTATTCTACACAGGAGGAAATGACTCAATGGATACTGTTGCTGCATTAAGTGAATATGCAGAGAAAAACGGTATTGAAGGACGTCGTTTTGTTGGTTGTCCAAAAACTGTAGATAACGACTTAATGGTTATCGACCACAGTCCAGGATATGCAAGTGCAGCAAAATTCATTGCTAACACTGCTTACCAAACTTGGCAAGACTACAATGTTTATACAAGACAAGAAGTATTTATCTTAGAAACAATGGGTAGAGATGCTGGTTGGTTAGCTGCAGCAGCAAACTTAAGTGGAATTGTTGACTTAACAATCTTACCAGAACAACCATTCAACAAAGAGAAATTCTTAAAAGCATTCAAAGAAGTTCTTGATGAGAAAAACAAATGCTATATCGTTGTTTCAGAAGGTGCAAGATATGAAGATGGTACATACTTAGCAGCAGCTGAAAGTAAAAATGATACATTCGGACACGCTATCTTAGGTGGATCAGGTGAAGCTCTTAAGAGTTTAATCTTAAACGAAGGTGCAGCAGAAAGAGTTAAAGTACAAGACTTAAGTACTGCTCAAAGATCTCACGCAACAGAACAATCATTAGTTGACGTTACTGAATCATTCAAATTAGGTATGTCAGCTCACATGAGAAGTATGGATAAAAACTTCACAGGAAAAATGGTTGGATTAGTTAGAAAAGATCAAGAAGAATATGATGTTGAATTCATCGCTACAGATGCAAGTAACATCGCTAACCACGTAAGAAACTTCCCAGAAGAATGGATCCTTCCAAACTATGCTGGAGTTACTCAGGAAGCATTAGACCATATGCGTCCACTAATTAAAGGTAACCCAACTATTATCTATGATGAAGAGACAAACTTACCAAAACAAGTTAAACCTTACTTCATGAGATAATCAATATTTAGATCTGAAAGAGACTTAGGTCTCTTTTTTTTATTTTTCAATATACCCTATATTCATTAATTAATTAAATCCATAAATTTTGAAAGTTTGACAAGCTCTTACTTTGATACACTTTATTTGACCTTTAAATGTAATATTATGCTTTATACATTTTTAGTCGCTTTACATGGATAGTTAGTAAGATGGAGGGAATAATGAAAAATATAAAAAAAATATTTTATATTTTGATTGCTGCAACAGTACTACTACAATCAAGTGGTACTAGTTTACTATTTGCTAAAGATAGTGAAAGTGATCAAAGTATAAACGAAAGTGTAAAAATCAATGAAGAAATAGTCGTTGAAGAAACAGAGGACGATGAAAATGAAATTGATGAGGAAGATATAGAAGTTAAACTTGGTGATTTTAAACTGACATTTAATGATTATAATAAAACACAAAGTGAGAATGCATATATTAAAACAGGAACATCAACAACAGGTATTATTACATTTAATCTTGATGGTACAGATTCAGTTGCTGAAAATGTTTTAGCTTTTAGACTAAGATTTCCTAAGGACTCTGACGTAACAATGCCAGATAATACAAGTTATGAGTTAACATTCGGTAGTGAATCTGATCCTTTAGGAGAAGAAGTTGATGAACAATATACCTATGTTTGGTTTACATTAAAAACAGCTTTAGGAAATGCACAAACAGAATCAATTAACTTTAACCATACCCCTGATCTAACACCGGGCTTTTTAGGTACGGATGACAAGGTAATCGATATTGAGATGCAGGCATTTAAAGCAAGTAAAAATAAATATGTTCCTCTAGATAATAAAGCAAATGCTAAAATTATTAGTTATGGAGATTTATTTGAATTTAATAATGTATATTCATCCTTTAATTTAACCAATCAAAGTGTTACAACTAAAACAGACTCTAAATTAAAGAATATAATCTTTAACCAAAGTGTTTCACCAAAATACTCTTCTAATAGATCAGGAGTTGTTAATGTTAAAAATGTTATTTACAATAACTCATTTAATGTTGAAGCTAATGCCGAGAATAATCCTTATATAAAATTTAAAAGAGCTGATATTGTTAAATTAAATGGTGAAGCATTTAGTAACACTGAATTAAATGTTACTTCTAATAAACAAGGTTATGTTACTAAGTTTACCGTTATTACCGAAAATATTGCTAATGAAGGTCAACAAATCGGAACTTCTGCAGTTGGTTTTAAAATTGTTAATGCTAATTTAGATAAAGAATTAGTTGAAAAAGACTTTAACTTAGGAGTTGGCCAAAGTAAAAAAGTTAATATTAATAATGTAAGTTCAACTGCAACTGCTTTTCCAATTTCTAAAGTATCTAACTTAGAAAATAATGAAAAAGAATTAATAGTTCCTAAAATATCATCGACTTCTGCAACATATACTAATGCAAGTGAGGTAGGGGATGAGTCTGATCATCAAAACTTTAGAAAACGTTTAGTTTCTATCGCTAACGTTGATACTGTAAACTCTAATTTAGAAAATCTTGTCGCATATAAAAATGACATTGTCGCATTTGATTATGCTAGCACTTGGACTAATAGACAAGAAAGAGAAATAGAAAGATTTGAAATAACTGAATTTGCTGATAGTGAAACGGGATATAATTCTAATGAACTACTTCCACTAAGAATCCATACTGGAACTGCGAGCATAGCTGGTAAAAATCTAGAGAACTCTAAAGCATCATTAGATGTTGTTGTTAAGTATAAAGATAGTACACCAGATTTTGTAACGACTATTACAAATCTTGAATTAGCTAAATCAGAGACTATTAATATTCCTATTGATAGAAAGGCTGAAGTAGCTAGTATTAGCTTTGTTTATAATAATATGGATCCAAACTTCAAGATTGAAATTGCTCCAAAAATAGAGTTTAAAGTTTTAGAACAAGATGCTACCAAACAAGGTCTTAAAATAGTTAACAATGCTGTATACAATCACACATACAATGAAGAAAAGTATATAAAAGTGTCTAATGATGCATACTTTAGATACCGCGATATCGAAGTTGATGAAAGTGGTGTTTACTCATCATTTAAATATGGAGAGAATCTTAGTAGAAATACTTTCCAAGAAAAAAATGATGTAATTAAGTTTAGTATTGATGTAGTGAACAAAAAAGATTCGACAGTAAAACTTAATAAGATATTAGATGCTTATACATATAATATGTCTCCTTATTCAGATAAGTACACTATAAATAATGATAGTACATCAAAAGAGATT
>CAYTTS010000049.1:0-7868 GCA_964440875.1 uncultured Erysipelothrix sp. | reverse complement strand
AGAATTTCTCATCCTTATGTAATTTAAAAAAGATGAATGGATTTAAATCCATTCACCTTACATAACACCCACAACTATTTGACACTAACAGCTTTCGGAGTTATCAAAAGTAATAACGGAAAGGTTCGTTTTAGAAGAAGAGGTATGGATCTGGTTACTTTAGAAATGACATTAACTTGTATTGGTTATAATCTGATGAAATACCATAACAAAAAAACAAGACATTAATCAAAGAAAGTTGTCCACATCAGTGATAAGTTCTTTTCATAATGCCTTAAAGTATATAGATAATTGATTTCTAGATAATTAAAAATTAATATATACTCCCTAAACACATATAAATTAAAAAAGAAGCCGTAACTTCCATTGATGAAGATTAATCATCTATTTCGTTACAGCCCCTTTTATTTTCGTTTGTATATTTAATTAACCACTTGAAACTATCTTTTTCAAATATTTTATGATGTAAGTTTAAACCTATAGGTATATGGTAACGTTCTTTTCTAAAGTCACTACCAGCACTTGCGTAAAGTGAATTATCTTCACAGATGTTTAATAATTTTAAAGATTGTCTAATTGCGGCAGTTGAGTGAAATACTTCAATACCATCTAATCCTAGAGGAATTAATTTATTAATTAAAGGTTCTACGTTAACTCCATAATCATAAGGATGTGCTAAAAAGACTAATCCACCAGCTTGTCTGATTACATCGAAAATTTCTTCGATTGGTGGTAGAGTTGTACTCTCATTTAAAAAGTATTCACTAAAAGGATTTGAAAGACCATCACGGAAAAAGTTGTGGTAACTTAAGAATGGAAAGTCAGGATTATTTTTGACTGCATCATAGTAAACTAATTTTTTGCTGACACCTTTTTCAACTAATGTTAATTGGATGTTGTCACTAAGTTTAATGTTATTTTTTTCCATAATCTCAATTAAAGAGTTGAATAGTTTATATTCAATACTTTCAATGTTCTCTTTACTATATCTTTCATAGTAGTAGTTATTAATTTCTTTGGGATTTACTTCATATCCAATAATATTAATTATTTGCCCATCTATACTCGTCCTAAAAATAACACCAGTTACTAAGTTACTGTGTTCTACTAAATCGATATCATTATATGCTAAACAGTGTTCATTATCGACAATGGAGAAGGCTAATAAATCTTTTGCTCTCTTAATTATTTCTTCCACAGTTAGCTCCCCGATGCTAAGTCTACTGTGAATGTGTAAGTCTATCATAAAAAAAGACCTCCTATTACTTTAGTAATTATATCATATAATTTAAGCATCTTCATATGTAATCTTATTGAAAACTATCTTGTTTAGTAAAGACTGTGTTACAATATAATGGTTAAAAAGGAAATGAGATCTTCCTAAGTTTTACTTGAACCGCTTTAAGCTGATGATTTCTACAATGATTTTTTCATTGTGGAGAGTCATCTTTTTATTTGGAGGGATATTATGTTATTAAGTTTTTCGCTAGTTTTTATTGTTGGTATTATTTTGTCTACTATTGTTAGTAAAATTAAGTTACCACCATTAATTGGTTTGATACTTACGGGTATTATATTAGGACCTTTTGTCTTAAATATCTTAAGTAGTGATTTTTTAAATCTTTCAGTTAATTTAAGAGAGATTGCTTTAATTATAATTATTTTTAGAGCTGGTCTTAATTTAGATGTTAAGAAGTTATTAGAGAATAAAATATCGGTATTACTATTATCATTTTTGCCGGCTACATTTGAAATTGTTGCGACAATGTTTCTTGCTAAAAGCTTACTCAATTTAGATTATTTAGATGGAGCAATATTGGGGTGTGTTATTAGTGCAGTCTCACCAGCGGTGATTGTCCCAAGTATGATTAAGTTAATTGATGAGAAATACGGAGTTAAAAAAGGAATACCGCAAATGATAATGAGTGCGGCAAGTGTAGATGATATTTATGTTATTACCTTATTTTTAGCCTTGATTAGTCTTAAAAGTAGTGGTGGTTCCTTAAGTATTGCAATAGCCTTTAATGTGATTATTAAAATAATCTTGGGTGTTATTATTGGTCTTATTTTTGGGAGTTTATATAACAAAGTGGAATCTAAAATTAAACTTAGAAAAGAATATAGTTTACTGATAATGATAAGTGTTTTATTTCTTATTAATAATCTTGAAGTTTTACTAGATAATATTATAAGTTTTTCATCACTACTTTCGATTATGGCATTTGGGGCGATGATTAAAGATAATCAATTCTTTAAGGATAGTTTTACAAGTCTATGGTCTGTCTTTGAAATTTTATTATTTGCTTTAATTGGTAGTCAGTTAGATTTTAATTATTTAACTATCTTTGGTTTAGCGCCATTTATTGTGATTATGCTTGCAATGTTAGTTAGATCAACAGGTGCATTTTTAGCAACTAGTTTTGATGACTTAAATATTAAAGAACGTATGTTTATTACGATGAGTTTTCTTCCTAAGGCGACAGTTCAGGCGGCAATTGGTCCAATAGCCTTAGCGATGGGATTTGCGAGTGGGGAAGTTATTTTAACAACAGCAATCATCTCTATCTTAGTCAGTGCACCACTTGGTTCATTTTTAATTAATAAGTATTATAAAGTCTTATTATCTAATGATAATTAATATATAGTATAATCTCTAATTTATGCTATAATTACTTGACGTATAAAAGGAGAGCAAGAAATGATAGAAGTAAGAGATGTAGCAGTTCAATTTGGATCACAAGTATTATATGAAAATGTAAACTTGAAATTTACAGATGGCAACTGTTATGGCTTAATCGGTGCAAATGGTGCCGGTAAGTCAACTTTTTTAAGAGTTTTAAGTAAAGATTTAGAGCCTAATGCAGGGCAAGTATATATTCCAGAAAACGAAACATTATACATGTTAAAGCAGGATCAATTTGCATATGATGAGTATAGTGTATTAAATACAGTAATTATGGGTAATGAAAAACTTTATAAAATAATGGAGCAGAAAGATGCTTTATATGCTAAAGAAAACTTTAGTGAGGAAGATGGAATCTTAGCTGGTGAGTTAGAAGATATTTACGCTGAGATGGATGGTTGGAATGCAGAGAGTGATGCTGCTGCACTACTAGATGGTTTAGGAGTATCAACTGATTTACATTACTCACTAATGAGTGAGTTGAGTGGTGGAGATAAAGTAAAAGTATTACTTGCTCAATCATTATTTGGCGAGCCAAATACCTTATTATTAGATGAGCCTACTAACAACTTAGATGTTCATGCAATTGCATGGTTAGAAGAATTTTTAATTAATTATAAAAATACTGTTATTGTGGTAAGTCATGATAGACACTTTTTAAACAAAGTTTGTACTCATATTGCAGATGTTGATTTTGGGGCGATAAAAATATTCCCAGGAAATTATGACTTCTGGTATGAAACAAGCCAATTAATATTAAAACAGATGAAAGATCAAAATAAGAAAAAAGAAGAGAAGATTAAAGAGTTAGAAGAGTTTATCGCAAGATTCTCTGCTAACGCATCAAAATCAAAACAAGCAACTTCACGTAAGAAGACTTTGGATAAGATTGAATTAGATGATCTTAAACCAAGTCAGAGAAAATACCCATTTATCGAGTTTAAACCAGAACGTGAATCAGGTAAATCAATAGTCTTTTTAGAAAATGTTTCAAAGAGAACACCTGAGGCAACAATTGAGAATGTTTCATTAAATGTTATGCAAGATGACAAAATAGTTTTATTAGGAAATCCGTTAGAGACTTCATTATTACTTGATATAATCGCCGGTAAGGTTGAGCCGGATAGTGGTACTGTTACAATCGGTCAAACTGTTAAGCAATCATACATACCAAGAGATAACCGTGAGTACTTCTCGGGTGATGAAAGTATCTTAAATTGGTTGTCAAACTATACTAACATTGATGATCAAGCTTATATAAGAGGATTCTTAGGTCGTATGTTATTTAGTGGTGAAGAACCGCTTAAGTCAGTTAACGTTCTATCTGGAGGCGAGAAAGCTCGTTGTATGATCTCTAAGAGTATGTTGGAAGGGCCAAATCTATTGTTATTAGATGATCCGACTAACCATTTAGACTTAGAAGCTATCCAATCATTGAATAATTCACTGGAAGAATATCAAGGTGAAATATTAATGGTATGTCACGATAGACAGTTTGTTGATACAATTGCTAATAGAGTAGTGGAATTAAAGGCTGATAAAACAGTTGTTAGTCGTCAAACTACGTATAGTGATTATTTAGAATCAGAATTTGGTATGGATATTTAAATATGAAAAAAACGAAGGAGAAATCCTTCGTTTTAATATACTTTTGGTGCGCCCGACAAGAATTGAACTTGCAACCGCTTGAGTCGGAGTCAAGTGCGCTATCCGTTACGCCACGAGCGCTTAAGCTAATAAAGTTTTTATACCAAATACTGCGATAATAACAATACCTAAGGCGATACGGTAGTAGCCAAAGATTGTAAAGTCATGTTTTCTAATAAATTTAAGTAAGTTTTTAATAACATACATTGAGACTACAAATGATACAACTGTAGCAACTAGTAAGATAATAACTTGATCTAAACTAAAACTTAATCCAGTCTTGATAATATACTTTAATAATTTCAGACCACTAGCACCTGCCATTGCTGGAATTGCTAGAAAGAATGAAAACTCTGCTGCAATTGTTCTTGATAAACCTAAGATTAATGATCCGATAATAGTCGCGCCAGATCTTGATGTACCAGGAATTACAGCTAATAGTTGGAACAAACCAATGAAAAGTGCCGTTTTGACATCAATTGCATTAATAGAATTAATCTTTGCAACTTTTGTTTTGTTTCTTTTTTCGACAACGATAAAGATGATACCATAAATAATTAATGTTGCAGCAATAACCAATGGTGAATCTGGAATAAAATCATCAAGTAATGCACCAATAACTAAAGGTATTGAGGCAATGATGATCATTAACCAAAGTCTAAATGTTTTCTCTTTTTCTTTACTATCCTTTTTCTTTGAAAATGGATTTAGTTGGTTGAAGAAGATAATTACAACTGCTAGTATCGACCCAAGTTGAATAACAACTAAAAATAATTCCCAGAATGCATCACTTAAGTTAAGTGGCATAACTTCGTTTAATAATATTAAGTGGGCAGTACTACTAATTGGTAACCACTCAGTGATACCTTGTACTATTCCAAATATTATCGCTTTTATAATTTCAATCATATTTTGCTCCTTTTTTACTTCTTAAACATTATACCAAATATAATACTTAATTAAACTCTTTATATTGATATAAAAAAAGCCTTTTATTACAAAGGCGGTTATTTTAGAATGGTGGACGATAAGGGATTTGAACCCCTGACCCCCTGCACGTCAAGCAGGTGCTCTCCCCCTGAGCTAATCGTCCAATAAGAGAATAATAACATATCCCAATGTTTATTTCAAGATTAGAAGAGGATGTTAATTAATCCATACGAACCAAGACTCATAATTAAGGCTGCTAATACGACACCTAAGAATATAGCGGTGATTGCTTTTGTAAACTTGATATTTAATAGACTTGCAATAAGTGCTCCAGTCCAAGCGCCAGTTCCAGGAAGTGGGATACCTACAAATAGTATTAAGCCTAGAAATTCTAAGTTTTCTACACGATGACTTTGATTTAAAGCTCGTTCAGTAACTTTGTCAATAATGTTCACCATTATTCCATGTTTTCTAAAGAATTTAAATATATGTTTAATAAAGATCAGTATAAAAGGTATTGGCAAGATATTACCGGCAATTGTTAAAAAAAGTGTTTGGTATATAGGTAGACCTTGGGCTGCCGCATATATTACTCCACCACGTAACTCGATTAAAGGTACCATTGATATGATAAACGCTATTAACTCATGGGGCAAACCCGCTAAATACTGTAGTACTAAATCCAACATAGACAATCTCCTTTTTAATTCTTAATAATTATAACATAGTTTTGATTTTTCAATAGTACATTAATGTAATACTAAATGCAATGTTATTAAAAAAGTGTTAAAATATAATTGGTGATAAAGATGGATTATTTTGTAATAAGATTAAAAAGAAATGATGATTTAAAGAAATCAATTACTAAATTTGCTAAAGAAAATAATATTGATGCTGGAGCGATTGTCTCAGCCGTTGGTAGTGTGTCGGAAGTTAGAATAAGAAAAGCAGATGGAGTAAATGAATATTTTGAACTAAGAGATCATGAAATACTATCCTTAAGTGGGACTATTTCGAAAGATGGAGTTCATCTACATATATCTTTATCTAATGACAATATGCGTGTCATAGGCGGTCACTTACTTGATGGAACAATCGTTAATACTACTTGTGAGTTAGTTATAATGAAATTTAATAAGTACAGTCTTAGTCGAGAGTTTGACGAAGAAACTGGATACAACGAATTAGTGGTGGTAGAGAATGAAAAAAAATAAAGAAGAATCAATAAAGAAGAAGCCGAAAGTACAGAGTAAAAGAATGAAACGACAAAAACGTATCATTAGCTTACTTTTAGTATTATTTATACTTGTAAGTTCCTTACAAATACAAGCGATGTTTTCTAATAAGGAAAAAAAGGATAATATAATAATTTATACTGCCCTAGCTTTTGATGAGCCGATAAAACAAACCTTAACGATATTAACATTAGAAGAAGACTCTCATAGTAAATTATTTAATAATGAAAATAATACAATTGAATATTCTGATATAAAGAATTATCGTGAAGAAAATCTTCAACGCTATCGAGATTTTCACGAACTAAATCCAGACTTACTTGAGGCAGAGGTTATTTGGCGAGTAAATACATATTTTGATTTAGAGTTTTATTCAAAGTTATTATTTAATGAAGACAACGCATCATATACAGCAATTGTAAATAAAATATTTGGTCTTCCAGATTATTATGTACCAAGCGATTTAACTCTTTTAGAAAATGTTTCTAGTGAACTGTATGTACGAAAAGATGTTAATAAATCTTTTGTAAAAATGTATGAAGAACTACAAAAAGAAGGAATATTTGTTGATGTCAGTAAAGCTTACTTAGATTATGCAACAATAAGTAGTGACTTTAATGCCTATAAATCAACATATGGAGAAGAAAGAGCGTACGCAGACTTACTGAAACCTGGTCATGATGATCATCAAAGTGGTTTGTCAATTGACCTGTTGAATGATGGAGAAAAAAACTTTAGTGAAAGTGATCTTTATTTTTGGTTAAAAGATAATGCTCACCGTTTTGGTTTTATCTTAAGACAGGATAATCACAACGATATAACTGGTTTTAGTAAAGAAAGTAATCATCTTCGCTATGTAGGCAGAGATCTTGCTATTGATATGTATGAGAAGAATGTAACGTTATTAGAGGAGTATCTAGATAAATATGGACTTGAATAATTTAATAGAGGAAATAATTTCTAACACAGTTTTAAATATAACTTTTAGTAATCCATTTAAAAAATCAAATGAATATAATAAAGTTAATATTCAAGCTAGTGAAGATGGCTATTTAATTAGCCGTTATACAAGTACTCAAGTCTTTCATGAGAATATAAATTCTCTGAAATCACTTATGAGTGAACTATTTAGTGAGTATAAACAGTTAGATGGTAAAGTTAAAAATGGTAATTACAATATAAGAGTTAATAAGAAAGGTAGTGTTCTTCGTAAGTTTAGTGAAGAAGATAATAGTGGCCTAGTTTTAAAGCATAATCGTAGTAAAAATTATCTATTAAGTAATTACGAAAACCTTCAAGTGTTAAAAGATTTAAGAATTGTCTCACAAAATAATACAATTATTAACTCAATGTCGGATAAATTTAGACAAATT
>CAYTTS010000048.1:0-8130 GCA_964440875.1 uncultured Erysipelothrix sp. | reverse complement strand
TTCAGATTAGACCATAAATATGAAGTTAGAGTTTACATAAGCTCTAACTTTTTTATATGATAAAAATTAGACGCTTTCTTTACTGACTAAAATTTAAACAGAAGGCTATAAAAATTGAAAAGTAAAAATCTAAATTGTAAGATTTATTTAGGTTGAGAAAAACTTTTTAATTTGTTCCCCAAATTAATGAACATATCATTAGAAAATTCTCAACTTACAAAACAGTGTGAGGATGATTAATATCGGGGGGGTATTTAATCAATAAGAGATATTAAATTACCTTAAAAGTAATAATATTAATATCAGATAAAACATTAAGAATTAAAAAGTAAAGGTATATGTAAATTAATGACTAAAGGGGAAGGAAAAACTCAAGAAATAACTTGAGTTTTTTTGTATAATATAATGAGTGAGGCGATAGTATGAAATTATTGGTTTGTGATTTAGACGGAACACTATTTGAAATAGATGAGAATGGAAATAATTTAGGTTTAACTAAACGAAATAAGGATGCACTAATAAGATGGAAAGAAGCGGGAAATGAATTTGCAGTAGCAAGCGCTAGATCAGCGGTTTTTTACAATGAATTAGAAGAAATGCTAGGATTCTCCTGTAACTACATCGGATCAAATGGATCAGATATTTTGTTATTAGATAAAACGGAGATTAAGTATGGAATACCGCCATATGTATTACTTGAAATGCTTGAGTATCTAGAGTGTGCGAAGATCAATGCATCAATATTCACGTTCTTTAATAATGAATGGTTTTGGTCAAGTCAAAATAATTATCCAAATGATGAAACTAAATACTACGATAGTAATAAGGCTAAAATATTAATCGATAAAGAAAGTATTAATGAAGATACTTTGATACCAAAATTCTCAATCTTAATAGAAGCAAGTAAACGCGATGAAATGAAGAAGTACCTTGAACTTAAGTATCCAGATGTCTTAGTAGTGACATCTGATGTCGATAAGATTGATGTTGGACCATTAAATATTACAAAGGCAACAGCAATCAACACTTTAGTTGAAAGATTAGAGAAGACTGTTAGTGAAGTTATTGTAGCAGGTGATTCAGATAATGATATTGATATGTTTAAAGCATTTTCAAATAGTTACTGTATTGACCATAGTGAAGAGCGTGTAAAGAAACATGCTAATACTATTGTTGATAGTGTGGCAAGACTAGTTGATATTGAATTGAGTAAGTAAGTATAAATTGTTATAATTTTAATAGTAAAGTTAATATAAAGGAGAGTTTATGTCAAGAAAAAATATTCTACCTAATATGAAAGATGCGGCATCTCGTCGTAAGAGTGATGTCTTAATAAAAGAGGATGCATATAGTATTCCTAAAAACATAGCAGGTATTGGAAATAATCGTAAATTTTATTTGAGAACTTATGGATGCCAAGCTAATGAGCGTGATGGTGAAGTTATGGCAGGTATCTTTGAAGACTTGGGATATAGTCGTACTAGTGATGTTGATAATGCCGATGTTGTTTTATTAAATACTTGTGCAATTCGTGAGAATGCTGAAGATAAGGTATTTGGAGAACTTGGATCATTAAAAAGATTAAAGCGAAACAACCCTGATTTAATACTTGGACTCTGTGGATGTATGGCACAAGAAGAATCAGTTGTCGCTCGTATCTTAAATAAATACCAACACGTTGACCTAGTATTTGGTACTCATAATATTCATCGTTTACCACAACTTTTAGAACAAGCAATTATGTCTAAGGAGACAGTTATAGAAGTATACTCAGAAGAAGGTCATGTTATAGAGAACTTACCATCAACACGAGAAGGTAAACATAAGGCTTGGATAAATATTATCTATGGCTGTGATAAGTTTTGTACATACTGTATTGTTCCTTATACAAGAGGACAAGAACGTTCTCGTCGTTTGAGTGATGTAATGTCAGAAGTGAATGAAGTCGTCTTAGAGGGCTATAAAGAGATAACCTTCTTAGGCCAAAATGTTAATGCCTATGGAAAAGATCTAGATGATGGAACAAGCTTTGCTAAATTACTACAAACAGCAGCAGATAGTGGAATAGAACGTATCCGTTTTATGACATCACACCCTTGGGACTTTAGTGAAGAGATGATTGATGTTATTGCCAACAATACAAATATCATGCCATCATTTCACTTACCAGTTCAATCAGGAAATAATGAAATATTAAAGATGATGGGCAGAAGATATACTGTTGAGTCATATAAAGAAATCTATGATAAACTCCGTGCTAGAATTCCACACTGTACATTTACAACCGATATAATAGTAGGATTTCCAAATGAGAGTGAAGAACAATTTCAAGAGACCTTAGATCTTTATAACTACTGTCAATTTGATACAGCATATACATTTATTTACTCACCAAGAAACAATACTCCGGCAGCTAAGTTTGTCGATAATATAAGTGATGAAGTTAAGGCTGATAGACTACAAAGATTAAATAAATTAGTATCTAAATACTCACGACTTGGTAATAAGAAATTCGCTAATAAAACAGTTAAAGTATTAGTTGATGGAGTAAGTAAACGTAATAGTGAAGTATATAGCGGTTATAGCGAACATAATAAATTAGTTAACTTTAAACCAAAAGATGCTAAGATTGGTGATATCGTAGAAGTCTTGATTACTGATGTCAAATCATATTCACTAAACGGTGAACAGAAATAGTAAAATATTTCTGTTTTTTTTATGACTTAAATGGGTAATAATTAGGTTGGTATGTTATAATAAGCAAGATAGATTATTTTACACATACATTTGATTACTTATTAGCATTATAATGTTTAATGCATTAAATATAATTTTTAGATGGAAAAATAACAATTTTAACAATGGAGGATTTTAGATGAAAGAAATTAAAATATTTTCACTTGGAGGACAAGATGAAGATGGAAAAAACTTATACGTCATTGAAATTAACAATGATATTTTTTTAATTGATTCAGGAAGTAAAGAAGCTGAGTCAGGACAATTAGGAGTAGAGAAAATTATTCCTGAATTTACGTACTTAAAAGAGAATAGAAAACGAATTAAAGCTCTATTTATTACACATGCACACGATGATGCCTTTGGATCATTAACGCATCTTTTAGAAATTGTAAAAGTACCAATATATACAACGGCGTTTCCAGCTAGCATAATTAAAAATATGTTAAAAGAAAAAGGAATTAAAAAAGTTGAAATACATGAGATTGAAAGAAGCCAGAAATTTAAAGTAGGAAATGTTGAATTTAGAAGCTTTAAAGTAACAAACTCAGTACCAGACTCATTTGGATTAGCTATTTCAACAGCTTATGGAAATATTATTTATACAAGTGAATTTATTGTTGACTATGATATTGGTCTTCATACATTCACATCAGATATTAGTGAGATTGCGGAAATTGGAAAAGAAAAAGTATTTGCTTTATTAAGTGAATCAATTGGAGCGAATAACTTGGGTTATACAGCACCAAAACACCGTGTTTCGCATATCTTAGAAAATCATATTGATGAAGCACCAGCAAGAGTATTAGTTACTCTTTACTCACAAAACATTTACCGTGTAATTGAACTTGCGGAAATGTGTAATCGTACAGGAAGAAAATTATTCTTTAGAGATAAAGCAATGTTAGATATGATGTCACTACTTAAAAAGTTAGACTACTATCACTTACCACCTAATGTTGTTGCAACACTTGAAGACTTAGATAGTAAGGATACAATTGTTCTAGTAACAGGCGATGGCTCAGAAGTATTTAAACGTATGTTTGCAATTGCATCAAATGAAGATGATAGAGTTTCACTTAAAGATGATGACACTGTAATTATTGCCTCACCATCAGTTCCTGGTGTTGAAGTTGAAGCGATTAGACTTGAAAATGAATTATACAAAGATGATCATAAAGTAATTACAATTAAAAAAGATCAATTATTATCAATGCATGCATCACAAGAAGACTTAAAGATGATGTTATACCTATTTAAACCAAGATACTATATCCCAGTTAAAGGTGAATATAGACACTTAGCGGCAAACGCTGACCTAGCAATGGGTGTTGGCTCATTTACTGCCGATAGAATTGTTATCTTAGATAATGGACAAATCGCAACATTTGAAAAAGGAAGATTAAAAAATGCTTCTGAAATGGTAAGCGCTGAAGATGTAATGGTTGATGGTACAGATAGCCTTGAAGAAGGAAGTCTAGTATTAAAAGACCGTGAAACATTATCAACAGATGGTGTTATTATCGTTGGTATCTTAATTGACCATAAAACTAAGAAAATTATTGGTGGACCAGATGTTCAATCAAGAGGACTACTATATGTCCGTGACTCAAGTCATATCCTAAAAGCAGTTAGTGATATAATGGTTGATACATTAAATACAGCAGTTAAAGAAAAACGCTATACGAATGCCGATGTTAGAACAGAAGTTAGATCTAAAGCAGGTAAGTATGTTATGAAGGAAACTGGTAAGCGTCCAATGATTCTTCCTTCAATCATTGAAATTAACTAAATAAGAATATAAGGGTGATAAAATGGCTAAAAACAAAGCTAAAGTAAATAAAGAATCAAGAGTTTATAAAGTAATCGCAAGTCTAGTAGTTAGTGCGCTGCTAGTAATTGCGCTATTACAATTTGGAATTTTTGGTATCTTCTTTGATAAAGTATTTAGATATCTTTTTGGAGACTTCCATATTGTCGTCTTCATACTTTTAATCTTACTAAATTTACTTTACATATTCTCACCAGCTAAATTAAAACAAAAAACAAAGGTATATATTGGAATAACAATCTTATTTATTACTTTCTTAATTGGCTCAAGTATCTTTAGTCCGAATGATTACTTAGGATTTGATAGCTTTGGCTACTTTCTAGCTAACTCATCAAAAATCTTTGACTTAGAGATGTCAGCAAGCGGTGGATTTTTAGGAGTACTATTATTTAGTATCCTAACAGCATTATTTGATATATATGGAACATACATAATTACATCAATCTTAGTCTTAATAGGTGTCATCTTGACATTTGGAACACAAATATTTACAAGTGTTAAATTACCTAAGATTGAACGTAAACCAAAAGTTAAAAAAGAGAAAATCAAAAAAGAACGTAAGAAAAAAGCGGCAATTAAAGTTGTTGATAAAACGGAACCATATGAGATTGAAGATATACCCGTAAACAATAAGAAGAAGGATTCAATCTTTATATCACTAGATAATGCGAAGCTTGAAGATCGTTTAACTGTTAGTGATAAGAACAGTGGTCAGTTAGCACTTGCACTTGATGATGAGGTGAAAGAACCTTATGTATTAAGAGGTAAGGAGTATGAACTACCTAAACTAAGCTTACTAGATCATAAAGCGGTTGGAACTAAATCAAGTAAGAATAGTGATAGTGCTAAAATAAAAGGTGAACATTTAATTAGTGTTTTACAAGAGTTTAATATTGAGAGTGAACTTGTTGCAACCCACATTGGACCATCAGTAACAAAGTTTGAGATTAGACCAGACTCATCGGTTAAGGTAAGTCGTATCTCATCTATTAGTGATAATATCAAGATGGAACTAGCCGCTAAATCAATCCGTATTGAAGCACCGATTCCTGGAAAAAATACTGTAGGTATTGAAATACCAAACGTAGAGAATACACCAGTTAAACTATATGACCTTCTAAAAGATGTACCAAGTAGTATGGCTCCACTAAACTTTGCTTTAGGTAAAGATTTAACTGGAAACACTATCTTCAGTGATTTAACGAAGATGCCACACTTATTAATAGCTGGGGCAACAGGTGCTGGTAAGTCAGTCGCCTTAAACGCAATTATTACGACAATCCTATTAAGAACAACACCAGAAGAGGTTAGATTACTCTTAATTGACCCTAAGAAGGTTGAGTTCAACAGTTTCGCGCAAGCGCCACACTTAATGTGTAATATTATTAATGAGCCCTCACAAGCTAATACAGCCTTAATGAGAATTGTTGATATTATGGATGATAGATATCGTAAATTTGCGGAGATCAATGTAAAAAATATCAAAGCATACAATGAATACAAAACTGTTAATCCAGAAGCAAACTTAGAAAACTTAGAACTATTAGTAGTTATTATTGATGAGTTAGCTGACTTAATGATCGTTGCTGGAAAAGAAGTTGAATTAAGTATCCAAAGAATTACTCAGCTTGCAAGAGCAGCTGGTATTCACTTAATTGTTGCAACACAAAGACCATCCACAGATGTTATTACCGGAGTAATTAAATCAAATATACCATCGCGTATTTCCTTCGCTGTATCAAGTGGTATCGACTCAAGAACTATCTTAGATACTGTAGGGGCTGAGAAGTTATTAGGTAATGGTGATATGCTTTACTATCCAGTAGGCTATTCTGCACCTTTAAGATTACAAGGTGTATATATATCTGATGAGGAAGTCGTTAGAGTTGCTGATTTTGCTGCTAAGCAAGTTGGCCCAGATCACTTTGATCAGTTCATCTTTGAAGCGGATGAGAGTAACTTTCAAGTAGGTTTTGCAAGTACTGATGATGTTCTTTATGAAGAAGTTAAAGACTTTGTTATTCGTGAGCAAAAAGCGAGTACTTCACTACTACAAAGAAGCTTTGCTATCGGCTACAACCGTGCGGCAAGACTAATCGATGCCTTAGAACAAAACGGTGTAATAGGGCCGATGAATGGTAGTAAACCAAGAGAAGTACTGGAAGTTTTAAGTGAAGATGATAATTTAGATGATTTAGAATTATAGAAACGAGAAATCGTTTCTTTTTTATATTTTCAGTAAACTGTAGTTATGTGAAAATTATGTGAACATTATAATTGACAAAAATACTTTGATTAGGTAATATTTACTTGTAGGGAAACCTATCATGGAGGAGAAATAATGAAAAAAACATTTAAGTTTTTATTAGTATCAATGCTAGCTTTAGCATTATTAGTTGCATGTGGTGGATCAGGTAATGCAGACACTGGAACTGAAGATGCAGGATTTAAAGCAGTTGTGGTTTTAGACTCAGGCGGAATCGATGATAAATCATTCAACGAATCAACTTGGGATGGGGTTCAAAAATTCTTAAAAGATAATAATTTAAAAAGTGAAGCAGTAACTTACTTATCATCTAAAACTGATGGTAGTGACTATGTAAGTAACTTAGAGTCAGCTGCAGAGCAAGCGGACATCGTTATTGCAGTAGGATTCTTATTTGAAGACTCACTAAAAGAAGTCGCTCCTAAATATAAAGAAACACCATTCTTATTTATCGATGGTTTCATCGAAGGAATGGATAATGTTCACAATACAAGTTTCGCAGATGAAGAAGGTTCATACTATGTTGGTTTAATTGCTGGTGCTCGTGCTAAAGCAGACGGATCAAACAAAGTTGGATTTATCGGTGGTATTGCATTTGAAACTATTACTGCATTCCAAGCAGGATTTGAACAAGGTGTTTGGGAAGCAAACCCAGAAGCTGAAATCTTTGTAGACTACGTTGGTGACTTCGCAGATACAGGAATCGCTGGAAACTTAGCATCAAAAATGTACAATAACGGAATCAACATTATTTATCACGCATCAGGTGACGCTGGAAACGGAATCATTGCTGAAGCTAAAAACTATGATGACAAATACGTAATTGGTGTAGATAAAGACCAATATGAAGCTGGTAAAGATAAAGATGGTAAATCAGTAGTATTAACTTCAATGTTAAAAGGTGTAGACGTTGCAGCTTATGACTTCTTAACTGAATACTATAAAAACAAAGATATTGTAACTGATTTATTTGTATTTAACACAGCAAACGAAGGAATTAGAACTGAATTATCTGAAGGACGTAACTTAGAAGATGAAGAAATCGCTACAGTTAAAGAATACATGGAAAAAGTAATTAGTGGAGAAATCAAAGTTACTAGACAAAATGTAATCGAGCCAGGAAAATCAGGAACTAAATAATAATTAATTTAGTTATATAGAAATCTCTTTAAAGGGGCTGTAACGAAATAGGTGATTAACTATCATCTATGGAAGTTACGGCTTCTTTTTTAATTTATATGAGTTTGGGAGTGAATGTTAATTTTTAATTATCTAGAAATCAATTATCTATATACTT
>CAYTTS010000047.1:0-8688 GCA_964440875.1 uncultured Erysipelothrix sp. | reverse complement strand
AGGAATGGTACTCATGTTTCTGTTTAACTGGGACATTTTCATATTCCATTGACACGCTATCATTCATTTATTCTAAATTATTCTCGTGAATACTTATTATAAATTTACTCTTTACCATTGTATTCGTGATCTCATGAAATGGAACAACATTACTTCCAGTCAATTCAAACATTGATGAATATATTCTTTCTTCACCAAACATTTTTATTGAATAACTTAAGTGCGTTACTCTTAAGTTCAAATCTTTTAGAAGGTTCTCTATTTCAGTTACCGTATTTCTCCCTCCAACATATTCAATATTTACACGTTTTATGTATGTCTTTGATTGAAGATATTTAGTGAACATTAAGATGCAGAAAAGGAAAAAGAATGCAGTTATTGAAATCGTATAGTATCCCATACCAAGACCAATACCGAGAGCTGCTATAGCCCAAATGGATGCAGCGGTAGTTAAACCAGATACATTCCTCTTGGTAACAATTATGGTTCCACCTCCAAGAAATCCAATACCGCTTATTACCTGAGCAATAAGACGTGCAGGATCTGATCTAACTGCTCCAGCAAGACTTGGATTTAACATTTCAAAATTTATAACTTCACTAATTATATTTTGTTGAATCAAGGCGACAACAGTTGCACTTAAACCAACAATCATATGCGTCTTTAATCCGGCATGTGACTGATTTAACTCTCTTTCATAACCAATTATTCCTGAGAATAAAGTTATTAAGATTAATCTTAATAATACTGCTTCAAACGTCATTATATAACCTCCAATAAAAAAGAGCCAAGATGTATTTAAACATCTTGACTCTTGCTCTTTCGATAACACGTCTAAAAGTATAATATCATATTCTAAGTCATAATTACAATATATTATTTTAGTCTTCTTTTGCTCTTTCAATTATTGTTTGAGCTAAATGTTCTGGAACCTCGCGATAATCTATCACTTCATATGTAAATTTACCTCGACCTTGAGTCATTGATCTAAGTTCTGTTGCATACTTAATTACTTCTGCTAATGGTACTTCACCAGTAATTACTTGATCATTATATTCATCATAATCCATTCCTGAGATTAGTCCACGACGTTTATTTAAATCTCCAACGATTGCCCCTGTATAACTTTCTGGAACAATTACTGTTATATTAACAATTGGTTCTAGTAAGACTGGATTTGCTTTTGGTATTCCTTCACGATACGCTAGTCTTGCTGCTGTTTTAAAGGCAATGTCTTTCGAGTCAACATCATGGTGTGATCCATCCGTTAAGGTTGCTTTAACACCTACCATACGATAGCCCGCTAAAACTCCTTCATTCATTGCTTCTCTTAATCCTTCTTCTACAGCTGAGAAGTACTGTCTTGGGACTGATCCTCCAAATACTGTTTCTTCAAAGATCATATCTTCTTCATCACTTGGTTCAAATTGTACGAATACGTGTCCATATTGTCCACTTCCACCTGATTGTTTCTTATGTTTACCTTCTGCAAGTACAGTACCTTTTATCGTCTCACGATATTGTACTTTAGGTTCACTACGATCAACTTCAACACGATATCTATTCTTCATCTTTTTGATTAGAACATCAATTAATTGATCTCCTGTTGCATAGATTAGTGTTTCATTAGTTTCAGCATTTCTAACAATTTTTATTGTTGGACTCTCTTCTTCAATTCTTCTTAGAGCTGTTGATAACTTATCTTCATCATCTTTAGATTTTGGTGTGATTGCAACTGATAGCATTGGTTCACTAAATTTGATCGGCTTATGTAATACTTGGTTATCTCTTGTTGCTAAAGTGTCATTAGTTTCTGTATGAACAAGTTTTACAACTGCTCCAATATCACCTGTAAATAGTTTACCAACTGCTACTTGATACTTACCATTAATAATATAGATCGATGAAATCTTTTCACTTTCTTGTTTATTAACGTTAAATATCTCAGAGTCAGATGTTAATACTCCACTCATAATCTTAATATATGATATTTTTCCAACAAATGGATCGACAATTGTTTTAAAGACAAATGCTGATAGTTTTTCATCTTCATTAGTTTTTAATTCAATAGTATTATTATCTCTATCTACTACTTCAACAACACCTTTTTCTTCATATGTTGGGAAGAATTCAGTAATTAAATCCATTAGTCTTTGAATACCAGTTTGATTTGTTGCACTACCACAGTAAACAGGTTTTATTTGTCCTGCTCGTACCGCAATTTTCAATCCTTGGGCAATCTCTTCTTCACTAAATCTCTCACCTTCAAAGAACTTTTCCATTAGATCATCATCTGTCATTGCAACAGCTTCTGCTAAGTCATTGTAGTATCCTTCTACTAAGTCTTTCATATGTTCTGGTACATCTTTTGATGTTTCTTTATCATCGTAATACCAAGCTTTATTTCTTAGTATATTAACACTTCCAATTACTTTACGATCTTCAATAATTGGCACTTCAAAGAGGATTACTGCTTTTTCAAACTCATCTCTAAGTTCAGCATATACCTTTTCAAAGTCTGCTTTATCACTGTCTAATTTATTAATAAAGAAGATAGTAGGTAGATTTCTTTTTGTAACTTCACGATATGCACTTCTTACGCCCGCTTCTAATCCTTCTGTTGCACTTACGACAATTAATGCATTATCAGCAACTTCAATAGCAGCTTCTTGTTCACCAATATAGTCTAAATAGCCTGGAGTATCAATCATATTTACTTTACATTCATTCCATTCAATTGGGACAATTGATGTATATAGTGATTGATCTCTTTCAATTTCTTCAGGATCAAAGTCTAAAGCACTTGTACCACTTTTTGTTGTGGCCATTCTATCACTTAGTCCTTGATAATAGAGGATTGAGTCAACTAATGATGTTTTTCCACTTTCAGCATGACCAAGCAAAACAATGTTTCTAATTTCATTTGATAAATAGTCTCTCATTTAATTGTCCTCAACTTTCAAGTATGGTTTAAGTTGTTCAAAGTTATGTGTACGTACATAATGAATAGCTAGTCTACCATCATTATCAACAATTGTAATATCAGCTCCTGCATCTAATAGTAGCTTGATTAATTCTGGATATCCGGCATAACTTGCACGCATTAGTGCTGTTACTCCATTATAATCTTGGGCATTTATTTGTGCTTTAGATGATAGAAGTAAGTTAATTACGTCTACTCTAAATGAGATAACTGCGTCCATTAATGCAGTTCTTCCTTTGTTATCGGCAATATTAACATCGGCATTATTTTCAATTAAGTATTCTACTATATCAGTATGCCCTAAAAAAGCAGCACGCATTAAAGCTGTTCTTCCACGATAGTCAGCTTGATTTACAACAGCATCTCGCGATACTAGCATTTCAACAATCTTAGAGTGACCATTTTTTGCTGCTCCCATTAGGGCTGTTTTATTATTTTTATCTAGTAAGTTTGTTTTGGCACCACGTTCAATTAAAAGTTCAACTACATCATTGTAGCCACGTTTAGCTGTACGCATTAAGGCAGTTCTTTTGTCAGCATTTACAACATCAATATTTGCGCCTGCATCCAAGGCCTCAGTTACACTTTTTAGATCACGAGCAATCGCTCCTTCAAAAAACTTTAAATCAAGTTCGTTCATATGTATTCCTCCTTTATTTTGTACAAAAAAAGACGACACAATGGTTCGTCTTTTAGTTCATATTAAAGATGGTAATTAAATGCTCTTTTTCGCTAACTCTACTTTTTACTGCAAACATATTACCACCTCTTCATAAATCAATTATATAATATTAAAATAATATTGCAAGGGGTTTCATTATTTACTCACATACGGAATTATTAAATATAAAATTTATTACTGTAAATTTAGCTAAAAGAAAAAGATGTTAGTATAAAATACCAACATCTTAAAAAGTTTTAGAATTCTAAGTGTCTAACTGTTCTTGGGAATGGTGTGACATCTCTAATATTACTAATACCTGTAATATACATTAAGAATCTCTCAAATCCAAGTCCGTAGCCTGCGTGTTTAACTCCACCGTAACGGCGTAAATCTAAGTACCATTCGATTGATCCAGGGTCTACGTCTTCTTCTCTTAGTCTTGCTTCAAGTAGGTCCTTACGTTCTTCTCTCTGTGATCCACCTACGATTTCTCCAACTCCCGGAACTAATAGGTCTGATCCAGCAACTGTTTTACCATCTTCGTTTGCGCGCATGTAATAAGGTTTTAAATCTTTTGGATAGTCTCTTACGAATACTGGTCCATTAATTACTTTCTCACAAATATATCTTTCGTGTTCTGATTTTAAATCCATTCCCCACTCTACTGGGAATTCAAATTTTTCATTTGATTCAAGTAAAATATCAATTGCTTCAGTATATGTAATGATTTTAAAGTCACTTTCAACAACTGCATTTAATCTTTCAATTAATCCTTTTTCAATAAATTTGTCAAAGAATTCCATCTCAGCTTCACAGTTTTTCATTACATATTCAATTAAATATTTAACCATATCTTCAATTAAGTCTAAACAATCATCTAAGTCCGCAAATGCAATTTCAGGTTCAATCATCCAAAACTCTGATGCATGACGGCTCGTGTTTGATTTTTCAGCTCTGAATGTTGGGCCAAAAGTGTAAACATCTCTAAATGCCATAATGAATGCCTCAGCATGTAATTGGCCTGTTCCTGTTAAGAATGCATGTTTTCCAAAATAATCTTTTTCATAATTTCCATCTGATCTAGTTGTTACTGTAAATGTTTGTCCAGTTCCTTCTCCATCACTTGTCGTTAAGATTGGTGAGTGTAAGTATACAAATCCTTGATTTTGGAAGAATTCATGTACTCCCATAGCAAGAACTGATCTTACTCTAAATACTGCATTAAAAGTATTTGTTCTTGGTCTTAAGTGAGCAATCTCTCTTAAGTAATCAAAACTATGACGTTTCTTTTGTAGTGGGTAATCTTCAGCAACATCACCTTCTAAAATTATTTCCTTAGCAATAATTTCAAATGGTTGTTTTGCATCAGGTGTTAATACTAATTTACCTGATACAGTTAACGCTGTTCCTGTATTGTATTTTGTTACCTCATCAAAATTACTTAAGTCATTGTTATAAACAACTTGAGTGCTCTTAAAGTATGTTCCATCATTAAACTCGATAAAACCAATCTTTCCACTATCACGGTTAGTTCTTACCCAACCTTGTAGTTCTACATATTCTAAGCCATCTAATTCAACCTGTGATTGACTATAGGCTATCTCATATAATTCTCTTACTGTTACAAATTCCATATATCCTCCTTCTAAAATAAAAAAACGCATAACAAGGAACGTCATGCGTGGTACCATCCTAATTCATTCAAAAAAGAACCTTTAAAAGTTAACGCCATTCTACGTGCTTGTCTACTTAATTTCTCCAAGCAAACTCATAAAGTGTTCATCATTATTTTAATTGTCACTTAGCTTCCACCATCTCTAAGTTCGCTTTAGACTTTAAAATAATTAGTCTTTAATCATTGTTATATCTATCAGATGTCTCAAATACGATTTCTTGAATACTTGAAACAACGTCTACTTCACGAACAACAACACCTTCTGGTGCATTGATATGTTCATGTGTAAAGTTGACAATTCCAATTATACCACAAGCGACTAATTTGTCAACTGTGGCCTGGATGTCTTCTGACACTGTTAAAATTGCGATTTTAACATCCGGTGTTATGTACTTCTCGAAGTCATTAACATTATAGACTGGTATAGATAGATCTTGTTTATCAGTTGGATCAATATCAAATCCAGCGACAACAGCTCCTACTACATAGTCCCATTTATTATAATTTATTAATGCTTTTCCTAAGTTACCTACTCCGACTATTATAATCTTCTCTTCAAAGTTCATTCCTAATATTTCATTGAATCTTTCTTCTAATAGTGCAACATCGTAACCATATCCTTGTTTCCCAAGTTTTCCAAGTAATGAAAAATCACGACGAATTGTTGTCGGTTTAATTTTTACTAGGTCACTTAATTCATGAGACATGACTTTTTCTACACCATTATTTTTAAGTTTTCTAACGGCTTTTAAATAAATAGGATATCTCTTTAAAGTTGAATCAGATATTTTTTGCTTACTCATATTATCACCTATTACATAATAGCACATAATTGGCTGCTTGTGAATTGTTTATCTAACAAATGTGCACTAAAAGAACTTTCTGTAACCTGGTTTAGCACCATCACTTAAATCTGTGAATAAATTTTCTTTATACATAGTGTAAGCTGCAGCACCAATCATAGCAGCATTATCTCCACAATACTTCATTTGTGGGTAGGAGAATCTAATGTTTGGATATTCTTCACTTAGTCTATTTATCTCAGATCTTATCTTTGAGTTAGCAGAAACACCACCAGAAACTGCGAATTCTTTTATATCAACTTCTTTTATTAATCGTTCTGTAACATCAATAATCTGCTTAACAGCAACATTTTGAAAGGAAGTAGCTAGATCTGCTTTGTTAACTTCACGACCTGCTTTTTCTTCACGATTAACTAATTGAATAACACTTGATTTTAATCCGCTAAATGAGAAGTTATATTCTCCTTCAGCTTTTGGTAAACTTAATTCATATACTGGATTACCTAACTTAGATAGCTTATCAATCTCAACTCCACCTGGATATGGAATTTCCATTACACGCCCAACTTTATCAAAGGCTTCTCCAATAGCATCATCTGTTGTTTGTCCAATTAATTCATAGTCAAATTCAGATTTGAATAGTATTAATTCACTATGACCACCTGAAACAATTAATGATAGTAATGGATACTGAAGATCTTCACTTTCTAATTCATTTGATTTAATATGACCATATAAATGATTTACTGCGATCAGTGGTAAATCTAGTGCAAATGCTAATGTCTTAGCTGCTACAACACCAATGTGTAGTGCTCCAATTAAGCCTGGTCCTTTAGTAAAGGCAATTGCATCTAAATCATCAGTTGTAATACCGGACTCTTTAATTGCTAGATCAATTACTTTTGAGATGTTTTCAGTATGCATACGTGATGCACTCTCAGGTATAACTCCACCATAGTGTTTATGAAAGTCTATTTGACTAAAAACAATATTACTTAAAACTTCTTTTCCATTTTTAATTACTGCACATGCAGTTTCATCACAACTTGTTTCTATTGCTAGTATAATTGCATCAGTCATTGTTAACCTCCTTTTGCATCAAAAATGCATCTTCTTTTAATACTGTATAATAATTCTTTATTACTTTTAATTTTTTATAACCATGTTTTAAATATAAGTTTATTGCTGCTTCATTATGTACACTTACTTCTAAAAATATATTTTCAATACCATCTTCTTTAGCTAGTCTTTCAATCTCTTCTAAAAGTTTAGAAGCTAGACCTTGTTTTTTATATTCTGTCTTCACAGCTAAATTAGCAATGTCATAGTAATCTACCATAAACCAATAGCCAATATAAGCGACAAGTTCATCTTCTATAAATAAACCTATATAATTACTATTAGGATTTATTCTTATTTCTTCATAAAGTATCTTATAATCCCATGGATCTTTAAATGATGATTCTTCAATTGGAAGCATTTCATAAATATGCTCAGCTTTTATTTCTTTAAATATCATATATTTCTCTTTAGATAAGTAGGTACAGCATCAAGTGCTGATTCTTTTCTCCACTTATCTTTTATAATTAAAAAGTTTTTATCTAAATTAGCGAAATCATCCTCTAATCCAATTAAAGAACCTTCTCCTTTAACACTTTCTAAATCTTCTAAATCATCAATTGAAATAATTTCTTCACTTAAAATTCCATTAGTATATTTCCCATAAAAAACCTTTTTACTTCTAGCATCCAGTATTACGGGTAGTAAAGTATTTCCCGAGTAATAATCGTTACTTGAAACAGAGTATAAATCAATATTTAAAATCATTGCTAATACTTTAGCAACACTTAAACCAATTCTAACACCAGTAAAACTACCTGGTCCACGAGTTACAACAACTGCAGTTAAGTCTTTTGGTTTAATATTAAGTTTTTTAAATGCTTTATCTATTTCTAGATTAAGGTTCTCGCTCACATTTCTATTTGCTTCTTCTTGATAAAAATATAAAATTTCCTCATCGTTAAAAATACTAACTACTAAATATTTATTCGTTGTATCAATACCTAAATAATACATGCTGCTACCTTCTCTACTAATTGTTGGTGATATTCACCTTTTGCTTTAAATGTTAATTTTCTATGATCATCTAGATAATCTATTTGAATGTGTAAGTACTCATCAAATACCGATGTATCAATGAATTTACTCCACTCAATAACTAAAACTTCTTCCTCATCAAGATAATCTTCAATCCCAATATCTTCATCTAAACCTTCTAAACGATATACATCTAGATGATTTAGGACTTTGTTACCTTCATATTGTTTTGCGATTGTAAATGTAGGTGAGTTAATTGCTTGAACTATATCTAAAGCTTTACCAATACCTTTGGTCAAAGTAGTTTTTCCTGCTCCAAGTTCACCATCTAGCAATATAACTGTCTTTTCCGTAATATTTTTACCAATACATTCTCCAATTAATAATTGTTTATTTGAATTCTCTGATATAATTTCCATGCTTCACCTCGTTATTTATTATAGCATATTTAAATATACTATATTTC
>CAYTTS010000046.1:0-8766 GCA_964440875.1 uncultured Erysipelothrix sp. | reverse complement strand
TGATACATTTGTAAATAAGTTCTCGTTTCAAAACCATGACGTTTATAGAAATTAGTTATTGATTCATTTTCAGGTGAAACTTCTAGTCTAAATGCACGAGTAGTATCTTTCAATGTCTCATTAATATCTTTCATAGTTTGTTCACCATAACCATTACCTTGATACTTATTACTAATGTATAATTCTTCTAACCAAGTAACATAGCCACCTACTTCATTTGAGTAAGTAATTGAAACAATTAGATAGCCTACCGTTTCATTATCAAACTCAATCATATAGCCATCTACGTAAGGATCTCCCTTAGTTATAAACTTAAATGTAGTTTCAAAGTTTTTTGGATTAATAGGATCAACTACAGCATCGCTTTCATAAAATTCATTCATATATTGCAGAAAAAGTTCTTTATCTGACCCTTTTATTTTTCTTAACATAATTACCTCTTTCTAAAAGATAATATCATAAATATATTGCTGTGTCCAAAGATACATCTTTAATGTGATATAATCTTTTTAGGAGTGATAGTATGAAAAAGCTTATAAAAATAGCTATTAGTTTTTCCCTTATATTTACAATTTTACTTACAAATATAAAAGCAAGTGTCAATGATGTCACTGTTTTATTTACCCATGATATGCATGACAATTTTGAGCCTTTCAATATAGAATTAGATAATAAAGTCGTTGAACGTGGTGGATTTGCACGTCTTTACTCAGCAATCTTAAAAGAACGTGAAATTGATAATGAAGCATTATTAATAGATGGTGGAGACTACTCACAAGGTACACTATTTCAGTCCATATTCGCTACTCATGCACCAAGTTTAAGATTAATGGGGATGATGGGATATGATGCGACAGTATTAGGGAATCATGAGTTTGACTTTAGAACTCAGGGATTAGCAAATCATTTAAATTCAGCATTAAGTAGTGGTGATGATCTTGTAGATATCCTTTCATCTAATACTAATTACGATGTCGAAAATAAATCTGATGGTTTAAATCAATTAAAAAAAGCCGTTGAAGAGTACGGAGTTAAAGACTATAAGATTGTTGAAAAAAATGGTGTTAAGATTGGTATGTTTGGTTTAATGGGCTATGAAGCCGACTCAAATGCACCAATGGCGGAAGTTGAGTTTCTAGATTATATAGAAGAAGCTAAACGTGTTACTAAATTATTAAAAGCTGAAAATGTTGATATGATTGTTGCTTTATCACATTCAGGAACATCTAGTAACCCTAAGCAATCTGAGGATGAGATTCTAGCGAAAGAAGTTGGAGATATCGATGTTATCCTATCTGCCCACTCACATACGCTTTTAGAAGAACCAATTGTAATTAATAATACAACAATAGTTTCAGCTGGAAGATATGGACAAAACTTAGGTAAGTTAGTAGTAGAAAATACTGGTGAAAGATGGAAAGTTAAAGACTACCAAATAATACCAATTGATAAGTCATTTGAAGAAAATGAAGAAGTTAAAAATAAAGTCGAAGAATTTAAATTGGCAGTTAATGATGAATACTTAGCTAAGTATGGTTTAGGTTTTAATGATATACTTGCTAATTCTCCATTTAGCTTTACACCTGCTAGTATGTTAACGAGTGGTTTTGAAGAAGAGCCTATCGCCCACTTAATCGGAGATGCTTATATTAATAGTATTAAAGAGATTGAAAAAGATGATTACATACCTGTTGATGTTGCAGTTGTACCATCTGGTGTTCTAAGAGATTCAATTGTTGAAGGTAACTTAACTGTCAGTGATATATTTAATATCTTACCGCTTGGAGTTGGTAAAGATGAAATCTCTGGCTATCCTATCTTAAGTGTTTACTTAAGTGGAAAAGAATTAAAATTAGCGGCAGAGATTGATGCATCTATATCTCCAATACTAAGTTTTGCTAAGTTATACTTAACTGGTATGTCTTATACATTTAATCCAAATCGAATAATCTTAAACAAAGTTACTGATGTTAACTTATGGGATGGTATCGATACAAATACTGAGATTGAGGATGATAAGCTGTATCGTGTAGTTGCTGACTTATATACCGCTCAAATGTTAGGTGTTGTTAATGATCAATCATTTGGTTTATTATCAATTGTTCCAAAAGATATTAATGGTAATCCAGTAACTGACTTTGAAGACCATATTGTTTATAACAATAATGATGAAGAATTAAAGATGTGGATTTCACTAAGTGATTACTTAAAGAGTTTTGATAAGAATGAAGAAGATATATCTGTAATACCAAGTAAGTATGATGGTAAACAAGGATATAAAACGATTGAAGATAATAATAAATTAAGTGCTAAGTTCACTAATCTAAATGTATTCTCTATATCAATCATTTCAATTGTTACAGTTATACTATTAGCACTAATACTATTAGTAGTATTTATTGTTAGAAAGATTAGAAAAAGAAGAGCCGTTAAGTATTCGCACACAAACGAATCATATCGACCATATATCTAAATAGTAAAAGTGGCCCATTAATTTGGGCCACTTTTTTCAAAAGGAAGTACTATTTATTGAATGTTGGTAAATATTCTTTATGAGCTTCATACAAGTCATCAAAGACATTTTGAGCTGTTGAATCTGAATCAATTAATTGATTTAAACTCAAGGCCGTTATTGCCAATGCACGATCACCAGTTACTGCTGCTTCTGCAGTCATTAACTCAAATGTTTTAATCGTTTGAATTGTACCATTTAAGGCATATGGAATCTTTCCATATGTTAATGGTCTTGGACCATCATTAGTAATAATTGCCGCAGTTTCAATAATATTATCATAATCTAAATTAGAAACTGTACCATTATTTTTAGTAATAATATATTGGATATCTTGTTTATTATTAACAATTGAGTTGATTAATGAGCATGCCGCGTCACTATAGTATGCTCCACCACGTTCCTCTAATCGTTTAGGTTTTACATCTAATTCTTCATTAGCGTATATCTCAAATAACTCTGACTCAATTTCTTTTACGGTTTCAGCTCTAACATCATTACTCTCATACTGTTTCATCTCAAGTTCAAGTTGTTCTTTAGTCATAAAATAGTAACTATGATAGGGATTGGGAATGGCTTTTAAGCCTTCTATGATCGTCTTAGACCACTGTAAACTTTCAATGTTTGACATTGTTGGAGTACTTTGAAGTTCTCCACTAATGTATTTATCTAACAAGTACTTAATCTTTGATTTTCCATCAACGAAAACATCAGTAACAAAGAAGTGATGATTTAAACCAACTATGTCCATCTCAACATTTTTGGGATCTTCTTCTAACATTTCTGCTAGTTGGTTTTTCATATTAATTGGGACATTGCATAGACCTATCGTTCTTCTAAAATCAGTATATTTAAAAATCGCTTCTGTAATTATTCCAGTTGGATTTGTAAAGTTAATTAACCAAGCGTCATCTTTGGCATATTCTTCAACCTCACCAACAATATCTAAAATAACAGGTATCGTTCTTAAAGCTTTAAACATACCGCCAGCACCGTTTGTCTCTTGTCCGATTACTCCATGTGATAGTGGTATTCTTTCATCTAAAACTCTAGCATCTAATCCACCAACTCTAAGTTGAGTTAAGATAAAGTCCGCATCTTTTATCGCTGCTACTCTATCTAATGTTTTATATACCTTAATATCTAAGTTTGCCTTTTTGATCATACGCTTAGTTAAATTATATATTATATTTAATTTTTCTTTACCTGATTCTATATCTACTAACCATAATTCTCTTATATACAATTCATTCGAACGATTAATAAATCCTTCAATGAGTTCTGGTGTATAAGATGAGCCCCCGCCAATTACAGCTATCTTCAGATCTTTTTTCATGCATTAGTCCCTCATTATCTATTTCTTCTTATTACTCTTTTTCGCTTGATAAAAGCTTAGTATCACTATCAAAATACCTACGATAATGTTAGGCGTAGGATTATTCATCATTGGCGCAGTCGCTATTGATAAAAATCCAATTGTCATAATAAAGTAAATCCATTTGTTATCCATTTTACTTACCTACTTCTAACCTCTTATATAAATCAATAAATTCTAATGTTAATATTTTAAATGAGTCAGTAACCATAAACTGATCTTCTGCATGTATTAATAGTAGTGAAAATTCAATCTTCTCACCTGATGCTTCTTTTTGTAATAGTTTAGCATGTGCTTGGTGTCCTTCAATAAACATTTCATTACCTTCTTCTACACATTCTTCCGCCTTTTCAAAATCGCCCATTTTAGCGAATTGAATTGCTTCAATATACATTGACTTAGCTGTCCCAACAGCTGAAATCATTTGGAAATAAATCAGTTCTATCTTCTCCATAACTACCTCTTCTTTCTAAATACAAGTATATACACTTGCAAGTAGCAAGTGTATATTTTAATTTAATTTTTAGTCTTCTTTATCAGTATCTATATCTTGTGCTCTATTTGCAAGTAATACAAATGGAGTCCAGATTAAGAATGCGATGAATAAGTTCATTAGTGCTACTAGTGCCGCTAAGAAGTTACCACCTGTTGCCAGGAATGCTAATACACCTGCTGGCATAACCCAAGGTACTTGTACAAACGTTGGAGGAATTACACCCATTGCTGTTAATGTATAAGCAATAATAGTCATAATTGGTGGAATAATAATCCAAGGAATTGCATAGATTGGGTTTAATACAATTGGCATACCAAATGTGATTGGCTCATTAATATTGAACACACCCATTGGTGCACCTAATTTTGCGATTGTTCTTTGATCATCTCGTTTAGAGAATACGATGATTGCGATAATCAACGCTAGTGTCATTCCTGATCCACCTAAGTTTGTATAAGCATCAAATGATGACTTAGTCCATAAGTGAGGAAGATCCGCTGCTGATTTAGCTAACTCATATGCTGCAGTGTTTTCATTAAGTGCTACAACATAAACTCCGTCTAAGATCGGAGCAAGTACGTTTGATCCATGTAATCCAAAGAACCAGAATAATTGAACAAAGAATACTGTAATAACTACTGAGAATGCTGATTGTGATAATCCTAGTAAAGGTGCTTGTACATACTTAGTAATTAAGTCTGGAATTGCAACACCTGTTGCGTTTACTGCTAAGATACCAACAATTGCTGTTGCGTATACAGCAACAACACCTGGAATAATTGCTGCAAAAGCATTACTTACTGCTGATGGAACTGTATCAGGTAATTTAATAGTAACATTTTTCTCCATTAATTTTGCATAAATTAGTGTTGCAAATAAACCTACGATTAATGTTGAGAATAAAGCTGCTGCTCCTGTATAAGCTAAATTAATATTACCCCATTGACCAACTGCCATACCAATACCTTCTGCTACACCTTCTGCATTATTTAATACTTCAATATTTTCAACACCTAGTGCTGTTAATTTATCAAATGCGTCTGCTCCAACTCCAGCAATAGTTGCTGTAAAGTTAGTAGCTTCTGGTAATGTAACCATATATGATGCAAATGCTACAACTCCACCCGCTAATGGGTTTACATCGTATGCTTTAGCAACGTTATAACCTAATGAGAATACGAATACTAATGCTAAGATAGCAATAGATCCAAACCAAACTTTACCGTTAACACCAATGATTGGCTGCATTGTTTCAACAAAGCCTGTCATTTCTGCTGCGCCTGGTAAGTCACGTAAGAATACGTTTAATAATACTGCTACTGATCCAACCATTGTAATTGGCATAATACCAATGAAAGCATCTCTAACTGCTACTAAATGCTTTTGTGAACCAATCTTTGCAGCTATCGGAAGAAAGTTCTCTTCCATCCACCCCATAAATCTTTCCATGTTTTAATTCTCCTTTTTAAAGTTTTCTAACAATTCTAGTGCTGAATATAAAGCACTCTCCCCATCCATTGATCCATAGACTCTCATGTCTATAACATCAACAGGTTTTTTCCCCTCAACCTTTTTTTCCATATTTCCTTTCAGGTATCTTACCTGAGGTCCTAATAGAACAATGTCAGCTTTCTTTGACTCTTCTGTTGAGTTTGCATCTCCAACCGCCCAAATAGTTGCTTCAATGCCTTTAGCTTCTGCAGCCTCTTGCATTCTTTTAACTAACATACTTGTTGACATTCCGGCTGTACATACTAATAAGATGTTTACCATTATATCTTCCCTTCCCCTCTTTTTCATCGTTAACATTAGTTAACTCTCCAATTATCACCCTTGATAACTGGTCTATACCACTGTAATTACAATATACCACAACTATCTTATCTTGTAAACGCTTTCCCTACTTTTTGCCTATAAATTTAATATTTTAAGTACTTTTACAATGATTTATATACTATCAGTGTTATGATTTCCACTTTATATCATAAAAGTGGTGTAGACCATTAAAAAAGCCAGAATTTATATTCTGACTTATAATGTTATTTCAATTTTCTTAACTTTTGGATTGTTATATGCACAGTAGTATATAAACGGGACTCCACTCTTGTTTCTAACTATCCCTTCAATCTTTATTATTGGCGCATCAATTGGAAGTTGTAAAATGGCCGCATATTGAACCGGGACAATCATCGGGATGAAACTTTGATTGATACTTCCATCAACTAGATAGGAGTTTAAATCTAAAAGTTTATCAAATCTATTAATATACTTCTCATTAATATGAGATCTAATCATGTAATACTCTTCAATTTTCTCAGGCTTTTTATTTTTATAAGCTATCCTAACCGCTCTAATCATTGAGTGGTCTTCTTTCAATTCTAAGTTAAGTTTGTTTAATACTTCTTCTTGTACAGAATACTTAACATCAAAATTTATCAAACGATATTCTATATCATTAACTTCTATGGTAGGATCGATAGTATTTTTCTTTATAAACGTCTTATTAGATACAAAAGTACCACGATTCTTTTCACGATATAAGTAGCCTTCTTCAACTAATTCATCTAAAGCCTTACGAACTGTCATACGACTAGCCTTTAGTCGGTGAGATAATGCTCGTTCTGACTCTATAGCTTCATTTGATTCTTTGTCTTCAATTTCATCTTTTATTATATCTTTAATCTGTAAATATATTGGTTTTCTCAAGTCAGAACTCCTTTCTATGTTTATTCTAAAATTACAAAGTGACTCCAAGAGTCTAAAAATTCAAGCATAAACATTTCTTCTTCTTTAACTCTACCTACGACATTCTTATTACCTTCATTAACTAAATCTTCTAAAACAATATGTAGTTCGCCTTTATACCTTCCATATTCATTATTTAATATTACCACATCTCCACGCTTAAGGTCACGTGTATTATTAGGAGTAATGGATCTATTAGCGAAATGTACTCTTGTCATAGTACTTCTTCTCATATACTTTGATATATCTCCACGAACAAAATGTTCTGGGTAGTATAATATCGTCTTCTCAATATCACTTAATTCATATTCTAAATCTAGCTTAATATTTACTTTATTACTAACAATATTTGCTAAAGAGATAAATTCCTCTTCACTGGCATAACAGTTTGATATCGATATATTATCAATCAAGTTTGTCGCAACTAAATGTCTTGCCTGAAGGTCTATTGGAAGATCTCTATGCATCTCCAAGGTTGGAAGACCCTCATTTAGATCCCAAGGACCAAATGCATCTCTGTTATTACTTGATACAAAGGCAGATTGACTTATATTTAAAGCCCTAACTTTTTCACTATTTTTAATAAAATAATCTAAATCTAAACCTGTATATCTTTGTGGATAAAAATTATGTGATGCTCCTACCTTATTTCTATTAGGATGAAAGGCTAAAATATTTTCAATTTGCGAGACATTTCCACTCGCATTAACCTCAATCTTTAATCCATAATGATTGTGAGACATTAAAGCTTCTTTATGACCATCTAAGGCCTCATCCATTCTAATACCATCAGCACCAATATCATTGAAAAACGATAAGTCATCATGTGGTATTTTTAACTCTTCTAATACTGAAGGAGAAACATCAACAATAACTTCAATATTATATTTATGAGCATGTGATATTCTTTTACTAAACTCTTCAACTATTTCATTTATTGGTTTATCCCCTAAACCTAAAAGATTTGTAAATATTCTTGTTACTCCATATTTAGCCCCAAGATCAATATATTTTAAATCATCTTCTAAATTAGATTTATCAGGATAAATCGAAATACCTAAATCAATCACTTTCTACACTCCCTCTTCTAGAGATTATGACGTTTTCTATTTGATTTAAACTCTTATAACCGCGTTTTTTATTTCCTCGCTTAAATAAAAAACTCATGATACTAAAGTTAGCTGACTTCATTTTACTATCGCCAATAAACGCTTCCGTATACTTTACATTTAATGATTTATCATCCAACTCTTCAACTTCATAAGAAACAATATTTTCTCCTTGTGAACTTAGGAAACTAGCAACATACTTACTATCATCAAAATCTTTAATAGTAACTTTAACTTTTCCATCTTTTCCAAGTCTTGTTTTTAAAGTCTTAGTGTATGAATAACCTTTACGAATTTTATCTTTTGTAATTGTTTTATTAGTACTCTCTTTAATGTCATATATTATAGATTCCGCTAAGACATTAAAAAATTCATCAGCACTTACGTCCATATTTACTTTTAGTTCCATACTATCGCCCTCCATATTACAGTGGTATATACCATATGATATCATATTAATTAAAATATATTAATAAAATAATTGTTTTTCACAAAATAAAAAAGCCTGGTATGTTAACCAAGCCAATTT
>CAYTTS010000045.1:4299-8848 GCA_964440875.1 uncultured Erysipelothrix sp. | reverse complement strand
TGACATTCTATAAGCCATGTTCTGTACCTTGCGGTGACAATCATTTATCTACACATTAAAAATAATATGTTCTAACATTTACTTCATTTCGTTATGTTAAATGCCCCTACCAATTTTGGGTTTCTCGCTTATGGGGTTTACCACGTTCCACTTTACTGTTTCCAGTAAACTCGTCTCTATGGCACTTTATAGAATACTCCATAGTTTACACCTTAGGATTCTTCCGCCGTCAGTTAATACTGCTAAGACTTATTTTTTCGTCTTACATAATCACTACAACCATCGCAGGCTGTGCGAGCATGGACTTTCCTCTAGTTTCCCAGCGATTGTCCGAATGTCATTTTTTTTTATTTATTTAATATAATTTCTTCTAATCTTGATAATCTTCTTAAAATATCAATATTACTATTATCAGTATTATTGTTATTAACATTAATATTAGCTTTTAATTCAATAATTTCAGCTTTAAGTGTCGCAATCTCATACTTAAGCTTGCGGTTCTCTTCTAATAAATCGGAGGTAATTTTCTCACCAGCTTGATAATCCTGGATTACTTCATCAAGAAACTCATCGATTTCTTTAGGTGAATATCCTTTAAAATCAATTGAAAAGTCTTTGTTGTAAATCTTTTCTGCACTTAAATTAAAATAGTTACTCATATTTCCTCCTTAATAATACTGCATTTTTCTTATATCATAAATATTATACCAAATATTACCTTTTAATAAAACAAGAAGTAATAGATAAATACGCTAATATAGCTAGTTTAAGCGAATTAGGCCCTTTATTACAATATTGTATTATTATAATAGCCCTTAGATTATGACTAGTGTAGCCTTTTTAATTTTAATTAGGTATAATAAATAGGGTGATATTATGGTAAAATATCCAGGTGGATATCAAAAAAACAATAATAATCAAACATTGGGGCGAGGAAAATCGAATCTAGGTAAAGGCCTAGAAGTCGATATTAACAAGACTAATGAATACTATCTTGTCTATGATTTGGCTGTCGTACATAAAAAGCCAACTCCAATTCAAGTCGTAAATGTTAGATATCCCAATCGAAAAATGGCAGAAATTACAAAGGCTTTTTATACAACCGCAAGTACAACAGATTACAACGGTGTATATAAAGGTAGAGCAATTGACTTTGAGGCTAAGCAAACAAGTTCCACAACTTCGTTTTCTTTCTCACTAATTCACGATCATCAGATCAAGCATTTAGAGAGAGTAATTAATCACCATGGAATTGCCTTCATAATAATAAGATTTAGTGTATTGGATGAAACTTATTATGTTGAAGCAGAAAAAGTAATCAAATTATACTTTCAAAAGAGAAGATCAATACCTTATAAATGGTTTAAGGAAAATGCGTATTTAATACCCTACTCCCTAACACCACCAATTGATTATCTTAAAGTTATTGATCAACTATATTTTAAAGGAGACACAGATGGAAAACAAAGATAAAAACTTAGATGAAACTAAAGTCTTTAAGACCGTTGAATCAAGTGAAAAGGACACATTAGAAATTCCAACATTTGGTAAGAAAAATATCGAAGAAACTAAGGTCATCAATCTAAGCAATGATACAAGTAATAATCTAGAAGCTGATCTTATAGATGATGACTCACTAGTAAGAAAAGAAGCAGAAATGGAAGATGACGATATCTTAATTGATAATAGTCAGGAAAATTTAAGAGCTGCTGAGGCAGAGTTGGATGAAATCTTCCAACAACAAAATGGCAATGGAGATGGTAATATGGCCAAAAAGCAAAAGCGTTCGAAATTAGTTGTATATAATACAGTACTAATGATTACATCATTCTTATTTGTAGTCGGATTTATATTCGCAACTGCATTCTGGATGAAGTTAACGAAAAATACACCCGATTTAGACATTGAAGCATTAGCAAATATTAGCGGTGCTGTCTTATATGATAAAAACGGTGATGAGTTCTTTGACTTATCAATATTCTCGGGTGAAGAAGGTGCATCTTATGATGACGTCAACTTTAACAATATGGGTCAAAACATTGTTGATGCCTTCATTTCAATTGAAGACTCACGTTTCTTTAAACATAGAGGATTTGACGTTCCAAGATTTACTAAAGCAATCTTTGAAAATATTTCCGCAGGTGGATTCGCCCAAGGTGGATCGACTATAAATATGCAGCTATTAAAGTTTGCTCAATTAGATCCAGGTAAAAGATTAGAGCGTAAAGCCCAAGAAATCTCATTAGCACTAAAATTAGATAATGAATTAAGTAAATATAAAATCTTTGAATACTATGTTAATAAAATTAACTATGGTGCAGGAAATACAAGAGGACTTGAAAGTGCAGCACAGTACTACTTTGACAAATCATCTTCAGAGTTAGATATTAGTGAGGCAGCATTACTAGCTGGTCTTGTTAATAGACCAAACGACTATAGTCCCTTAAAAAACTTAGAAAAAGCTTATAACCGACGTAATACTGTTATTGATTTAATGGCTTACCACGGATATATTGATAAGGATGAAGCAGCACTTGCTAAATCAATTAAGATTGAAGATCAATTATCAGAAGCAAACACAAGTGGATCATCAGTTACTGATAATCCATATATCGACTATGCAAACGCAGTAATTGATGAAGTTAAAGATGTTCTAGATATTGATATTATCGCAACACCAATGAATGTTTATACTAATATGGATCCAGAGATTCAAAATGAAATCTCAAAAATTCAAGAAGAAGAAACATTTAGATATCCAGATGCAACAATGCAGTCAGGTATTGTTATTGGAGATAATGAGACAGGTAAAGTAATTGGTATTGGAGCTGGAAGAAATTCTAAAGAGAAATTAGGTATCTTAGGATTTAATAGAGCTACTGACATGTACCAACAACCAGGTTCAGTTACAAAGGCAGTATTACCATACGCCTTAGCATTTGAGCACTTAGGTTGGGCAACATCACACGTCGTTGAAGATAGACCAGTAAACTACGCTGGTACAGATAAATATATTAGTAACTCAGTTGGAAGATATTATGGACAGGTTACATTAAAAGACGCCTTAGGTATATCACTTAATACCCCACCATATATAACGCTTGCTGAAGTTGAAAATAAAATTGGAAGAAATAAAGTAGCCCAATATTTAATTGAGTCACTTAACTTCTCAAAAGTAACGCCAGAAAATTACAATACACAGTACGCAATTGGTGGTTCAACATTCCAAATCTCTCCAATGGAGTTATTTGCAGCACAAGCAGTAATGATGAATGGTGGACACTATATTAAGCCACAAACAGTAGTTTACGTTGAAAAACGTGATGGTACAATCGTAAAAGATGAGTTTGAACCAGAGAAAACTCAAGTAGTTTCAGAAGAGACAGCTTACTTAGTTTCTGAACTTGAGGCAAACAACGTTACATATCACTTAGAAAATAGAATGAATATTTTAAATAATAAAGGTTATCCAGTCTATGCTAAAACAGGTACAACTGACTACGGTGATACACAAACTCACTTAGGAATACCTGTTGGTGCTGGTAAAGACCAATGGATGTATGCATCATCTAAACAATATACAAGTGTTGTCTGGATGGGCTGGGATAAACCAGTAGCTGGTGAAACTAGCTGGTGGACAAACCCTAAATATAATTCAAACCCACTAGGAAGAATCAATAGTATGTTACTTGATTCATTACATAGAGGAAAAGCCAATCCAGGTAGAGTTGAGAAACCTGCCGGTGTATCAGAAATTACCCACGTTTTAGCAACATTCCCATATGCAAATCCAATTGAAGGTATGGATGATAAATATATTACAACAGGAAACATTAACCGTAAGTTCTTAAAATTAGTTGACTTAGACAATACTGGTATTTCAATTGAAAAATTAGATAGCTTTAAAGCTGACTTAGAACTTAAAGGTCAAAATAAAGAAATTACAATTAAATGGTCAGAGTATCCAGAAGATGGATCAATTAAAAAAGATACATACGATATCTCTGCAGGACCAATTAAAGCAACTGGTAAGATCTTATTTGATAAATCATGGATATTTGGACCAGTTAAATATGAGGCTGTCATCTATGTAGACGGTGTTGAAATAGATAAAGTTACTTCTGATACTAATGAGTTAACTAAGAAGATAACAGCACCAAATGGCGCAGAGGTGAAGGTTTGTGGATACTATGCAAATAGTAAACAAGAAGGACCTGAAACATGTGTAACTGTCACAAATCCAGAATTAGATGAATTAGTAACAATTGGTACTATCAATAGTGATGAAACATTAAATGAATTTAAAGCTAAGTATGGATTAAAAGAAAATCAATTTAAAGTATCAAATACAAGAGTTGAAAACGCAGTTCCAGCAAGAGCTAATAAAGTTGCCTTTGTTAGATACAAAGATAAAAATATTTCTGGACAGAAGTTCAGTGAAAAAGATTTAAAAACTATGCAGTTTGAAGTCTTCCTATATGCAGAGGTTGAAGAGACACCACCTGAAGATAATGGTGATACAGGAAGAGTAAATAATAATAATAATAAT
>CAYTTS010000045.1:0-4199 GCA_964440875.1 uncultured Erysipelothrix sp. | reverse complement strand
AATAATAATAATAATAATTGGTTTAGGTTTATAAGAAACTTCTTATCATTATAAAGAACCACCCTTCGGGGTGGTTTTTTAGTATTAAAAAAGAAGTCTTACGACTTCTTATGCTTATGATGTTTTGTAAAATACTTACACTCTGTCTGTAGTGGACAAGTTTTACATTCTGGTGCCATTGCCTTACAATGGTATCTTCCAAATAATATAAAGGAATGATGGGCTTGAGACCAGCGTTCTTTTGGGATTGCTCGCATTAAGCGCTTCTCTGTTTCAACTACATTATATTTCTCCCTAACAATCTTTAAACGCTTGCTAACACGCTCTACGTGCGTATCAACAGCAATTGCTGGAATCTTAAAGTGTTCTGATAAGACGACATTGGCAGTTTTTCTTCCAACACCTGCTAATGTAATTAAACCTTCTAGTGTATCTGGAATTTCTCCATTAAAATCTTCAATAACTTGATTTGAAAACTTAATTATATTTTTGGCTTTATTTCTATATAAACCAATTGTCTTTAGATGGTTTTCAACATCCTTAAGATCTGCCTTAGCTAATGTATTTACATCTGGATACTCTTTAAATAAAGTCTCAGTTACTATATTAACTGAAACATCGGTACTTTGAGCACTTAGAATAACAGCAATACATAACTCATATAAGTTATTAAAATTTAGTTCCGTCTTTGCATCAGGAAACATCTCTTCAATAACATTAAGAATTCTTTCAGTTCGATTCATTACGATTATTTTCTAAGATTTTATTAATATAGTTAAAATCTAACTTACTCATAATTGAAGCACTTCTTAAACCATCTAAAATTTCCTCACGAGTATAAACTTTCGTCCACTCATTTAATCTAACAAGTTCTCGCTGATTTAAGATTCTTGAAAACTCATCTTCAAATATTTTAAATATATCTTTAACATCAATATTAACTTCTTCTTTTAAACCGAAGATATTATCTACCGAGAAATTAACATGACCATTTGTTACAACCACTTCTAAATAGCGTTTACTTGCTAATAGTGTGATGATATCATCTACCTCTTTATTATCTAAATTTGTCTGTTTAACCAATGTTTCAACACTTACTAAACTACCTTGTTCTTGTAAAATTAAAATACTTAATACGACTAGAACTTCTTGACTACTTAAATTAAGGTCTGATATCTTCATTAAGATATAACGTATCTTATCAAAATAAACATTATTAATTAGATCAATCATAGTTAGACCCCTTTTCTAAATGAGAATACTTTCTCAAAATCATTAAAACTAATATATACATCTTCAAACTCACTCACTATAACATAGACCAATTCATCTTCATATAAGGCATATGAAATATCAAAGTCATCAAACATCTCTTTCGCGATTTCACTAACTCTATCGATATCTAGATTACTTAGTAATTCTTCAAAAAGAATATTACCTTCTTCATCAAATAAGTATAAATACTCATCATCAACACTACTATAGTATGCTTCATCTGAAAAGTATCGTTTGTCAAAATCACTATCTTTTTTGTTTTTCACATTAAAATTACTAACGATAGATTCAACCTTTTTAACCTCAAGCATTTCTGAAGACAAGAAAAAATAATAATAATTAAAGAACAACAATAATACGATCGTTAAAATTATTACTATGTTTAATATAAGGCTTTTAATCTTCTTCTCATTCAATCTTATCACCATTGTTATTATAGCATTTTTTTATAATTATACGACTAGTTTATTGCCACAGCTAAAATCTTAAACTATATACTTTTTATTACAATTTTGTTAGAATAGTTATATCGAGGGGGTTATTTTTATCCAAAATAAGAAAATAAAGATTATTTTAACTGGATTTATTATATTATCTTCGCTATTAGTTTATGCAATTAGACAGACCAAAGCAAAAGAGTTATATTCAAATTTAAAACTAGCTAACAATATTGACGATACTTACATTAACTATTTAAATTTTGAAAAAGAATTATTTACTGAAGACAAGGACTACTATTTATGGTTTTGTGATTTAGAAGATGATTCTTGTAATTACCTAGATAATGAATATATTCAACCAATCTTAAAAACATTAAAAGCTGAAGAGTTTGAAAACTTAATTAAGATTGACTTTAGCACATCAGAAATGTCTAAAGAAAAATTAAGATCTAAATACAATGTTGAAAGTAAGCTAGCCTTTGTAAAAGCAAGCAGAGAAAATGGAGTAGTTACCTATAGTGATTCACTATCATGGGATGAAGATAAACCATTTTCAAAAGATGAGTTAAAAAACTGGTTATATGAACACAATATATACCAAAGTACTTATGACAAGATTGGAAAGTAAAGTTTGACGAGAGTCAAGCTTTTTTTGTAGTATAATATAGGACAAGGAGGTTTTTTTATGAAACTATTAAAACGAAATGAAGTAGATATAAATACAACTTGGGATTTAAGTGACCTATATAAAAGTGAAAGCGACTTTTTTAGTGACTTAGACAAAGTTGTCGATGAAGTAAATACTTTCGAAAGTAAATATAAAGCTAAATTAGATAACGCTAAAACTGCCGTACATGCCCTTAATGATTACATGGTCATTCAAGAGAAGTTAGTTAGATTATCAACTTATGCATCATTAAACTTAAGTGGTGATCAAAGTAATAGTGAAGCAATGAAGATAAGCGGAACATTAAGTGTTAGATTTAGTGATATCTCATTAAAGTTAAACTTCTTAATGCAGGAGTTAAGTATTTTAGATGAGAGTATCTTAGATGAAATAGCCAGCTTAGATGCAGGATTAAGTGTCAGTGTTAACTTAATTAAGAAAGAACAAAAACACTTGCTAGATCCAGTTGTCGAAGATGCCCTATCTGAATTCTCACAAACATTAAATAGTTCTTATAATACGTACAATATGCATAAGCTAGTTGATATGAAATTTGACAGTATTAAATTAGATGATAAAGAAATCCCGGTAACTTTTGGCTACTTTGAAGATGAATTAGCATTCTCAGAGGATAAAGACTTAAGACATGCAGCCTTTGATACATTCCATAAGCGCTTAGATGATTCTAAAAATACAGTTGCGGCAATATATAACTCACATATTCAAAAAGAGAAAGCTTTAGCTAAGCTAAAAGGTTTCGACAGTACAATTGATTATTTATTATTTGATCAAGATGTAAGTCGTGATATGTATGATCGCCAAATAGATTTAATTATGGAACACTTAGCACCAGCTATGCGTAAATTTGCTAAACTTCTTCAAAAGGTCCACAAACTAGATAAGATGACATATAAAGATTTACACTTAGTCGTTGATCCAAGTTTTGAACCTGATATAAGTATTGAAGAATCAAAAGCACAATTATTAGATGGACTTAGTATTCTAGGTGATGATTACTTAAATATGATTGAAAGAGCATTTGATGAAAGATGGATTGACTTCCCACAAAATATTGGTAAATCAACTGGTGCATTCTGTTCAAGCCCATATGGTGTTCATCCGTATATCCTAATTAGTTGGACTCACAAAATGCGTGAAGTATTTGTCTTAGCTCATGAGTTAGGACATGCAGGACACTTCTATTTATCACAAAAGAATCAAAATATATTAAATACAAGACCATCACTTTACTTTATTGAAGCACCATCAACTATGAATGAATTATTAATGGCAAATCATATGAAGAAAAACGCTGATGACAAACGATTAAAACGTTGGATATTATCAACAATGACATCGAGAACTTACTACCACAACTTTGTAACTCACTTACTAGAAGCACACTTCCAGAGAGAAGTTTACTTAGCAGTAGACCGTAACGAATCAATATCAGCAAATACGCTTTGTGATATCTTCCAAAATACTTTAGAAGAGTTCTGGGGTGATGCTGTTGAAATTAATGATGGAGCTAACCTAACTTGGATGAGACAGCCACACTACTATAAAGGTTTATACCCTTATACATACTCAGCAGGTTTAACAGTTGCAACTGAGGCAAGCAAAAAAATCATTAATGAAGAAATTAGCATTAATGATTGGCTTGAAGTATTAAAGGCTGGTGGAACAAAAAATCCATTAGACTTAGCAGCAATGGTTAATGTTGATCTAAGTAGTGAAGAACCATTACTAAATACAATTAAATATATTAGTGATATGATTGATGAAATCATTGAATTAACTGAAGAATTAGACTCTTA
>CAYTTS010000044.1:0-8867 GCA_964440875.1 uncultured Erysipelothrix sp. | reverse complement strand
ATAGTTTTATAAATATGTTAAGCTCTCGTCAATATTGGCTAGAGCTTTTATTTTTATATACATATACTTTCAGTTTGTAGGTGAATGTAGTATAATATCTATAGATTGTCAGTATTTTATTGAGAGGATATAGTTGACTAATTATATCAAAAGTGATAAAATTCTAATGTTGTATCCAAGATACAACCGCGCATCGTAAGGTTTAAGAGCATAAGCCACCTTACTTGGCGAGTCTTATTGAAGGAGGTGCAAGTATGTACGCAATTATTGAAACTGGTGGAAAACAAGTTAAAGTGAGTGAAGGGGATAGCATTTTTGTTGAACTTTTAAACGCTGAAGAAGGTGAAGACTTCGTATTTGATAAAGTAGTATTAACTTCAGGTGAAACAACTAAAGTTGGAACACCTTATGTTGAAGGAGCTAAAGTTATCGCTGAAGTTGAAAAACATGGTAAAGCTAAGAAGATCGTTATCTTCAAATACCGTGCTAAAGATCCATCATCACAAAGAAAACAAGGTCATAGACAACCTTATACAAAATTAGTAATCAAAAAAATTGAGGCCTAATTATGGTTGATGTGAAATTCACAAAAACTAATGATGAATTTACATCATTAACAATGTCAGGGCATGCTAATTCTGCTGAATATGGTAGTGACATAGTATGTGCTGGAATAAGTGCTATTGTCTTTGGAGCCTTAAATGGTTTCGATCAATTAGCCAAACCGATGTTTGATTTAGCAGTTAAAGATAATTATGTAAGTGCAAAAGCACTTAGTGATGAATGTATTGTAAATAAGTTATTAAACTTTGTATATATTCAACTTAGAACTGTCGAAGATCAATATCCAAAAAATATAAAAATTACAGTAATGGAGGTGTAACAAATGAAGTTTATTTTAGATATTCAATTCTTTGCTTCGAAAAAAGGAGTAGGGTCATCAAGAAACGGACGTGACTCACATTCTAAAAGATTAGGAGCTAAATTGGGAGATGGACAATTTGCTAGCGCCGGTAGTATAATTTATCGTCAACGTGGTACGAAAATTCACCCAGGTGAAAACGTAGGCCGTGGTGGAGACGACACATTATATGCTAAAGCTAACGGAATTGTTAAATTTGAAAGAGTAGGAAAACGAAACAAGAAAGTTTCAGTTTACCCAGCATAAATACTAAAATCCCTATAAATGGGATTTTTTTTGTCAGGAGGATAATATGTTTGTTGATAGAGTAAAAATAAGAGTAAAAGGTGGTAACGGTGGTAATGGAATCGTCAGTATGCGCCGAGAGAAATTTGTACCTTTAGGTGGACCGGATGGCGGAAACGGCGGAAACGGTGGAGATGTTATTTTTAAGGCGGACAGTAATAGATCGACATTATTAGATTTGCGATACAACAGACAAGTTATCGCAAAAAATGGTGATATCGGAAAGCCTAAAAAAATGTCAGGACGTAGTGGTGAAGATGTCATCGTTAAAGTACCTGTAGGAATTATAATAAAAGACGTCGAGACGGATACAATTATTGCCGACCTTACAGAACATGATCAAGAAGTAATTATTGCAAAAGGTGGCCGTGGTGGACGCGGAAACTTTTCATTTATGTCTAATAAATATCCAGCACCAGACTTTGCCCAAAATGGTGAAGTTGTTGAAGCTAAGGAATATATTATTGAACTTAAATTATTAGCCGATGTTGGCTTAGTAGGATTTCCATCAGTAGGTAAAAGTACGCTTTTATCTGTTGTAAGTAAAGCTAAACCAGAGATTGCTGATTATCATTTTACAACGATTGTTCCAAATCTAGGTGTTGCAAGAACGACTGATGGTAGATCATTTACTATTGCTGATTTACCTGGCTTAATTGAAGGAGCAAGTTTAGGTAAAGGCTTAGGTCATCAATTTTTAAGACACATTGAAAGATGTCGCGTTATTATTCATGTTGTTGATATGGGAGCTGAGGATGGAAGAGATCCTGTAAGTGATTATAAAATTATTAATGATGAACTTGATGCTTACAATTATAATTTACTAGCAAGACCACAAGTAGTTGTGGCTAATAAAATGGATTTAGATCCTGCTAAAGAGAACTTAAAACGATTTAAAGAAGCATATCCAGATGTTGAAGTCTTTGAAGCGACAACATTAATCAATGAAGGTTTAGAAATGGTATTATACCGTGTAGCTGATCTACTAGAAACTACTGATATCTTCCCATTATTAGACAATGGAGATTTAGGTGTTGTTTATAAATATAATGCTGAAGTTGAAGACTTTGTTGTCAAAAAGATTGCTGATGATAGATATGAATTAACTGGAGCTAAACTATTGAAAGAATTCAGAGCACTAGACTTTAATAACGAAAACGCTGCCTATCATTTTGCGCGAAATTTGCGTATAATGGGAGTAGACAATAAGCTTAGAGCACTTGGAGCAGTTAATGGTGACTCGATAGTTATTGATGGATACGAGTTTGAATTTATTGAATAGGAGCGATTTTTTGTGATATCTTTTGTTAGAGGAAAAGTATACTCAATACTTGAAGATAGTATTGTACTTGATAATAATAATATAGGTTATGAAATAGTGATGGCTGCTAATGATAGTCTAAATATCGGTGATGATGTTTTAATTCATACTTATCAGCATGTTAGAGAAGATGAAATATCATTATTCGGTTTTTTAGATACATTTGATAGAAAAGTCTTTCTTTTACTAATTACTGTTAAAGGTATTGGTCCAAAAACAGCAAATAATATATTAAGTAAGGCTAATGCGAATGATATAGCCTCAGCTATTAGTAATCAAGATATTAACTACCTAAAGAAATTACCAGGAATTGGGCCAAAATCTGCTCAGCAAATTATCTTAGATCTACAAAAGAAATTAGTTTTAGATACTAAGACAGTCGTAAATAGCGACTTAGATGATGCACTTTTAGGCTTAAAATCATTGGGTATTGGCGCTAACGATATTAAATATGCAAAAGAAATGCTATCAAAGAAAGTGATGAATACTGATGAGTACTTAAAAGCTGCTCTTCAGTTAATTAATAAGAGAAAGGTTGGTTAGATGAATCATTTATTAGATCCAGAAAATAGTTTAGATGATGCTATTTACATAAGACCTCAAAAATTAAATGACTACGTAGGACAAGCTGCCATTAAGGATAACTTAGATATTTTTATGCAGGCAGCTAAGGCTCGTCAAGAACCTTTGGACCATCTATTATTATATGGTCCACCAGGGCTTGGTAAAACGACGCTAGCTTACATTGTCGCTAATGAGATGAATGGTAACCTAAAAGCTGTTTCAGGTCCCTCAATTGAAAAACAAGGGGATCTAGCGGCAATTCTTTCATCACTGGAGCCAGGAGATGTTCTCTTTATAGATGAGATTCATCGATTACCAAAAATTATTGAAGAAATACTATATCCAGCAATGGAAGATTTTTTTATTGATGTTGTCGTTGGAAGTGATGTCAGTGTTAAAAGTATTAGATTAGACTTACCTCCATTCACATTAGTTGGAGCGACAACTCGTGTTGGAGACTTAAGTGCTCCACTTAGAGATCGTTTTGGAATAGTAAGTAAGCTTGAATATTATACAGATAGTGAATTGGAGAAGATTGTTAGTCGTACTAGTACAATTTTAGACTGTGACATTGCTGATGAGGCAGTTTTAGAAATTGCCCGAAGATCACGTGGTACACCAAGAATTGCCAATCGTTTATTAAGACGAGTTCGAGACTTTGCTCAAATATTAAATGATAATATTATTGATCATAATTTAGCTTCAAGTTCATTAAGTAAGCTAAAAGTTGATGAGTTAGGACTAGATGATGTCGATATAAATTATTTATTAGGTATTATTGAAAGATTTGATGGTGGTCCCGTTGGAATTGATGCTATTGCAGCAAGTATTTCAGAGGAAGCATTAACTTTAGAAGATGTTTATGAACCTTATTTACTACAGATTGGTTTTATTAATCGAACATCACGTGGAAGAGTTGTAACAGAGAAAGCTTATAAACATTTAAAAGCTCAACAAAGAATATAGGAGACTCATATGAAAATTGTAATAAGTACCGGGGGAACTGGTGGTCATATTTATCCAGCCATTGCTTTAGCAAGATATATTGAAGAAAACTATGATGATGTTGATTTACTATTTACAGGATCATCAAAAAGAATGGAAAAAGATATTGTAACTAAAGAAGGTTTTGATTTCTATGGTTATAACATTTCAAGTGGAACAAAGAGTATTTTCCATAAGATTGGCCAACTAATTCAAATGTCAATCGCTATCGTAATTATGTATTTTAAGTTCTTATTTAAAAAACCTGATGTCGTTATTGGCTTTGGAGCATATATTACGGCGCCAACATTAATGGCGGCAAAGTTTTTAAATATACCGATAATCTTACACGAACAAAACTCAAGTATGGGTAAAACAAATGAAATGTTTTATAAGTCATCAACAGCGACAATAGTCTGCTATAAAAATTTATTGGAAGAATATAATAGTGAAAATATGTATTTACTTGGTAATCCTAGGGCAAGTGAAGTTAAAAATATTAGACGTGATAGAACGATATTAGAGCAATTTGACTTAGATGCAAATAAGAAAACTGTATTGATAGTAATGGGATCATTAGGTTCAGAATCTGTAAATAATGCAATGTATGATTTACTACCTTTATTTGGAGATAGTAATTATCAAGTTATCTTTGTAACTGGTAATAAACATTACAATGTTTATAAAAACTTAGAAACTAAAGAAAATGTCGTAATACTACCATATGTTAACCAAGCGGAAGTACTAGCAAATGTTGACTTAGTAATTGCAAGAGGTGGGGCAACTACAGCAGCTGAGATTTGTGCTTTAGGTGTTGCAAGTATTATAATCCCATCACCTTATGTATCAAATAACCATCAATATATTAATGCCCTTCAACTTGAAGAAGTTAATGCTTGTAAAATAATTAAAGAAGAAGATTTAACAACTGATTTACTAATAAGTAGTATTGAGTCGATTATTAATAATGATGAATTAATTAGTGAAATGGCTAAGGCTGCTAAAACATTAGCTTATCTAAATGCTAGTGCTGATATAAGTAATTTAATTATGGAGAAGATTTCTAATGATTAAGGATTTAGAAAAATGGGGTATTGTTAAGTTAGATCAATGTTTTTCTAAGTTAACAACTCTCAAGGTTGGTGGTAGCATTGAGCTGTACTTTGAACCCTATAATATTTACGCATTAACGGAAGCATTAAAAATTATAGAAGAGAATAAAGTTAATTATAAGATTATTGGAATGGGCTCAAATATTTTATGTAGTGATGATCATTATGATGGTGTTGTAATTAAATTGAATAATCTAAATCATTTTGAAATCAATGATAAAGAAATGTATGTAGAGGCTGGTGTACCGATAATTACAGCCGCAAATTTCGCAATTAATAATGGACTCTCGGGTTTAGAATGGGCAACTGGAATACCTGCTTTTATCGGTGGTATTATTTATATGAATGCCAGTGCTTATAATGAAGCGATAAGTGATGTTATTGATAGTGTTTTAGTTTATAAAGATTCTCATCTTGAATGGATTGATTTAGCCGATTTACACTTTGATTATCGAATTTCCTCATTTCAAAATAATAAAGATTGGATAATTGTCGCTGTTAACTTGAAATTAAGTGAGGATAGCGTTGATAATCTTAAGCGAATTAGTATTGAGCGAAATCGTCGTCGCTTTGATACACAACCTTACAACTATCCTACCTGTGGAAGTGTTTTTAGAAACTTAGAAGATACTCCTGTATGGAAGGTCATAGATGAATTAAATTTAAGAGGTAAGGTTATTGGAAATGCCGAAATCAGTACTAAACATAGTAACTTTATTTGTAATTTAGGAAATGCCAAAGCTAGTGATGTAAATGATTTAATTAATGAAATTATCGATCGTGCTAAGGATGAAAAATCAATAGAATTACACTTAGAAGTGGAGCGATTTAATTGGTAGAGATGGAAGATCAAACTGTAGATCTTGTTTTTAAGCAAAAACTTGAGAAACAGGAAAAAATTAAAAAAGCTAAAAGAAAACGTCGTAATCGTAAAATTATTACATTTTTAATAATAATTACGGCCGGAGTAATCTATTTTAATAGTGATTTTTCAAAACCAAAGGCAGTAATAATTTCCGGTAATAATATATTAAGTAAAGATGAAGTTTTAGGTGTAGCCAAAGTTAGTGATGATAGTCGTTTAATTATGGCGCAGCCTTTTTTAATAAAACGTAATTTAAAGAGTCATCCATTTGTAAAAAACAGTAGTGTTAGTACTTCTTATTTTAAAAGAACTATTCAAATTCACATAGATGAGTTAGAAATATTTGCTTATAGATATAAAGATGATGAAACATATATGATCTTAAATGATGGTAGTAGTGAGGTTTTAAGTAGTGACTTATATCAGTACTTAAAGGATTTAATCTATATCACAGGCTTTAGTGAAGATGAAGATCAAATTCGTTTAGCCAAGTCATTTGCGGAAGTAGAGGAGTCAATTACTTCGCAAATATCAGAGATTCATCAGACTAGTGTATCTTATGATGATAAGTTGTTAGAGATTTTAATGAATGATGGTAATAAAGTTTATACAAGTTTTCAAACAGTAGAAAGACTAAATTATTATTTTGATATTATCATGGGTCTTAAAGCAAGCAACTCATGTATATATATTGATGAGTTAAGTGGTGAGGCTTACAGCCAGAATTGTTCGCAAAATCAGGAAAGTGAATAATGAGTGAAAATCGCTTTAATCTTTCTTAATTGGGTGATTTTTGATATAATAAGTTAGGTATAGGAGGTAATAATATGCCAGTACATAAAAAAACAGAATATGGAGAAATTAATATTTCAATCGAAGCTATCGCTAATCTAACAGGCGGTATTGTTTCAGAAGCATACGGAGTTGTAGGTATGGCTTCACAAAATATGTTAAAAGATGGTTTTGCTGAATTACTTGGAAGAGATAATTATAGTAAAGGTGTCATCGTTAGAGAAGTTGAAGAGGGATATGAAATTGATTTATACGTTGTAATTTCAAGCGGAGTTAAAATCTCTGAAGTAGTTACTGAAGTTCAAAAACGCGTAAAGTATGAATTAAGTAAGCATTTAGAATTAGAGTTTAATGCTGTTAATATCTTTGTTCAAGGGATCAAGGTGACAGACAAGTAATATGACGACATTAAATATTTCAACATTTAAGAAAATGTTGCAGAATGGGGCAAACAATCTTTCGAATGCGCGCGAACATGTTAATGCTCTAAACGTTTTTCCAGTACCTGATGGAGATACAGGGACTAATATGAGTCTAACTTTTACAAACGGAAATAAAAGTGCTCAATTAGATCCAGCAGAAAGTTTAGATATAGTTACTAAAGCTTTATCTAAAGGACTTTTAATGGGTGCACGTGGAAATTCTGGAGTTATCCTTTCACAGATTTTTAGAGGTTTCTCACAAGGTTTAGAAGGTATTGTTGAAGCTAATGCGACTCAACTTGCTAATGCCTTTCAACGTGGTGCAGAGGTAGCTTATAAAGCTGTTATGAAACCAGTTGAAGGAACTATTTTAACGGTTATCCGTGAAGGATCACAAAATGCTCTTAACTTTATAGAAGAAAATCAAGATATATCAGTAGAAGAATACTTTGAAGTTTTAGTTAAAGAAATGAATATTTCATTAGAAAATACACCGGAATTATTACCTGTCTTAAAAGAAGTAGGGGTAGTTGATAGTGGTGGAGCTGGTTTAGTATTAATTATCGAAGGATTTTTAGAATCATTAAAAGGTAATGTAATTGAACCATTGAGTGAGGAAGATCGTAACGTTACTGCTCATTTTGAAGGAGCAAGTGAAGAGTTTGGATACTGTACAGAATTTATCCTAAGATTAGATAATGAAGGTAAGATGCTATTTAATGAAGCAACAATGAACCAAGCATTAGCTAAAGAAGGTAATTCAATTGTTTTAGTACAAGATGAAGACTTAGTAAAAGTTCACGTTCATACCTTAACACCAGGTGTCGTTTTAAATATGGCTCAACAATATGGTGAGTTTGTTACACTTAAGATTGAAAACATGCAAGAACAACATAATGAACTTGTAAGTCATTCTGTAAGTGAGAAAAAACCATATGCACTAGTTGCAGTTGCGGCAGGTGATGGCTTAAGAGATTACTTTAAAGATTTAAGAGTAGATGTTGTAATTAGTGGTGGTCAAACAATGAACCCATCAACTGAGGACTTCGTTGAAAAAATTAAAGATTTAAATGCTGATAATATTATTATTTTACCAAATAACTCAAATATTATTTTAGCTGCAGAACAAGTTAAATCAGTCTTAGAAGACAAAAACATTCACATTATTCCAACAAAAACAATTATTCAAGGAATTAGTGCATGTATAAACTTTAATACTGAAGAAACTATCGAAAACAATATTGCTAATATGACTGCTGTTTTAGATTATGTTAAGACAGGTGAAGTTACATACGCAATCAAAGATACACAGTTTAAAGGTATAGAAATTAAAGAAGGCGACTTCATGGGAATTGCTAACGGAGAAATCGTTGTTAGCCAAACTGACTTACTAGATACATGTAAAACTCTTGTTAAAGATCTAGTTAGTGAAGATGATGAACTATTAACATTAGTAGTAGGTTCAGATGCACCTGAAGATGTAAAAGGTGCTCTAGTATCACATATTGAAGATAACTATGATCTAGAAGTAGAGATTATTGATAGTAAACAACCAATATACTATTTCGTTATTGGTGTTGAATAATATTTATAAAATTAA
>CAYTTS010000043.1:0-9428 GCA_964440875.1 uncultured Erysipelothrix sp. | reverse complement strand
CATATGATAGTAAAAAAGCAGGGGGAGCTACTAGATCTCACTTAAGATTTGGTAAAGATCCAATTAGATCAACTTACTATGTTGACCAGGCTGACTTTATCTCATGTTCATTAGATGCTTATCTATTCAAGTATGATATGATTCGTCACCTAAAACCAGGTGGAACCTTCTTATTAAGTACTACATTTAGTAATGAAGATATCTTAACTCACTTACCAAACAAAGTTAAAAAGCAATTAGCAGAAAAGAATGCTAAATTCTACACTATTAATGCTGTTGAACTTGCTGAATCAATCGGTATGGGAAGAAGAACGAATACAATCTTACAATCAAGCTTCTTTGCATTAAACGAAGACATCATGCCTTATGCTGATGCATTAGATTATATGAAAGATGCTGCTACTAGATCATATGGTTCAAAAGGTGAAGAAATTGTAAATGCAAACCATAAAGCTATTGATTTAGGTAAAGAAGGATTAAATGAAATTACAGTAGATCCAACTTGGAAAGACTTAACAGTAGTTGCTCCAAAAGGAACTGGAAATGATTACTTTGATGACTTTGTAATGGAAATTAACTCATTAAACGGTTATGATCTTCCTGTTTCAGCATTTATTGAAAATGACGTATTAGACGGAACGATGAAAAATAACGTTTCATTTAACGAACATAGACAAATTGCTACACAAGTACCAAAATGGATTCCAGAAAACTGTATCCAATGTGGATTCTGTTCATTCGTATGTCCACATGCTACTATTAGAACATTCATGTTAACTGAAGAAGAATTAGAAAATGCTCCAGCTGACTTTGTTGAAACAATTAAACCAATGGGTGCTGGTACTGAAGGATTATACTACCGAGTACAAGTATCACCAGATAACTGTGTTGGATGTGCACTATGTGCTACAGAATGTCCAGGAAAAGCTGGTCAAAAAGCATTAGTAATGGTTGATGTTAATGAACAAATGCATGAAGCTCCTCTAGCTAACTATCTATATAAAGAAACTGAGTACAAATCAGATATCTTTAGTACAGATACAATTAAAGGAACACAATTCTTAAAACCATACTTTGAAGTAAGTGCTGCATGTGCTGGTTGTGGTGAAACACCATACTACCGTCTAGCTTCACAATTATTCGGAAGAGATATGTTAATTGCAAACGCAACAGGTTGTTCATCAATCTACTGTGGTTCAACTCCATCATCAGTATTCGTAACTGACGAAAATGACGAGGGTATTGCATGGGCTAACTCATTATTCGAGGATAACGCAGAATTTGGTTTCGGAATGCAAATTGCTCAAGAAGTTAAATCAATGAAAATTGTAACTATCTTAGAAGATGCAAAAGATAAAGTAGAACCTGAATTAGCTGAAGTTATTGAAAAATACTTAGCTGTTAAAGGTGATAGAATTGAAGAAAGATTCTTAGTTAAAGACTTAGTTAGATTAGTTGAAGAAAGTTCTAATGAAGATGTTAAAGCATTATTAGAATTTGAAAAAGACTTAATTTCTAAATCAGTATGGATTATTGGTGGAGATGGTTGGTCATATGACATCGGATTTGGTGGTCTAGATCACGTTCTTGCTAATAAGTTAGATGTTAACGTTCTAATATTAGATACAGAAGTTTACTCTAATACTGGTGGTCAATCATCTAAATCATCTCAAGCATCATCAATTGCTAAATTCGCAGCTGGTGGTAAAGAGGTAGCTAAGAAAGATATTGGACAAATTATGATGACTTATGGTCACGTATATGTCGCTTCTATCTCAATGGGAGCTAACCGTATGCAAACTATTAAAGCTTTCAAAGAGGCTGAAGCATACAATGGTCCATCACTAATCGTTGCTTACTCACCATGTATTGAACACGGTATTAAAGGCGGATTAGCTAATCACCAACAACGTCAAAAAGATGCTGTATCATCAGGATACTGGACTCTATACAGATTCAACCCTGAATTAGAGACTCCATTAACGATTGATTCACCAGCACCAGACTTTGACAAGTATCAAGACTTCTTACTTCAAGAACGTAGATACTCTGCATTAAGTACAATTAATCCAGAACACGCAGATGACCTATTTGCTAAATCTAGATTAGATGCTGAATATCGTTACAAACGTTTAAAACAATTAGTAGATACACAGTAAAAATATAATATTAATCGAGGAGTGACTAAATATGTCATTCCTTGATTTTTTATTGTCTTAATCATTATAATCTTATTAAATAATAATATTGATTCTAAATACTAATAAATATAAGAGTAAATCTACTCTTTTTATTAATACATAAAAACTATATTTTGGCTTAAATAAGGCGATACATTACAGTAATGTAAGCAAAAATTTACTTGATTATTTGATATAATCAAACTAATTCCATATAATGAAATAAGAGAGATACGAAAAGAGGGATTAAATATGCGAATTGGAATATTTACTGAAACATATTTACCGGATATTAATGGGGTAGTGACATCTGTTGTAAACTTAAAGAAGACATTAGAAATGCATGGACATGAAGTCTATCTAGTTACTAATCATGCTAATATTATTAAAACTACATATGATGCTGAAAATAGAATCTTAAGATTACCAGGAATTAAATTAGATTTCTTATATGGTTACAAAGTTAGTAGTCCACTACAACCATTAGCAACAAAAACAATTAATGAATGGGATTTGGATATTATCCATATTCAACAAGAATTTGGTATTGGTATTTTTGGTCGTTACTTAGCGACAACATCAAATATACCCTTAGTTAATACCTACCATACAACTTATGAAGATTATACTCATTATGTAAATTTATTTGATATAAAAATAGTAGATGATATTACTAAAAAATTAGTGGAAGTATTAAGCAAGTCTTTTACTAAGAAGAGTAATATTGTAATAACACCAAGTTTAAAAACAAAAGAGATGTTAGAAGGATACGGTATTAAGAAATTAATAAGTGTTATTCCGACAGGTCTTGATCTTGATAAGTTCGATATTAGTCAAACTAGTGATGAAATTAAGGAAGAAATCAAAGCTAAGTATAATATTAGTAGTGAGGATACCTTATTTACTTATGTTGGTAGAATCGCTCAAGAGAAAAGTGTTGATATGGTAATTAAGGCATTTAAGGTAATTAAAGATAAAAACATTAAAGCAAAATTATTAATTGTTGGTGATGGTCCTGACTTAGATAATTTAAAAAAATTAGTAAAGAAATTAGAACTTGAAGATTATGTTTTCTTTGAAGGTATAGTACCATCAGACCATGTTCCTAGATACTATCATACTGCTGATGCATTTATTAGTGCCTCAACAACAGAAACTCAAGGATTAACATACATAGAGGCATTGGCGAGTGGTTTAGCTATTTTTGCTCGTAAGGATGAAGTATTAGAGGATCTTGTTATTGAGGGAGAAACTGGTTTTTACTTTGATGATGAAAATGATTTAGCTGATAAGATTATTATATTCTCGGCTGATAAAAATATTAAGAAAAATGTTTTTAACAGTGCACTAGAAAAGAGTAAAGAATACAGTCTAGAATCATACTATAATAATATTATCGCTTGTTACAGAGAGGCTATTGAGATAGAGAAAAATGAAAAAAATTACTTCGATTAAAGTAACGAATAATTATGTTTTATTAAATTTATCTGATAAAACTAGTTTTAAAATATCAGAAGATGATTATCTTGAATATAAGTTTAAAGCTAATATGGAAATTGATGAACGCATGTTAGGTCTTTTAAAGACTATTAGTAATTATCATAGTGCTTATATGAGTGCTTTAAATAAGATAAAATATAAAGATCGTAGTGAGTATGAGATTAGAAGCTTATTATATGATTTTGATTTAAATAAGCGAGATGTAGATGAAATAATTAATAAATTAAAACGTTATGACTTTATTAATGATGAAAGATACACAAGAGATTTGATTGAAAGAAGTCAAATAAAATACTATGGCTATAATAAAATTAAATCTGAATTAATAAATGTTAAAATTAATAGTGATAATATTGAGAACTTACTAATATTTGATGGTGAGAAAGAGTTTGATCTAGCATTAGAATATGCGAGAAAAAGCTTAAAAACGATCAGAAATAAGAATAAGTTCGCTACTATCAACACAATTAGACAAAAGCTTCTATATAGAGGCTTTAATAATGATATAATATCTAATGTAATATTAAGCATAGATATTAGTGTTAGTGAAGATATTGAAGAAGAATTATTAAGAAAAGAATATGAGAAAGTAAATCGTCGCTATAGTCGTAAATATGAAGGTTATGACTTAAGGGTGAGGAATTTTAATTTTCTTTATTCTAAAGGATATAGTTCAAGTTTAATTAATGAATTATTAGATGAAATGGAGAATAGTAATGAGTAAAACATATATAAAAGATTTTAAAGAAGGATTAAGAATTAGTGAAGCATTACTTGTAGTTAATGTTAGCAAAGGTTTAACTAATGCAGGAGCAACATACTTAAACGTTGAACTACAAGATAATAGTGGAACTATTGATGCTAAGATTTGGGATGCTAATGAGGAAGATATTAAAAATGTTGTACCTGGAAATGTATTATTAGTAAACTCAGATGTTTTATTATATAGAGGAAACCTACAGTTAAGAATAATTAGTAATCGTTTAATTGACGAGAGTGAATATGACATTGCTGACTTCTTAAAGGCATCACCAATAAAACGAGAAGAATTACAGGAAAATATTTATAGTTACGTAGAAGATATATCAAATGAGATTCTATATAATATTACGAAAACTATTATTACTAAAAATGAAAATGATTACTTCACTTATCCGGCAGCATCAAGAATTCACCATGAATATGTTGGAGGTTTAGCGACACACGTATTAGGTATGTTAAAAATTGCTGAAAGTCTTTGTAATGAACATAGCTTTATTAACAAGAGTCTATTGTACGCAGGAATTCTTCTACATGACTTTGGTAAAACGACAGAGTTATCTGGGCCAATATTAACGCATTATACAACTGAAGGTAAACTATTAGGTCACATCTCGCTTATGCAAGCAGACTTACTAGTATACGCTAAAGAGTTAGGCTATGAAGATAGTGAAGAAGTAATGTTATTAAGACATTTAATCCTATCACATCATGGAGAATATGAATATGGTTCACCAGTTCTGCCAATGGTCACTGAAGCGGAATTATTATCATTTATTGACAATTTAGATGCTCGAATTAATATGTTAGATAAAGCGATGGATACAATTGAAGCAGGGGAGTTTACTACACGTCAATTCTCACTTGAAAATAGATCGTTCTATAAAAGTAAAATAAAATAAAATAGATTAAAAAGATAATATAAGTTATAATTAATTAAGAAAGTTGGTGTTTAAATGAAAAACAAATTCTTAAAATTATTTATACTAACTAGTATTATCTTTTCTTTTACAATACAAAGAGAAGTTAATGCTTTAGATAATTTTGAAATAGATAATTTAGAAGTTTTTATTGAAGTTAATGAGGATGGTACTTACGATGTTATTGAACATTACTATTTAAACTTTACCTCACCAGCACTTGGAATATTCCGAAATATACCAACACACTATAATATGGAATTTACAAACGAAGATAATACTATTGATAAAAAAACATACTATTTTGCGGTTACTGATATTAGTGTTAATGATGAGTTTTATGTCGATTCACAAGATAACGGTAAACAAATTGTTATCGGACCAGATTCAGGACCAAGGTTTACTGGACCTAAAGAATATATTGTTAAATACAAGGTTCACTCACAAGCAATTAATTTAAAAAATCAAAAAGAAGCATTCTTTCAAAATCTTGTCAGTGATTGGTCGGCAGTGCTACATAAGTTTAGTGCTACCGTTAATTTTTATAAAGAAACAGATTTAGATAATTTAGTAGTTAAAGGTAAAGATATAAATGGTGAATTTACTTTAAACTGTGATACGACAAATACAAGTTTTACTTGTGAGAGTGATCGTGAGACAATTTTCACACATGGAAATGGTATAACAGCCCAGGTAGCACTAAGTGATGATTACTTCAATCGTCCATCAGTAAATCCTATTTTATATGCATTTATCTTATTTTCAATTATCCTCTTTATCCTAGCTGTAATTAAGAAGTCATTAACACCTAGAATAGTAACTATTGAAAAGATTAGTTTTAAAGCACCTGATGGCTATAATAGCCCAATGGTTGGAAATATCTACTCAAGTCCTCAAAAAGCTGATGCAATGTACTCACTACTATTTGAGTGGGCTAACAAAGGCTTAATTAGAATAGATGAAGCTGAAGATGGAGAATTAAGTTTCTTCAAATTAGCTGAAAATACGAGCGACATTCAATTTGAAAGAGAACTCTTTAATAAGATGTTTTATAAAGATGATGAGATAACTATTGATGATTGGTCTAAAAAGCAAGTTTATAATGATATATTAACGGCTAATATGAAAGTCTCAAAAGCAGTAAAATCAAAAGGATTAATATTTAATCCAAAATCACAAAGATCGATGAATTTATTCTTTGCTATTAGTATTATCTCAGTATCAATATTTAGTTTCTTCTTATACTTCTTTATAAGTAAGTCATATATGTCAGCTATCTTTGCCTTTATACATGGATTATCATTGCTATTTATCGCAGCAATATTAGATATCACTACTCAAAAATATAGCAAAGATAATAAAATGTCAAAAGTTTATTTTACAATGTTTGTTACGATAATAATTTCATTACTTATCCAAACAGTAATCCTTACTTTAGTATCTAAGTACTATAATGCCCATATTAATGTAATCATCGTAATGATAGCTTATTTATTCATAACACTTACAATTGCTGTGGCAAGTCTATTAAAAGTCAGAACTCAATTTGGAGCTGATATTTATGGAGAGATTAGCGGGCTTAGAACATTTATTAAGTATGCTAAACATGACGAACTAATTGTTATGCAAAAAGAGAATCCATATTTATACTATGATGTACTACCATATGCCATGGTATTTGGCATGAGTACACTTTGGCTAGATCAGTTTAAAGAAATTGAAATACCACAAGCACCATATATTAGAAGTTACCGTAGAACTCCTATGACTAATTATATGATGATGCGTACAATATCAAACTCAATGGCAACAATACCAAAAACAGTAATGCCTAAAGTTAGTAGTGGATCAGGCGGAGGATTCTCAGGTGGAGGTGGCTTCTCTGGCGGAGGCTTCTCAGGTGGAGGAGGATTTGGCGGTGGCGGCGGTGGTGGTCGCTAAAAGCCAATAAATAAAGCCTTAATCTGGTCTATACCACTACTAATGTGTTGCTAATATTTCCTTATAGATCTATAATGAGTTCACTGGTGAAAGTGTTAAAATACTTTCATTACAACAAAAAGACGGGGGAAATTCAATGAAATTAACTAAATATTTTAGTGTTGTAGTATTATTAATACTAGCACTACTTTTAACAACGTTCTCATTTGCTTATTGGGCAGGAGAAGTAAACGTACTACACTTAATGACTATGAAAACACTATTCAAATAGGCAAAGGAAAAACAGTTGATACAAAAATGACAGTAAAAGAATCTACTCCAGAAGGTAGACTTGTTCCAAAAGGCTTTGAAGATGAAAAAATAAAAGTAGTATCGATATTGATATAAATGTTTTATGGACAGGTGATGGAACAGAAGGAGAAAATGGAGTAAAAGGAGCAAAAGGCCTACTAAATATCACAGGTACTGTGGAAGGATTTTCAGAATTATTTACAGTAAGTGCAGACAGTATCGAAATAATCAACGGTATAGATACAATGGTTAAGGTAAAAGTAGTATTTGCTAATGAACCAAAAGATAAAGCAGAATATGATCAAGTAGCTAGTAATGCCTTAAAACTTAAATTAACATTTAATGTAGAAACTATTGTTGAGTAATTAAACAAAGTATGAAAACTAAGCTTCTAACATTAATAGCTATAATACTTCTTCTAATCTTTATGGTTGGAAGAAGTTTTTCCTATTGGCTTGAAGTCGAAGAACCAAACACTATCAACACCACAAATTATATTAATATTGGCTCTTGGATTTATAGTGAGCATCCTGGATATATTAGAATGGATGATATTGTTCACCTTGATAAAGAGTCAACAAAATATATTGAGTTTAATGGTATTGATATGTCAAAGTATACAGTTGTTGTTTTCAACGAGGAAATTGATGGATACAACCATTTCTTTAAGATGAATCTACGTGAAGCACGAAATATGTGTGAACCAAATACTACATACGGTTGTAAACCGCCAAGTAGTGGAATTAAAGTTGCTTGACAGGAACTTTATACATCATTATTTTATTATCACTATGAAGGTGCTGTTTATCCTGTAGATGTTGTAACTTCTGTTACGGTTAATAATGAAGCGAAATACTTCTATTCAAAAATAGGCACAAATAAAACTCCTGAAGATGTAGGTGATAATGATTGGTGTTTAATTCATAACTATGATGTTTTAAATGATTATCAACTCATCAATGAACATTGTCTTGGTCGTAGGTTTGTTAGTAAGGGTAGTGAAATATATAAAGTAAGTCCTGAAGGTGCTGCTAAAAACTTTACTGATAGGAAGAGTCCACCAAGGGCAGATAGTCTTGATTAGAATATTTATCAGTTTGAATATCATAAAGAAAATACATATGAACAGTATGATGTAGTAAGTTATGAAGGCCTTTGGTATTATAAATACTCTTTGATTCCGACAAAAGGTATAAGTCCTAGTAATAGTGATCATTGGATACTAGGTCATATGCCTGATCCAAATAAGTAGGGATTTTATGCGAAAAATAACTTATAAAAGATTTGAACTTCGTGCCTATATCACTATTTTAATTGGCTTAATATTTGTATCAGTTAAGATGTATTTTCCAGAGTATTTTGATATGCATTCAAAAAATAAACTGTTTGTCGTAGTTTCTGATAGTATGGATCTAACCATAGCTCCTCACTCTTCAATTATTGTCGACAAGAGTAAAGATTATATTGTCGTTGATGATATAATTACTTTTAAATATGACTTAAATGATGATGGATACAAAGAGATAATTACCCATCGTCTTCATGCTATTGAGGATGGAATTTATAAAACTATGAGTGATAAGTATAATCAGATAGATCGTTGGGATATATATGAGAGTGATATTATTGGAAAAGTTACTTTAGCAATTCCTTATCTTGGTCTCATTGTTTTAGGTCTTCAGAGGGTTACTATTCCAATTATGTTAGTTCTACTATTCTTAATATTAGCGATATTAGCCAAAAGCTTAATTAAATGGGATAAATTATAAAATACCACTATTGTTTATTATTAACAAAGAGTGGTATTTTTATTTAACTAATTATTTTTAAATTTAAC
>CAYTTS010000042.1:0-9488 GCA_964440875.1 uncultured Erysipelothrix sp. | reverse complement strand
AAAAGTTGATAATTTGCTCAGTGGAGAAACAAATATAAAATTGACTTATAAATTAGCTGTTAGAGAAATGAAGTCTAATCCTAAAGTTACTGAAAACTTAGGTAAGATTGCCCTAAGTAGAGGTCCGGTTGTTTATTGCATCGAGGAAGCAGATAATGGTAAAGATGTACTACAGACAATTGTTCCTGCCGAAGTATCATACGAAGTTGTTGAGAGTTTCATAGAATCCTCTATAAAAGAGCTTAAGTATGATCAAATAGTATTTGATTCTTATACATTAAAACCAGTTGATTCGTTATATCACTATGGTGCTAATGAGAAATTAAATACTAAAACAGTTGCGATTCCATATTATTTATGGGCGAATCGTACGAAAGGTAATATGAAAGTTTGGATTAATAAAGAAGAAAAATTTTAGAAGGAGAAAACATGAAAAAAACAATTAAATTTATTACTTTATTATTAGTTGCAGGATTAGTCCTGGTGGCTTGTGGTGGAACTGGTGGAAAAGGTTCGGCAGAAGGAGATGAAATCGTATTAAAATTCTCATATTGGGATAATTTTGATGAAGATATCTTCAAAAAGTTTGAGAGCGAAAACCCTGGAATTAAAATTGAACACGTTCTATATCCTGACAGTGAGTACTCACAGAAAATTAATACAATGTTAATAGGTGGAACGGCACCAGACGTTATTATTGCGTTCGAGACGGATCTTCCAAGATTCAAGGAAGCTGGATTAATTGAAGATTTAGATCCGTATATGGCAAATTCTGACGTAGGTAAACAAGAGTTTATTCCTGCTGTTGATGAATTATCTAAAATAGTTGATGGTAATTATGGACTTCCTTGGTCATATGCAGGGGAATTCGTTTACTACAACAAAGACTTATTTGATTCAGCTGGCGTAGACTATCCTGATGGAACATGGACTTGGGAAGATTATGCTGATGCAGCTGCAAAATTAACTGTTCGTGATGGAAACACTACGGATGTTTGGGGTACTGATAAAATTAACTTTAGAGGTATCTGGTATTCAATGATTGGTTCATACGGAGATAGCATTATTGATTCAGATAATAATATCGTACTAGGAGATGGTCTTAAGAAAACACTAGAGATCGAAAACAGAATGGTTAACATCGATAAATCAGCACCACAGCCTGAAGCTGGAGAAAGTATTGGAGATTTATTCGCAGCAGGTAAAGCAGCAATGACAAGAACTGGATCATGGATGACTGCTTTATATGGTGATTCTGAATTTAATTGGGATATTGCACCACTTCCAAAAGGAACAAAAGATTACACTACATTACATACTGGATTCTACACTATAAACGCAGCAAGTGAGAAAAAAGAAGCTGCTTGGAAATTTATTGAATTTATGATGAGTGAAGAAGGTCAATCAATGACTACAAAATTCTCTAACAACCCATCGGCTATAAAAGTATACGGTGAAAAGGGAGAATATCAAAATGCTGGTAAAAATGGACCAACAGATTGGACAGTATTTGATTGGATGCAAGAAAATGGAAGTTTTGGATACGTATTAGCTAATGCTTCAGACACTTCAAACTTAATTGATCTAATGGATGCTTACCTAATGGGAGAGTCAACATATGAGTCAATAATTGCTGAAATGGAAAAGATAAACGCTAAATAAACATTTAATAAAAAATGATAACGAATTGGCGCAGCCAATTCGTTATTCATTAATAGTAATAGCAGTAGGAGGTACACATGAGAAAGAAGAGTTCAGAAGGAAAAAGCGCATATAAATATCTATCACCTTGGATAATTGGATTTATTTTGTTTACTGGTGGCCCGATAATCATCTCATTTTTATTAAGTTTAACTAAATGGGACTTATTAGGAACACCAGAATTCGTAGGATTAGACAATTATATCAAGTTATTTACAACGGATGGAGAAATGTTTAGAAAAACTTTAGTAGTTACTTTAAAATTCACAGCTATTAATGCAACAGTATCTGTTTTTGCATCACTAGGCTTAGCAATGTTATTGAATGCTAAAGTAAAGGGAATTAGGTTTTTTCAAGCATTGTTCCTGATACCATCAGTAATTCCAGCTGTTGTTATGGCTGGAGTATTAAAACTATCGTTTAGTAAGGAAATGGGAGTACTTAACTACTTATTAAACATATTTGGAATTGAATCAATAAACTGGTTGGGTAACTCTAATACAGTTTGGGTAGTAGTTGCAATTGCTAGTATATTTACATTCTCTATGGGCCAAATGATGCTAATTTTTAATGCAAGTTTGAAGGAAGTCCCGCAAGAAATATATGAAGCTTGTTCATTGGATGGTGGTGGTTTTTGGGCTAAATTTAGACATGTTACACTTCCTTTTATTTCACCGATGCTATTCTTTAATATAGTTGTAGCGACAGTCAACTCGTTCAATGGGGCATTCACATTATTATACCCATTAACTGGTGGTGGACCTGGTGATGCAACGAAAGTTCTTAGTATGAAGATATATGATCAAGCGTTTAGATCGTTTGATATGGGGACAGCAAGTACACTTGCTGTAGTGCTATTTGTGATTGTGTCTCTAGTTTCGATTGTTCAATTCAGAATGTCGAAAAATAGAGTTACATATTAGGAGGTTAAGATGAAGACAAGTAAAAAGTTTAAATTTTTCCAATATTTAAGTTTAATTATTGTTGCAATGATGATGTTATTCCCTATTTACTGGATATTTGTGAATTCATTAAAAACTGTTCCTGGTATTAGTGAATATCCTCCACAGTTCATTCCTAGAAATCCGCAATGGCAAAACTATGTTGAGGTTATGAAAAATCCAAATATTATTATATATATGAAAAATACATTAATTTTAATTATAGGTAATACACTTGGAACCTTACTATCGAGTTCGATTGTTGCATATCCTTTGGCACGTATGGAGTTTAAAGGAAAGAGCGCAATCTTCGGTTTAATCTTAGCGACTATGATGGTACCTACAGTAATTACCGTGATACCACAATTCTTGCTATTTAAGCAATTTGGAATGCTGGATAGTTTAGCTCCAATGATCATTCCTAGTTTCTTTGCTTTCCCTTATAATGTGTTCTTATTCAGGCAATTCTATTTAACGATTCCAAAGAGTTTAGATGAATCTGCTAAAATAGATGGTTGTAGTAGCTGGCAAATATTTACTAAGGTAATTGTTCCAATTGCTAAACCAATCTTTATTACAGTAGGTGTTATGTCTACTGTTCACTGGTGGAACGAATTGTTTATGCCTTTAATTTTCATTGACTCAGAAGCATTAAAAACAATTACATTAGGAGCATTAGATTCATTTACTATACAAGGTACTTCTGGAATGATTGCTTGGAACTTACAAATGGCATTCTCAATTATTATTTCCATTCCTCCAATAGTACTATATTTCTTAGCGTCTAAGCATTTGACAGATGGAATAAAAACAACGGGGATAAAATAATGAGAAAACTTTTGATAAACAAAGAGACGCATGTAATAAATCGTGACATATATAGTCATTTTATTGAACATCTTGGTAGATGTATTTACGAAGGGATTTGGGTCGGAGTAGACTCTGAAATCCCGAACATTAATGGTATAAGAACTGATGTTGTTGAAGCATTAAAACGTCTAGACATACCAGTAATAAGATGGCCAGGTGGATGTTTTGCAGATAATTATCATTGGAAAGACGGAGTTGGTAAAGAACGTAAGAAGATAGTTAATACTAACTGGGGAGGTCTTACTGAAGATAATACATTTGGAACGCACGAGTTCTTTGAACTAGTTGAGCAGTTAGATACTGAAGCGTATGTAAATGTTAATGTTGGTAGTGGGACTGTACAAGAAGTTCAAGAGTGGATAGAATACATGACTTCTAGTGAAGAAAGTCCGATGACTGATTTACGTAAAGAGAACGGTAGAATAGAGCCTTGGAAGATTAAATATATTGGTGTTGGAAATGAGGCGTGGGGCTGTGGCGGAATGATGCGACCAGAGTATTATGCTGATATTTATAGACAATATCAAACGTATATTCATGATTACTCAGATACTAAATTAATTAAAATTGCATCTGGGCCTAATATAGATGACTATAATTGGACAGATGTTGTAGTTGAACGTGCTGGAGATCTATTTGATGGTATCGCACTTCATCACTATTCATTAGTTACAAAACCAGGTGAAACTAAACCAGCAACGGGTTTCCCTGTATCTGAATGGTATTCGATAATGAAGAGTGCGCATTTTATGGAAGATTTGATTGTGAATCATAATGCAGTTATTGAGAAACATGACAAAGATAAGAGACTTAAATTAGTTGTTGATGAATGGGGCTCTTGGTACACACCTGAAAAAGGTACAAATCCTGGATTTCTATATCAAATTAATACAATAAGAGATGTCATGATTGCTGCAATAAACTTAAATGTGTTCCACAAACATGCAGATAAAATACAGATGGCTAATCTAGCTCAAATGGTAAATGTTCTCATGGCTGTTATACAGACAGATAAAGAGAAGATGCTTTTAACACCGACATTTTACTTAATGGAAATGTATAAAGATTATCAAGATAGTAATTATATTGATATTGAAGGTGAAGAAATTGAGAACATTTCAGAAACTGCAGGATTAAAAGATGATATCTTAAGTGTATCAATTTGTAATTACGATCATGAGAAATCAAAAGAAATTGTTTATTCTATTGATGGAATAAAAGAGATTCTTGAATGTAGAGTTATAAGTGGCGATAGGTTAGATGCTCACAATACATTTGAAAATCCATATAATGTAATTAGTAAAAACTTTGATAATTATGAATTTAATGATAGTATTATAAAGATCACAGTACCTCCTATGAGTGTAGTTGGAGTGAAAATTAGTTTATAGAATGGAGATGTATTCATGAAAAAATATGAGCAGATTGTTCAAGACATTAAAGGAAAAATATTGAGTCATGAGTACCCTGTAAACGAACTAATACCGTCTGAACTTTCATTACAAAAAAAATATGGAGTGAGTAGGTATACGGTACGTCAGGCGTTATCTATTCTTGTTAATGATAAATATGTAAGAAAAGAACATGGTTCTGGATCGTATGCAATTGATGAATATTTAAACAATAATAGTAGTTCTAATGATTTAAAAACAATTGGAATAATCACTACTTATTTTTCAGACTATATCTTTCCTTCAATAATGAGGGGGATAGAAGAAACTTTAAGAAATCGTGGTTACTCATTACTGATAGCTAGTACTAATAACGATTTTAAGCAAGAAAAACAGTGTTTAGAAATGCTTATGGATCAAAATGTCTGTGGTATAATTATTGAGCCAACGAAAAGTAATTTGATTAATCCAAACATACCCTATTATCTTTCGTTCAAGCAAAGTAAGATGCCAGTGGTAATGTTCAATGCTTTTTACGAAGAATTGTCCTTTCCTTACTTAAAACTTGATGATGTCAAAGCTAGTTTTTTGACTACAAATTACCTAATAGAAAATAATCATAAAAATATTGTTTTAATTACAAAAAGTGATGATATTCAGGGCAAGCAAAGATACACGGGTTTTATTAAGGCGTTTAGAGAATCGGATATGACTATGGATCAAGACAATATATTTACCTATTCTACCGAGAATAGAAATGAAGTTGTAGAAAACGTCGTTAAAAGGATTATTGATAATAAAGAAATTACTGCAGTCGTCTCATATAATGATGATATTGCTAATATGGTTATAAAAGAGTTAATGTCATATGATATCAGTGTTCCAGGCGATATATCAGTTGTAGGTATAGATAATGCATATATTAGTTATGCAGGACAAGTTCCTATTACTACAGCTACACATCCTCAAGAACAGATAGGGATCGATGCAGCTAATATGTTAATTGATATTATACAAAAAAAGAAAGTCTCTGGTAATAAGATATATGAACCAGAGTTAATAATAAGAGATTCGGTTTCTAAAATATAGAAAAGTGTAAATCGTGAAATTGACGATTTACACTTTTTTTAATTGCTTGTTTTTAAATTACATAGTTCCTTAAATATTTATAAGATAGTATGCATGATTTATTAATGTCATCATTATTGTTTTCAAATGATTTGTCCTCAACTTCTACACAGGCATATCCCTTAAATCCGATATCATTTAGTGCACTTACGTACTGACTCCAATTAACATCTCCAAGTCCTGGTAACTTTGGTGCCATGTATTGAAGTGGTGGTGCTAATATTCCAACATCATCTAGTTTATCTCTATATAGTTTTATGTCTTTGAAGTGTATGTGGAATATTTTATCTTTAAACTCGTATATTGGTTTTAAGTAATCCATTTGTTGCCAAATATAATGTGAAGGATCAAAGTTAATTCCGAAGTTGTCACTTTTTATAATGTCGAATAGCTGTCTAAAGATGGCTGCTGAGGTGAATAAGTTCTGCCCACCTGGCCACTCGTCTTCTGTAAATAACATTGGGCAATTTTCAATAGCGATCTTTGTATTGTGTACTTCTGCGTAACTAATAATATCAGGCCAGACTTTTTTGAATTCTTCTATATTATCACTTACGTTTCTACTTTGCATTTTTCCGACGAAAGTAGTTACTAAATTTACATTTAGAACTTCTGCGGCTTTAATTACTTTTTTTAAGTGATTAATATTAGTTTCGCGAGCTTCTAAGTCTTCGTCTAGTGGATTTGGATAATAAGCTAATGCTGATATTTCAATGTTTTTTTCTTTACAATAGTTAAGTATCTTATCAACCTCATGATTATCTAAGTTATCCACATTAATATGTGAGACTCCTGCATATCTTCTTTCTGCTTTTCCTTGTGGCCAACATGCAACTTCAAGTGCTTCATAACCAACTTCACTTGCAAAATCAACTGCTTCATAAAAATCCATATGTCCTAGTATTGCGGTATTTAATCCAAGTTTCATATTTATCTATAGTACATAGTATTAATGTACTTTCCTTTCTAACCAATGTTAATTGGCGTTGAATCTCTTATGATTAATTCAGTTTCTAATAAAATCTTTTTTACACTACTATTTGGGTATTGTATCTTTTCGACTAATAACTCACATGATTGATAGCCTATTTGATATGATGGTTGATCGATAGTCGTTAATGAAGGCTCAATCATTGTTGTTAGATCAATATTATCAAAGCCGATAATTGCGATATCTTCAGGAACTCTTAATCCTTTTTTCTGACATGCTTTTAAAGCTCCAATAGCATAGACATCTGATGCGCATAGAATTGCATTAGGAATCTTTTCTCTACTTAATGCATGCATTACAGAGGCATATGCAAGTGAGTGGTTTACTGATGATAGTCTAACAATTAATTCCTCGTCCACTTCAAGATTTGCTTCTGCTAATGAGAGTCTAAATCCTTCTTCTCTCTTTTTAGCATAGTTGTGTGCAAGCTTTGAGTTTAAAAATAAGATATCTTTTCTATTTATGGATAGTAGGTAATTTGTAGCTTTTTGAATAGCTTCGATATCATCAATTCCAACATATGATACAGGACTATTTTCAATAAACTCACTACATAGAACGATAGGTGTTCGATGATGTAGTTGTTCAGTTATATCTAATAGTTGATCTTCGGTTAATGTTGAAACAAATATAACGCCGGCAAACTCTTGTGACTTAAGAATAGTCTCATAGTCAGAGAATGTAGTGTACATATCTTTTGTTTGTAGAATTAAAACATCGTATCCATGTTTCTTGGCGGAATTTTGTATTCCGTCAAATATAGGTACATTAAAAGGGTTTTTTAGTTCTGTTACACAAACTAAAATAGTTTTACTTTTCTCATTAGATAGTGTTAAATTCTGAATTGGGTTATAGTCGTATTTTTCTACTATCTTAAGTACATGTTCTTTTGTCTCAGTTTTTACTTTATCTTTTCCATTTAAAACGCGTGAAACAGTAGCTGTTGAAACTCCAGCTATTTCAGCAATATCCTTAATAGTTAATTTCTTATCCATAGTAGCTCCTTTTAATGTAATTGTAATTAAAGTATACATAATAATGTAACGGATTACAAGCGTTACATAAAATAAGTTTTATCTTACAGTATTTATTAAAATAATGGTTGACTTCTATCCTGTAATCGCATACAATTTAGTTAATTAGATGTAACAAGGAAATATTTACTGTAACGGAGGTAATTATATGAAGAAGATAATTAACGTCGGCGTAGTAGGTGTCGGATTTGTAGGAAAACAACATATTGAAGCAATTAGAAGGATCCCAAGAACTAAGATTGTTGGGATAGTTCAGAGTGATTTCGATAAAGCTAAAGCATTAGCTGAAGTTTATGATATCGATTATTTTTATGATGATCTAAATGATTTACTAGATCTTGAAGGTCTAGATGTTGTCCACATATGTACGCCAAACTACTTACACTATGATATGGCTAAAAAAGTCATTATGGCTGGTGTAAATGTATTTTGTGAGAAACCATTGTCATTAACGAGTGAAGAGGCATTAGAATTAAGTGAACTTGCAGAAGAATATAATGTTAAGTCAGCTGTTAATTTAAACTATCGTGGAAATGTCATGGTTAAAGAGATGAGAGAGCGTGTAAAAAATGAAGTGATAGGTAAAACATTAATGGGACAAGCTCAATATGTTCAGGATTGGTTAATGTTTGATACTGATTATGATTGGCATTTCAATCCAGAATTAGTAGGGCCATCAAGAGCGGTTGCTGATATTGGGACACATTTATTCGATCTAATACAGTACGTATATGATAAAAAGATAGTTAAAGTATTTTGTGAGATGGTAATTGCTTATCCATATCGTAAAGAACGCGAACAGTTTGGAGAAACTTTTGCACTTGAGTATGGAGAAGTTATTGCTGAGCAGGAAGTGGTCAATGAGGATGCTGCATTCTTAATTGTTGAGCTAGAAGGTGGAACTAAGGTTTCAATGGATGTATCACAGGTTACTGGTGGATATAAGAATGCCGTTGAGTTAGTTGTCTCAGGCTCTAAATCATCACTAACATGGAACCAGGAAGTTGCTGATAAGTTAATTGTTGGAAATCGTGAAGGTGGAAATGAAGTAATTTATGCAGATCCTAAGTATGTATCACCTGCTGTTAGAGATTATATTAGTTTACCTAATGGTCATGCTGTTGGATGGGCTGATGCATTTAAAAATTCAATTGCAACTTTCTATGAATCATTTACAAAAGATATTAATGAAAACGTGGATTTCAATGAGGGTTATTACTTAATGAAACTAGTTGAAGCTGCGATTTTAAGTAATAAAGAAAAACGTTGGGTTATCGTCGAAGATATTTGACGTGAAAATAAATAATAAGGAGAGGGGGAAATCTAAAAAATAAATTTTGCTTATAAATATTCAATATACATATAATTAAAAGGAGGAAATATGAAAAAATTATTGAGTGTATTAGTAGTTCTAATGTTATCAGTAACATTA